>NZ_CP023696.1:792500-1095250 GCF_008704425.1 Streptomyces fradiae ATCC 10745 = DSM 40063
AGGAGGCGGAGCGGGAGCAGGGTCGCGCCCGCAAGGCGGTCGAGGCGGTGGCCGCCGACCTCATAGCGCGGGGCAACCTCGCCGGCGGTGAGGCCCAGCACGTGCTGGAGGCCCAGGCCATGATGGCGCAGGACCCCGAGCTGATGGCCGACGTGGAGCGTCGTATCGCCGTGGGGTCCACCGCCGAGCGGGCCGTGTACGACGCGTTCGCCGCGTACCGGGCGCTGCTGGCGAGTGCCGGGGAGTACCTGGCGGGGCGGGTCGCGGACCTCGACGACGTGCGCAACCGGATCGTGGCGCGGCTGCTGGGTGTGCCGATGCCGGGTGTGCCGGACAGTGACGAGCCGTACGTGCTGATCGCCAGGGACCTGGCGCCGGCGGACACGGCGCTGCTGGACCCCTCCCTGGTGCTCGGTTTCGTCACCGAGGAGGGCGGGCCGACCAGTCACAGCGCGATCCTCGCGCGGGCGCTGGGCGTGCCGGCCGTGGTGGCGCTGCCCGGTGCGTGCGAACTGGCCGAGGGCACCGTGATCGCGGTGGACGGCAGCACGGGCGAGGTGTTCGTCGAGCCGGGCGAGGAGCGGCGGACCGAGATGGAGCGTGCCGCGCGGGAGCGGAAGGCGGCGCTGGCGGCCTCGACCGGTCCGGGTGCCACGTCGGACGGTCACCGGGTGCCGCTGCTGGCCAATGTCGGCGGGCCCTCGGACGTGCCGGCGGCTGTCGAGGCCGGGGCCGAGGGCGTCGGGCTGTTCCGTACGGAGTTCCTGTTCCTCGACGACAGTGAGCGGGCGCCGTCGGAGGAGAAGCAGGTCGAGGCGTACCGCAAGGTCCTGGAGGCGTTCCCGGAGGGCCGGGTCGTGGTGCGGGTGCTGGACGCGGGGGCGGACAAGCCGCTGGCGTTCCTGACACCGGCGGACGAGCCGAATCCCGCGCTGGGCGTGCGGGGGCTGCGGACGCTGCTGGACCACCCCGAGGTGCTGCGGACGCAGCTGACCGCGCTGGCGAAGGCGGCCGAGGGGCTGCCGGTGTACCTCGAGGTCATGGCGCCGATGGTGGCGGACCGGGCCGACGCGAAGGCGTTCGCGGACGCGTGCCGCGAGGCGGGGCTGCGGGCGAAGTTCGGCGCGATGGTGGAGATCCCGTCGGCGGCGCTGCGGGCGCGGTCGATCCTGCGGGAGGTGGAGTTCCTCTCGCTGGGGACGAACGATCTCGCGCAGTACACGTTCGCGGCGGACCGGCAGGTGGGGGCGGTGTCGCGGTTGCAGGACCCGTGGCAGCCGGCGCTCCTCGACCTGGTGGCGATGGCCGCCGAGGCGGCGCGGGCCGAGGGCAAGAGCTGCGGGGTGTGCGGTGAGGCCGCGGCGGATCCGCTGCTGGCGTGTGTGCTGACGGGTCTGGGGGTCACCTCCCTCTCGATGGGTGCGGCGTCGATTCCGTATGTGCGGGCGACGCTGGCGAAGTACACGCTGGCGCAGTGCGAGCGCGCCGCCGCCGCCGCGCGGGCCGCGGACTCGGCCCAGGAGGCGCGGGTCGCCGCGCAGGCGGTGCTGTCCGGCGAGTGAGGCCGGTGTGCCGCCGCTGAGCCGGTGGTGAGTGGGGCGTGAGGGGCCTTCCCGGCGGGAGGGCCCCTTCGCCGTGTCCGCGGGTCAGTGGTGGGTGGGGTGGCCGTCGTCGGGGGTGAGGTCGAAGCCGGGGCGGTACTCGACGCCGGGCTCGGGTGGCAGTGGTTCGCCGGTGCGGGCGTCGGTGCAGTACGCGTCGAAGACCTCGGCCTCGGTGAGGGGGACGAGGCGGCCGTGGTCGAGGCGCCATCCGCGAAGGCGGTCGGGGTGGCCGGGCGTGCTGGTGCGCAGGACGAGGCCGCCGGGGGTGGTGCGGGCGATGCCGGCGGCGAGGACGGTGAGGAACTCCGTGCCCTCGGCGGAGTCGAGGGGTGCGGAGCCGGTGGGTGCCGTGTCCGGGTGGTCCGGGTCGGCCGTCTCCGGGTGGTCGGGGTGCGGGGTGTCGGTGCGCAGGGCTGCCAGCAGGTGCTCGTCGGCGGCGGGGACGCTGCAGACGAGCTGGTGCCTGCCGGGTCCGGCGAGGTGGAGGATGCGCAGGACCGTGTCGGCGGCCTGGTCGAGGGCGGCGCGGCCGATGTCCTGGCCGCAGTCGGCGCACGGGCCGGCTTCGTCGAGGAGGAGCGTGGCGTACGCCCGGGTGGTGTGGCGGACGGCGGCGTCGACGAGGAGCGCGAGCAGTCGGCCCATGGGCTGGCCGGTGTAGGGGACGCGGGCGCCTCGGGCGGCGGACTCGGCGGTGTAGCGGGTGCGGCTGGTGCGCGAGTCGGGGTCGATTCCGGTGTCCGCGCAGTACGCGGCGTAGTCCTCGGGGTCGAAGAGGGTGACCGTCGTGTGGATGCCGTCGGCGGCGAGGGTGCGCAGGAGGCGCTCGGTCGCGCGGAGGTAGGCGGGGTGGTCGTCGAAGGGGAAGCTGGCGTAGCGGCGCATGGCCGCGAAGTCCTGCTCGTCGGCGAGGACGCCGAGGGTGGCCGGGACTTCGCGGCGCAGGGCGTGCCGCAGCGCCGTGGTGTTCCTGGTCGGGTGTGCCATGGGTCCCCCTGGTGATCGGCTGGTGCTCGATGCTCACTCAGCGTAATCAGGGGGACTGACAGTGGCGGTGGGCCGGTCAGTCGGCGCGCTTGCGCGCCCGGTCGTGGGCGAGGTTCTCGTAGAAGCGCAGCAGGTCGAGGTTGTCGACGGAGCCGGGGTTGACGGCCTTGTCGAGGGGGGTGCCCTGGAGGAGGCGCTTGACGGGGACCTCGATGCGCTTGCCGGTGAGGGTGTGGGGGACGCCGGGGACTTCGATGATCTCGTCGGGGACGTGGCGGGGGGAGAGTTCGGCGCGGATGGTGCGCTTGACGCGGTCGACGAGCGCGTCGTCGAGGGTGGCGCCGTCGGCGAGGTGGACGAAGAGCGGCATCCAGTAGCCGCCGTCGGGCTCCTCCAGGCCGATGACGAGGGATTCCCTGATCTCGGGGAGGCGCTCGACGGCTTCGTAGATGTCGGCGCTGCCCATGCGGACGCCCTGGCGGTTGAGGGTGGAGTCGGAGCGGCCGTGGATGACGACGGAGCCGTGGTCGGTGACGGTGATCCAGTCGCCGTGGCGCCAGACGCCGGGGTAGGTGTCGAAGTAGCTGTCGTGGTAGCGGCTGCCGTCGGGGTCGTTCCAGAAGCGGATCGGCATGGACGGCATGGGGTTGGTGACGACGAGTTCGCCCACCTCGCCGACGAGGGCCTTGCCGTTCGGGTCCCAGGACTGGAGGTCGGTGCCCAGGCAGGGGGCCTGGAGTTCGCCGATGTGGACGGGGAGGGTGGGGACGGCTCCGGCGAAGCAGCTGCAGACGTCGGTGCCGCCGCTGACGGAGGCGATCCACAGGTCGTGGCCGGCGTCGGCGAACTCGTCGTGGAGCCAGCGGAAGCCGTCGGGCGGCAGTGGCGAGCCGGTGGTGGCGACGCAGGTGACCTTGGACAGGTCGTGGTCGCGGGCCGGGTGGACGCCCGCCTTGCGGCAGGCCATCACGTAGGCGGCCGAGGTGCCGAAGAGGGTGGCGCCGGTGCGTTCGGCGACGCGCCACTGGGCGTCGACGGACGGGTGGCCGGGGCTGCCGTCGTAGAGGACGACGGTGGTGCCGGTGAGGAGGCCGGACACCAGGAAGTTCCACATCATCCAGCCGGTGGAGGTGTACCAGAAGAACACGTCGTCGGGGCCGAGGTCGCAGTGGAGGCCGAGCTGCTTGAAGTGCTCCAGGAGGATGCCGCCCTGGGACTGGACGATGGCCTTGGGCAGGCCGGTGGTCCCGGAGGAGTAGAGGATCCACAGGGGGTGGTCGAAGGGGACCTGCTCGTAGCGGGGCTCGGCGTCGGTGGAGGTGAGGGCGTCCCAGGAGAGGGCGCCCTCGGGGGCGTCGGTGCCGAGGAGGGGGATGTGGACGACGGCGCGGAGGGTGGGCAGTTCGCGGCGGAGTTCGGCGACGGTGTCGCGGCGGTCGTGCTCCTTGCCGCCGTAGCGGTAGCCGTCGACGGCGAACAGGACGACGGGCTCGACCTGCTGGAAGCGGTCGAGGACGCTGCGCGCCCCGAAGTCGGGGGCGCAGCTGGTCCAGACGCCGCCGACGGCCGCGGTGGCGAGGAGGGCGGTGACGGCCTGCGGGACGTTGGGCAGGTAGCCGCTGACGCGGTCGCCGGGGCGTACGCCGATGGCGCGCAGCTCGGCGGCGAGGGAGGCGACCTGGCGGCGCAGTTCGGCCCAGGTGACGGGGGTCGGCTCGTGGGTCTCGTCGACGTGGAGGAGGGCGGGGGCGTCCGCCCGCTGGTCGGCGGCGCGCAGGGCGTGCTCGGCGTAGTTGAGGGTGGCGCCGGGGAACCACTGGGCGCCGGGCATGGCGCGGTCGCCGAGTACGCGTGTGGAGGGGGTGGCGAAGCGGACGTCGAACCATTCGGTGACGGCCTGCCAGAAGGTGTCGAGGTGGTCGGTGGACCAGCGGTGGAGTGCCGGGTATCCGCCGTTCGCGGGGGCCCCGTGGCGCTCCGCGGCCCAGGCCTGGAAGCGGGTGACCGCGGCGGAGGCGATGCGGTCCTGGTCCGGCTGCCAGAGCGGCTCGGCTGGCTCGGAGTGCGCTGTCGCTGACGTCGATGTCATGGGGGTGTGCTCCCTGGCTGTACGCGGATCTGCGTGTGGTCCGCGCACGTGCTGGGTGTGCGCGGACGCGGCTCACAGGGACGATGCCACGGGGAGGGGTTTCGCACCAGGTCTGCCCACCCATGGTCGGCTTGTTGAACATGTGGTGTCACCACGGGTGAACGGTTGCTGAACGCCTCCCGCCGGCGGCTCGGCGGGTGGCAGGGTGAGCGCCATGAGCGGTCGTGAGCTGGTGCGTTCCATGTGGGTGTTCGGCAGGGTGCGGGGTCCTCGGGCGCTGCGCTCGGTGTGGCGTCAGCGGCGGGCGGATGCCGCGGGGCTGCCGCGGCGGGGGCCCGAGCGGGCGCGGGTGCCGGGTCGGGTGGTGGGGGCGGAGCCGCTGCCGGGCGGGGGGATCGTGCGGTTCGCGCGGTCGGAGCTGCGGGTGTGCGTGACGGCGGGGGCGGCGGTGTTCTGGGGGTGGGACGGGGCGGAGCCGCTGCCGTCGTACGCGCTGGCGGGTGAGGTGCCGGAGCCGGACGGGCGCGTGGTGCTGGAGCCGGACACGGAGGGCGGCTGGCGGGTGGTGGCCGAGCGGGTGACGGTGGCGGTGTCGCGCAACGGCGCGGTGGAGGTGCGGACGCCGGGCGGGGTGGTGCTGCGGCGGGAGCTGCCGCCGCGCTGGTGGGAGCCGGTGGGCGGGGGCGGGGCGCGGTGGGTGCAGCGGTCGGAGGTCCCGGCGGACGCCCGGTTCTTCGGGCTGGGCGGGCGGGCGGCGGGGCCCCGGCTGCCGGAGGGGACGTACCGGCTGTGGAACTCCGATCCGCGGGGGGCGTTCGGGCCGGGGACCGATCCGCTGTACCTCACGATGCCGGTGCAGTGGGTGGTGGCGGACGCGGGGACGCACCTGGCGTTCTACGACAGCACGTGGGACGGGCGGGTGTCGCTGCGGGAGGGCGGTGAGGGCGCGGGGTCGGGGCACGACCGGCCGGGGCTGAGCGAGGTGCGGATGGACGGGGGGCCGCTGCGCTGCTGGGTGGTGGTGGGGTCGCCGGCGCGGATCGCGCACGGGTGGGCGCAGCTCACGGGTGCTCCGGCGGTGCCGCCGTCGTGGGCGCTGGGGCCGCAGCACGCGCGGTGGGGGTTCGGGAGCGCCGAGGAGGTGCGGCGGGTGGTGGCCGGGTACCGGGAGCGGGGGCTGCCGTTGTCGGCGGTGCACCTGGACATCGACCACTACGAGGGGCACCGGGTGTTCACGGTGGACCGGGAGCGGTTCCCGGATCTGCCGGGGCTGGCGGCCGAGCTGCGGGAGCGGGGGGTGCGGCTGGTGTCGATCGTGGACCCGGCGGTGAAGGCGGAGCCGGGCGGGGCGGTGTACGGGAGCGGCGCGCGGGTGGGGGCGCGGGGGGCCTTCGTGCGGGACGCGCGCGGGGAGGTGGTGCGGGGGGTGGTGTGGCCGGGTGAGTGCGTGTATCCGGACTTCACCGACCCTCAGGTGCGCCGGTGGTGGGGCGGGCTGTACGCGGAGCGGCTGGAGCAGGGCTTCTCGGGGGTGTGGCACGACATGAACGAGCCGGTGTCGTTCACGCCGTTCGGGGACATGACGCTGCCGCGGTCGGCCCGGCACTCCCTGGAGGGCCGGGGCGGTGACCACCGGGAGGCGCACAACGTGTACGGGCTGGCGATGGCGCGCGCCGGATACGAGGGGCTGGCGCGGCTGCGGCCGGAGGAGCGGCCGTTCCTGTTCTCCCGGTCCGGCTGGGCGGGGATGCAGCGGTACGGCGGCACGTGGTCGGGGGACGTGGCGACGGGGTGGCCGGGGCTGCGGGCGTCGCTGGCCCTGGTGCTGGGGCTGGGGCTGTGCGGGGTGCCGTACTCGGGTCCCGACGTGGGCGGTTTCGACGGCCATCCGTCGCCCGAGCTGTATCTGCGGTGGCTGCAGCTGGGGGCGTGGCTGCCGCTGTTCCGTACGCACTCGGCGATCGACGCGGGGCGGCGGGAGCCGTGGGAGTTCGGCGCGGAGGCGCTGGAGCACGCGCGCGAGGCGATGGCGGAGCGGGAGCGGTTGCGGCCGTACTTCGTGACGCTGGCGCGGCTGGCCCGGCTGACGGGGGCGCCGTACGCGCGCCCGCTGTGGTGGGCGGCGCCGGAGGACCGGCGCCTGCGGGACTGCGGGGACGCGTTCCTGCTGGGGGACGCGCTGCTGGTGGCGCCGGTGCTGGCGCGGGGCGCGCGGCGGCGGGTGGTGCGGCTGCCGCGGGGCCGCTGGTACGACGTGGCGACGGAGCGGGCGTACGAGGGGCCGGGGCTGGTGCTGGTGGACGCGCCGCTGTCGCGGGTGCCGGTGCTGGCGCGGGCGGGGGCGGTGGTTCCGGTGCGGGGTGCCGGCGGGGCGGTGGAGCTGGAGGTGTGGGCGCCGGCTTCCGACCGGGCGGGGGGCGGTCTCCTCGTGCGGGACACCGGTGACGGGTGGGACCCGGCGGAGGTGGAGCGGTACGTGTCGCGGTGGAAGGGCGGCGAGGTGCGGGTGGAGCGTGTGACGGGCGAGGGGACGGTGGCCGTGGGGCCGGAGGGGGTGCGGGTGCGGGGGCTGGGCGGGGCGGGGTAGCGGGGCGGGCGGTGCCGGGCGGGCGGCGCGGGTGTGGGGGCTGCGGGGGGCTGGAACGGTGCGGGTGCGGTGGTTGCGGGGGGGGGGCGGTGCGGGTGTGGGGCGGTCGCTCGTGCGTCGTCGGGCGTTCGTACCGGGCGGGTGGCCGTTCCCGCTTTCCAGGCGGGCGACCGTGCTGGGCGGGCGCTCCTACCGGCTCGGGTGTGCGTAGTGGCCGGCGAACCACTTGCGGGCGGCCTCGGTGTGGAGGGGGAAGGCGAGGCGGGCCGGTGCGTACAGGATGTGGTGGCCGCTGGTCTCGGCGGTCGGCGCGGAGGGCGGCAGCGCGCTCGCGGGGCGCTCCGGGAGCAGGCCGAAGAGGAGGAGGTGCCCGCCGGGCGAGCTCATGGCGTCGGCCAGGCGGACGTCGTGGGCGGGCGCCTCGATGCCGGTCTCCTCGCACAGCTCGCGGACGACGGCGCCGCGCCAGTCCTCGGCGTGGTCGATGAAGCCGCCGGGGAGGGCGACTCCGCCGCGCTCGGGCTCGATGGTGCGGGTGATGACGACGAGGCCGGTGCCGCGCGGTCCGGTGACGGGCAGGAGGGCGACCGCCACGGGGAGGGGGTTGCGGTAGGTGGGGATGGCGCAGGAGGGGCAGGTGCGGGGCCAGGGGCCGTCGGGGTCGGCGAACGGGGTGCCGCAGTGGGCGCAATGGGTGGGGTGCACGGGGCGCACTGTACCGAGGGCCGGGCCGGGGGTAGACGGGGTGGCATGAAGGGAACTGCCGCCGGTGCGCGGGGTGCGGTCGCCGCTGTCGTCCTGGGGGCCCTGGCCCTCGCTCCCCCGGCGGCCGGGACGGTGGCGGGTCCGGCGGCGGTCCGTGAGGCCGCGTCGGGTGGGGGCGTGCTCGGCGGTCGCGCGCTTGGCGGGGACGTGGGCGGTGGGGACGTGGGCGGTGGGAGCGGGCTCGCGGGGGCGGCGGGGAGTGGGGCGGTGCGCGGGGGGACGGCGGGTGGGGTCGTGGCGGAGGGTGCGGGGGCGGGCACGTTCGTGGAGTTGCGGGCGGTGGACCCGACGGTCCTCCAGGAGATGCGGTACGCCACGGCGCACACCTTCGTGGGGACCCCGGTGGACGGGTACCGGGCACCGGTGTGCCTGCTGACGCGGCCCGCCGCCCGTGCGCTGCACCGGGCGCAGGCGCGGCTGCTGCGGCGCGGCCTGTCGCTGAAGGTGTACGACTGCTACCGGCCGCAGCGGGCCGTGGACCACTTCGTGCGGTGGGCGCGGGACCCGGCGGACCAGCGGATGAAGGCCGCCTTCTATCCGCGCGTGGACAAGGCGCGGCTGTTCGCGGACGGGTACGTCGCCGAGCGGTCCGGGCACAGCCGCGGCTCGACGGTGGACGTCACGCTGGTGCGGCTGCCGAGGGAGCCGGCGCGTCCGTACGTACCGGGAGAGCCGCTGGTGGACTGTACGGCGCCGCGGGAGGCGCGGTTCCCGGACGACTCGGTGGACATGGGTACGGCCTTCGACTGCTTCGACCCGCTGTCGCACACCGACGACCCGCGCGTGCGGGGCGCGGCGCGGGCGAACCGGGACCTGCTGCGGGGCGTGCTCGCGGCGGAGGGGTTCGTGAACCTGCCGGAGGAGTGGTGGCACTTCACGTACCGGCCGGAGCCGTTCCCCGACACCTACTTCGACTTTCCCGTCGAGGCGGTCAGGTCGCGGCCGGCTCCGGCGTGGGCTCGGTGAACGTCATCGCGTGCCGCACCACCGCGACGAGGACCTCCTTGACGGCCTCGCGCCGCCGGGCGTCCGTCATCAGCAGCGGTACCTCCGGGTCGAGGTCGAGCGCGGCCCGGACGGCCTCCGGGGGGTGCGCGTCGGCGCCCTCGAAACAGTTGACGGCGACCGCGAAGGGTATGCCGCGCCGCTCGAAGTAGTCGATGCACGCGAAGGAGTCCTCCAGGCGGCGGGTGTCGACCAGGACCACCGCCCCGAGGGCGCCCTGCGCCAGTTCGTCCCAGAGGAACCAGAAGCGGTCCTGCCCCGGCGTGCCGAACAGGTACAGCACCAGGTCGTCGCGGAGGGTGATCCGGCCGAAGTCCATGGCCACGGTCGTCGTGGACTTGGACTCGACACCGGCCAGGTCGTCGACCGGCCGGCTCGCCTCGGTCAGGTTCTCCTCGGTGCGCAGCGGCCGGATCTCGCTCACCGACCCGACCAGCGTGGTCTTGCCCACCCCGAACCCGCCCGCGACCAGGATCTTCAGCGTCACCGGCTCGACCGGCGGCGGACCCTTGCGGCTAGAGCGCCCGAAGGCCATTGATCACCTCACGCAGAATGCTCACGTCCGGCAGCTCGGCCGGCGGAACGGGACGGGTTACGTGGACCAGTTCGTCCTCGACGAGGTCGCCGACCAGGACACGGACCACCCCGACGGGCAGGTCCATCCCGGCGGCGAGCTCGGCGATCGACTGGGGGTACTCGCCGCAGCGCTCGACGATCTCCACGTGTTCCGGGGAGAGTGTCTCGTCGCGGCCCGGGTCGTCGGCGGCGGGCTCGGGCACGACCAGCGCGATCAGGTCGAGCCGGTGACGGGTGGGGCTGGTGGTGCGTCCGCGGGTCATCGCGTACGGGCGCACCACCGGCCCCGCCTCGTCGTCGAACCAGTGGTGCGCGTCGCCGGTGCGGCGTGCGCGTCTCAGCTGTCCGGCCGATGCGTCGCTCACGGCATCCCCCCTCACCCGCCGGTGGTCAGGCCGGAGCGGGGGGCGGTCGCCAGGTGGGCGCCGACGCGCTTCACCATGAGCGTCATCTCGTAGGCGACGAGGCCCACGTCGGAGTCGGCGTCGGCGAGGACGGCGAGGCAGCTTCCGTCACCCGCGGCGGTGACGAAGAGGAACGCCTCGTCCAGTTCGACGACGGTCTGGCGGACCTGGCCCGCGTCGAAGTGGCGGCCCACGCCCTTGGCGAGGCTGTGGAAGCCGGAGGCGACGGCGGCCAGGTGCTCGCTGTCCTCGCGGCTGAGGTCCTTGGAACCGCCCGTGGGCAGGCCGTCGCTGGAGAGGACCAGGGCCTTGCGGATGGAGCCGACCCGCTCGACCAGTTCGTCGAGGAGCCAGTTCAGCTCGCCGGTTGAGTTGGATGCTGCGGTGTTCGGTGCGGTCATCGACCGTCCCCCTCCGGTGTCGTTCCTGGTGCTGTCTCGGTACGGGCGCGCTGCCAGCCTCGCTGCATCGCGGCCATGCGGTTGCGGACCTGCTGGGCGTCGCGCTCCGTGCCGCGGGGCTCCGCCGGGGCGGAGCGCCCCGCGGCCGGTTCGGCCTGTTCCCTGAGCTGCGGGACGAGACTGGCCTGGCGTACGCGGCGGGGCAGGCCGCCGGAAGGCGGGGCGGTCTCGTCGGACGGGGGCGCGGGGGCGGGTGCGGGGGCGCCGGTGTCCGGGGGGCGGCGGTCGCCTCGGCCGGCGGCTCGGGGCGCGGCCGGGGCCGGGGCCGGGGCGCCGTCGGGGGCCTCGCCGGGGCGGTCGCCGCCGTGGTCGGCGCGGTCGCCGGGGACGGGGCGGTCGGCGCCGTTCGGCTGGCGGGTGGCGCGGGCGTCGCGCAGGGGCCCGCCGGGACCGGGGGCGCCGTCGGCGTCCGGGGAGTCCGGAGTGTCCGCGGTGTCCACGCGGCGGCCGTGGCGGGCCACGAGGGCGGGCTTGCGGCGGGGCAGCGGTACCGGCTGGGCGAGGTGCTCGGCCGTGCCGTCGGGCGTCTGCTCCCGCTCGGCGTGGCGCAGGTGCCGGGCGGGCCGGCCGGGCTCCTCGTGGTGGTCCTGGCCCTCGCCGTGCGGGGCGTCGGCGGGCCGCAGCGGCGGGCGGGGGCGGAAGAGTCCGTGGCCGGGATCCTCGTCGTCCCGCCGGTCGTGGCCGAGGGCGGCGGGCAGGTCGTCGAGGAGGTCGAGCGGTCCGTCCAGTTCGATCGGGCCGTCGAGGAGGGAGGACACCTGCGTGAGCGCGGTCCGCCGGTTGGGCGCGTCGGCGGCGCGGCGGTCGGGCGTCTTGCGGTCCAGCCGGAAGCCGGACCCCTGTGTCTCGGGGGCCTCGGTGAGCAGGTCGGCCGGGATGAACACGACGGCCGTCGTCCCGCCGTACGGGGAGGGCTGGAGCGAGACCTTCACGTGCTGGCGCCGGGCGAGGCGGCTGACCACGAAGAGGCCCAGCCGGTCGGTGTCGGACAGCTCGAACTCGGGTGTCTCGGCGAGGCGGAGGTTCGCGTCGAGCAGGTCCTCCTGGGACATGCCGAGCCCCCGGTCGTGGATCTCCAGGGTGAAGCCGTTGGTGACGCGTTCCCCCTGCACCTGGACGGCCGTGTGGGGCGGCGAGAAGACCGTCGCGTTCTCGAGGAGTTCGGCGACGAGGTGGGTGAGGTCCGCGACGGCGGGCCCGGCCACGCCGATGCGCGGCAGGCGCCGCACCTCGATGCGCTCGTAGTCCTCGACCTCCGCGACGGCCGCGCGGACCACGTCCATCAGCTGGACGGGTTTGCGCCACTGCCGGGAGGGCGCGGCGCCGGAGAGGATGACCAGGCCCTCGGCGTGGCGGCGCATGCGCGTGGTGAGGTGGTCGAGCCGGAACAGGTCGGCCAGTTCCCCGGTGTCCTCGGTCCGGCGTTCCATCGCGTCGAGGAGGGTGAGCTGGCGGTGGAGGAGGACCTGGTTGCGGCGGGCGAGGTTGACGAACACCTCGGAGACGCCGCGGCGCATGTCGGCCTGCTTGACGGCGGCTTCCACGGCGGCCCGCTGGAGGGTGTTGAGGGCCTGGCCGACCTGGCCGATCTCGTCCTTGTCGTACTCGAGCCGGGGCACCTCCGTCTCCACGTCGACGTGCTCCCCCGCGGCGAGGCGGCGCATCACGCTCGGGAGCCGGGTGCCGGAGACCTCCTGCGCCTCCTTGCGGAGCCGGCCGAGGTCGCGGACGAGGCCGCGGCCGACGCGTACGGAGACGACCAGGGAGGACAGGACGGCGAGGAAGCCGAGAACGCCCGCGACGCCCGCCTTGAGCAGGACGCTGTACGCGGCGGGTTCGACGCGCTCCTGGTAGCGGTCGCCGGCCAGCCGGTTCTCTGCGGCGAGGCCGCCGAGGACGGTGGTGGTGGCGTCCTCCCAGCGGGCGACGTCGGTGGCCCGGGGGTCGTCGGTGGCCCCGGCGGCGATGAGGGCCTCCTCCGCCTGGCGCAGCGGCTGCGTCTCGGGGCTGTTCCAGTACGCGTGGAAGGTGTCGCGCTCGGACAGCGGCAGGACCTCGAGGCTGGTCTCGTAGAACTGCCGGCGGCGGGCCACCAGGTCGGAGACGAGGCGGACCTCTTCGGCGGTGAGGCGGTCGCTGACCAGTGAGGAGACCACGAGCGCGTCTTCACGGGCGAGCATCTCGCGGGCCCGCGCGAGGCCGACGAGGGCGCGTCCCTGCCGTTCCATCTCGACGTTGTCGATGGCGTGGACGTGGACGAGGAAGCTGTAGCCGGGGTCGATCAGCCGGTTGTAGAACTCCAGCGCCTGGAGGCGGCCGACGGCTCCCGTGTCGACGGAGTGGCGCAGTGTCGCCAGGCCGTCGAAGGCGGTGAGCAGCGACGTGAGCTGCTTCGCGGCGGTTTCGTGCAGGGCGTCCTGCACCCGCTGGTCGCCTGCCTGGGCGCGCAGGGCGGTCAGGGCGCGGTCGGTGGCCTCGCGGTCGCGGCGCAGGGTGGTGAGGGCGTCCGCGGTGCGCGGGTCGGCCAGGTAGAGGAGGCTCTGCCGGCGTTCGCGCTGGATGACGTGGACGGCCTCTTCGAGCGGGTAGCCGACCCTCTGCATGATCTGGGAGACGTCGAGGAGGTGGGTGGCCTCGCGGCCGGTGATGAAGGTGGCGAAACCCCAGAGTCCGGTGAGGGACAGGAGCGGGACGAGCAGCAGCGCCACGATCTTCCTGCGGATCGACCTTCCGCGAAAGCCCATGGCCTCCCCCAGCTCGCCCGGCCGCCCGGCGCGGCGCGAGGTGCACACATCAACTCGGCAACAAACGGCGCGAGCCTACTACTGTCACCAGGCCGACTCGAAGGTGAGCCCAGTCGCTTTTCGGCCGCCTCCCTCGTTCTTGATCATGACTTGTCCTGCTATCAAAGGAGTTGGCGAAGGCGGCCGCGCCGGGCTATGCCTGGCGGTGCGTCATTTTCGGCGATGTGCCGGATGGCTGGAACTGAACCTTCCGGGAATCTTCCCGGGCGGTGGCGCGTCTAGGTGGGTACGGGGGGCGACGGCATCGGCCGGCGCGGGGCGGCGGGCGCCGTCCGCGTGAATCCGTCCAAGGCGGGCAGTCACCCTGGTGTCGGTCGAGTGGTGGGGAGTGACGGTGGATGAGCACGGGGCGGCGTGAGCTGTGGGTGGAGGAGCCGGTCGGGCGGCGCAGACTGCCCGATCCGGTGCGCACGGCGGCGGTGCGGGCCTGGTTGATCGCCGCGCTGACGCTCATACAGGCGGTCGTGGCCTACCTGTTCACGCTCGCCGGGTCCTGGCTGGCGTTCCCGCTGGTGCTGAGCACCATCGCGGGCACGGTGGTGGCGACCTGGTCGGTGCTCGACGTGTGGGTGACGCGGCAGGTGTGGAAGCAGCGCAACGGGGTCGTGTCGGAGCCGAGCAGCACGGCGCGCCAGTTGCGGCGGGAGCGGCGCATGGCCCGGCGGGCCGCGCGGGAGGCGGGCCGGATACGGAAACAGCGGGCGCGGGCGGCCAGGCGGTCGGCGCGGCGCGGTGAGACCGTGCCGGAGGCGGCGCCGGAGACGGCGGGGGACGCTCCGGCGCAGGCGCCCGCCGGGGAACTGGGGGCCACCGGGACGGGTCGGCAGGGCGCGCCCGCCGCGCGTGCGGGGCGGGGTGAGCTCTCCCGGGCTTGAGGGTCGCCGGGCGTGGGACAACCCTGCGCCTGAGGTCCACCGGGCGTGAGGTCCACCGGGCGTGGGTGCCTCTGGTGTGGGGGGGTCCTGGTGTGGAGCCCCGGTGTGTGGCGTCCTGGGCGTGAGGTGCCTTGCGCTGCAGGGCCGCCGGGTGTGCAGCGCGGTCCGGTGTGGCCCCGCTGCTCCGGGGGCTCGGTTCCGGGGGCGGTGGTGCGGCTCGTGCCGGTGGTCGGTCACGGGCCTCGGGTCGGGGGGCCGGGACGGGCGGCGGTCGGCCCGTCGCTGGGTTCGATGGCCGGGACTGGCGGGCGGTGCGCGCCGGGGCGGTGGGTGGCGGCCGCTCGGTGGGGCGGCCGCCACCTCGGGGTCAGCCGGCGTTCTGCCGCTGCGGGACCGGAGTCGTATCGCGTGTGAACACACGGGTCGCCTTGATCTCGCCGTGCACCGCCGGCTCCCCCTCGCGGGCGGGCTGCGGCAGGCCCGGCCGCAGGTGCTCCTCGACGCTGATGTACTTCAGGCCGGCCCGCAGGTCCGCGTCGTTGCGCAAGCGGATGACCAGCGGGAACTCGGCGAGTGCCGTCGTGTCGAACAGGCCCGTCGTGTACAGCAGCTGGACTCCGAGGGCGTCCGAGACGGCCCGCTGCAGCTCCAGCAGGTACGTGGCGTTGGCGCGGCCGATCGGGTTGTCGAGGAACAGCGTGCCCGCGTGCCGGTGCTTGTCGCGGCCCCGGTCGTTGCTGCGGAGCGCCGCCATCGTGCAGTACAGGGCGATGGCGGCGGTGAGCAGCTGGCCGCCGGAGAACACGTCGCCCATCTGCCCCACGGGGACGCGCTCGGCGCGCAGGACCGCGTCCGGCTTGAGGATCTCGACGGCGACGCCCTTCGGCTGGAGGGCCGCGTGGACGCCGCGCAGCAGCAGCGACATGCCGTCGCGGCGCAGGTCCGAGTTCTTCCTGACGGCGGCGCGGGTCGCCTCGTCCACGACCTCGCCGAGCCGCTCGACCAGGGTGGCCTGGTCCGGCTCCTCGAAGCGGATGCGCAGGAACTCCTGGCCGGACCACTCGCCGAGCCCCTCGGGGAGGCGGGACAGCCGCTGGGCCGAGCGGAGCGTGGTCAGCGCGGACTCGACCAGGCCCCGCAGGCGGTCCACGATCGAGTCGCGGTTGCGCTCCAGCTGGGCCAGCTCGTCGGTGAGGACGCGCAGGCGCGGGGCGAACGCCTCGGCCCACCTGGCGGCGTGCTCCGGCAGGGCGGACGCGGGCAGTTCGCGGATCTGCTGCCGGGCCGGGGTGCGGACCTGCTCGTAGCGGGTGGAGTTGGCGTGCCGTACGAGCACGTCGCACGCCTCGCGCACGGCGGCGTCGGCGGCGGACAGGTCGGCGGCGCAGCCGCGCAGGGACCGCCGGGCCTCGGCCGCGGCACGGCGGGCCTCCTCCAGCGAGTCGGCGTAGGGCTGCGGGTCCTGCGGGTCGTCGTCGGCCTGGTCGCGCAGCAGGTCGCGCAGGAGCGCGGCCAGCTCGCCGAAGGCACTGGCGGCGTCCTCGGCGGCGCGGTGGGCGCGCACCAGGTGCGCGTGGGTGGCGCGGGCGGTCTCCAGGTCGTCGGTGCGGGCCGCCAGGTCGCCGGTGGCGGTGCGCAGCAGGGTCTGGGCCTGCTCGGCGCCGGCCGGGACCAGCTCCTCGGGCAGCTCGGTGTGCGCGTCGCCGTCCGCAGGGGCGAGCCGTTCGGCCTCGCCCCGCAGGCGACCCAGCTTCTCGCTGGCCTCCGACGCCCTGGACTCCAATAGCTGGACGTGGGCCTCGGCGCGGGCCACGGCCGCCTGGCGGGACGGCCCGTCGGCGCCCTCGGGGCCGTCGAGGAGCTGTGCGGCGCGGGTGCGGACCTTGTTGGTGAGGCGGTCCAGCTCGGCGAGGGCGGCGCTCTCGTCGGACTCGGCGCGGGCCTGCTCGGCGCGCAGGTCGGCGCCGACGCCGACCTTCTCGTACAGCCGCGAGGCGGCGCGGTACGCCTCGCGGAGGGCCGGGAGGGAGGGGCGGGGGACGCCGCCGTCGAGGAGGGCGGTTCCGTCCGGCTTCTCCTCGGGCAGGTTCTCGGGGGCTCCGGCGATCTCCGCGCGTTCGGCGCGCAGGGCGCGGGCGGTGCGGTGGGCGTCGTCGGCGGCGCGCTGGGCGGCGCGGCGGTCCTCGTCGGCGGCGCGGGCCCGTTCGAGGCAGGTCTGGGCGCGGGCCTCGGCTTCGGCGGCCTCGTCGGCGAGTTCGCGGAGGCGGACCTGCCATCCGGCGCGTTCCCTGAGGCGGTGGGCGAGGCCGGCGAGGGCGTCGGCGGCGCGGCGGGCGCGCTGGGCGGTCTCCTGCCGCTCGTCCCGCACGCGGGCGGTCTCGGCTGCCGTCTCGTCGGCTTCGGCGCGGGCGGTGCGGGCCTCGGCGAGGGCGGTCTCGGCGGCTTCGGCGGCCTCGCGTGCGGTGGTGGCCGCCTCGGCGAGTTCGGCGAGCATGCCGGGCGGGCAGTCGGCCCGCCAGGAGCCGATGCGGGCGGCCAGGGAGCGGTCGCCCGCGAGGCGGGCCGCGAGGGCGCGGATCTCCTCGTCGCGGGCGGCGGCCCGGGCGCGGAGGGCCTGGCGCTCCTCGTCGGCGGCGTGCTCGTCGTGCATGGCCGGGTTCGGCGGGACGAGGAACACCTCGCCGCGCGGGCCGTCCTCGCCGTCGCCGTCGTCGCCGCTCCGGCCGCTGTGGCCGTCGCCGGGTCGGGGCACCGGGGCGAGGAGGGCCGCCGCGGTGCCGACCGCGACGGCGGAGCGCGGGAGGAGGGCGGCGCCGGACAGGGCCTCGCGGGCGCGCGCGTAGGACTGGGGGTCGGTGACGACGACGCCGTCGACCAGCTCGGGGCGGGCGGCGAGGACGGCCGCGTGCTCGGCAGGGTCGACCGACTGGGCGAGGTAGCGCCAGCCGGGCAGTGCGGGGATGCCGTGCTCGCCGAGGAACTCGACGGTGGCGAGGACGTCGGGGCCGGGCGGCAGGAGGCCGCCGTCGCCGAGGGCGCCGAGGATGCGGGCGTCGTCGGCGGCGGCGGTGCGCAGGTCGAACAGCTTGCGTTCGGCGGAGGCGATCTGCTGGTCGAGCAGTTCCCGCAGCTCGTCGGCGTACCGGTCGAGGTCCTCGGCGGTCAGCGCGTCCCGGACGGCGGGGCGGGGGGCCGGCGCCGCGGGCGCCGGGGTGTCCTCGCCGGTGTTCTGCCGGGGCAGCTGGGGGACCCGGGGGGCGGACGGCAGGCCGAGGAGCTCGGTGAGCCGTTCGTCGGCGGCGATGGCCTCGGCGGCGCGGCGCTCCGCCTGGTAGGCGTGGTCGGCGGCCTGGGCGGCGTCGGCGGCGCGGGCGGCGGCCAGCTCGGCGCGGGACTCCTCGCCGGCCGCCTCGCGGGCGCGTTCCGCGGCGGCTCGTGCGGCCTCGCGGGCGGTGTCCCAGGCCGCGACGGCGGTCTTCTCCGCGTCGCTGGCGGCGAGGGCGGCGCGCGCGGGGTCGGCGTCCGGGGCGGTGTCGTCGAGCCAGCCCGCCCGTACGGCCTCGGCGGTCTCCTGTTCGACCTCGGCGAGGCGCTGGCGCAGGTGGCCGGATTCGCTGCGGGCGCGCTGGGCCTCGGTGGCGGCGGTGGTGGCGTCGCGGTGCGCGGTCTCCGCTGTGGCCTGGAGGGTGGCGGAGCGCCGCTCCTCCTCGTCGGCGTGGCGTTCGCCGTCCTCGGCGGCGGCGTGCAGGGCGCGTACGAGGTCGGCGGCGGCCTTGGCGCGGGCGGCCAGGGCGGGCGCGGCGTCCCGTTCGGCCTCCTGGATGGCGGCGGCCACGCGCGCGGAGCGGTCGGCTGCGGCGCGGTGCCGCAGGACGGCTTCGGTGGCCTGCCAGGCGGCGTGGAGGGTGCGGGCGTCGGTCAGCTCGCGGCGCTGGGCGGCGGAGCCCTTCTCGGCGGCGGCGAGGGCCAGCGAGGCGTGCCGGTAGGCGAGCTCGGCGGCGACGAGGGAGCTGCGGGCGCGGGCGCGTTCGGCGTCCGTGACGGTGTCGGCGGCGGCGGCGACCTGTTCGGCCAGGTCGGCGGTGCGGGCGCGTTCCTCGTCGGCGCGGGCGGAGAGGCGGCGGGCGAGGGTGCGGGTGCGGCGCTCCGCGGCGGCGTGGACGTCCCGTGCGCGGGAGCGGGCGTCGGCGGCCTCGACGATGCGGCCGAGGAGGTCGACGGAGCCGGCGGTGAAGTCGCGTTCGGCGGTCAGCTCGGCGCGGCGGCCGAGCTTGCTGCCGAAGCCGCTGACGAGGTCGGCGAGGCCGTCCGTGTCACGGGTGTCGGTGACGGCGCGCAGCAGGAGGTCGGTGAAGTCGGAGTCCTTCTTGACCGCGAAGAGGCCGGCGGCCTCGCCCTCGTCGGCGTTCATCTCCCGCTGGTAGCGGAAGAGTTCGGGGTCGAGGCCCAGGTCGCCGAGGTGCTCGTTCCAGCGGTCGTGGATCTCCTCCCAGTACACCTCCAGGTGCGGGTAGGCCCGGCCCGCCTCGGTCAGGGCGTCGCGGAAGCCCTTCATGGTGCGGCGGCGGCCCTGGGCGCCCGAGGCGCCCTCGGCCTGCGGGCGGACGGCGGTGGACTCGGCGACGGGCAGGTTGTCCAGGCTGAGGCCGGGGCCGGGGCGGAAGGAGTACCACGCCTCGGCGAACTTGCGCGGGTCGTTGGAGACCTGGCGGCCGCGCCACTCGCTGACCTTGCCGACGACGACGAGTTCTCCGGTGAGGGTGTGCTGCCACTCCAGGGCGACGTGTCCGCAGTCGTCGGCGAGGAGGAACTTGCGGAGCACGCCGGAGCTGGCGCCGCCGAGGGTGTTGCGGTGGCCGGGGAGCATCACCGAGAAGATCAGCTTCAGCAGGACGGACTTGCCGCCGCCGTTCTCCAGGAACAGCACGCCTGCGGGGGCGGGGCGGCGCGGCGGGCCGACCGGCTCGTCCTCGAAGAACTCCGCCTGGGTGGGGGCGGGATGGGGCACGGGGGCGCCCACTCCACGCAGGTCCAGGACGGTGTCGGCGTAGCGCGCACCGGCGGGTCCGATGGAGTAGAGGCGGACCCGGGACAGCTCGTACATGGCGGCGGACTCTCGTCGGTGGGGGTGGATCGGAGGGGGCTGGGGGTTCGGTTGCGGGGTCTGGGGCTGGGGCTGGAGTTCGGGGGCGGGGGTCGGTGAGTCGGTGGGGCGGGGTGCTGTGGTGGGCGGGGTGCTGTGGCGGGCGGGTCAGGGGGCCCGTCGGCACGGTGTCCCGGCCGGGCGGTGGGTGCGTGCGGCGGTGCGGAGGGCGGTCGGGTGCGGCTCGGGGCGGGCGTTCCGCGGGGCCCGGGCCGGGGCGGTCCTGCTGCCCGTGGGCGGGCGGCCCGGGGAGCGGGGCCTCCTCCGGTGGGCGGGCTCAGCTGTGGAACGGCAGGCCCGCGTCGGCGGCCAGCTCCAGGTCGTCGCCCTCCGGCGGTGGCAGGAGGGTGGCGGAGCCGTCCGTGACGGGGACGACGCCCAGGTCGAGGAGTTCGGCCATGGCAGCGCTGCCCGCCATGTCGCGGACCTGGAGCTGGTAGCGGGCGGTGGTGCGGTACGTGCCCCCGGCGTCGTCTCCCGTGCGCTGCAGGAACCCGGAGTCGGTGAGGAACGCGGCGGCCTTGCCGATGATGCCGGTGGTGGAACCGGCGAGACGGCGGGCGTCCTTGGTGGCGCCTGTGGCGCTGCGGCGGGTGTAGGTCCGCCAGGCGGCCTCCAGTCCGGGCGCGTCGGAGGCGGGGTCGGTGTTCTCGCCCTCCCGCTCGGCGCGCTCCTCCAGGCGGCGGCAGGCCTGCCGTACGAAGGCGTCGACGCCGTTGACGGTGATCCGGCCGATGTAGCCGTCGTCGGCGAGGTCCTCGGGCCGGGGGAACGCCAGCGCGGCGATGGCCAGGTGGGCCAGGCCGTGCAGGAAGCGGTCGGCCGAGTCGGCGGACGCACGGCGCGCGTAGTCGCCCATGCGGACGGCGAACACGGAGTCCTCGGCCGCCGTGACGGCCATCCCCGCGCGCGGGGACACCTCGAGCACGATCAGGCCGAGGCCGGTGGCGACGGCGTCGGCGAGCCGGGCGAAGGCGGGGTCGTCGCGGTAGCGGCGGAGCAGCTCGGCGTATTCGGCGTCGCGTGCGGGGAGCAGCTTGGGCTGGAGCCCGAAGGAGACGAGCCGGGCGGCGTCGGCCGCGTCGGCGGGGGTGACGCCGCCGGCGGACGGGGCGGCGGGCTCGGGGGCCCGCTCGGCTTCGGGCTCGCTCCACGCGTCGGCGTACTCGGCGTGGTGGTCGCTCACGGCTGGTGCTCCTCGATGCTGCGGGTCGGTGCGGTGGGGGTGGGGGTGGCGGTGGGGGTCTGTGGGCGGGTGCCCGCGGAGGCGCGGGGCCGGGAGGGGGCCGGCGGGTGCCCGCGCGTGCCGGCCGGGACTGCGGGCCGGCAGGCGGCCGGGGGGTGCGGGCGGATGCCCGCGGGGGCGCGCCGGGCGGGCCCGGCCGGGGGGTGCGGGCGGGCGGCGCGGGGGCGGGGCGCGTACGACGGGTGCGGGCGGGTCATGACGCGTCCGCGCGGTCGGCGGCCATGCCCGCGGCGTCGAGCAGGGCCGTACCGACGATCAGGTCGGCGCCGCCGAACTCCGGGTCGTCCAGTTCCACGCCGTCGTCGACGGCGAACAGCAGGCGCTCCTCGCCCTGGCGGTAGGCCGTGCCGACCGGGGGGCTGGCCGCGTGGACGGCGAGCAGGGCGACCAGGTACGGCAGTTCGGTACCGGGGGCGCGGCGGCGGGCTTCGGCGAGGAGGCCGGAGAGGCGGCGGGGCGCGTCGTGCTCCAGGTCCAGCAGCTCCATGGCCATGGCCAGCTGCTCCTCGCTGAAGCGGCTGTCGTCGGGGGTGGCGATCAGGTCGGGCTCGGGCATCTCGGCACCGAGGTGTTCGCGCTCCACGGGCGGGGTGAGGAGCAGGTCGACCAGGTCGCCGACGCGGACGGCGGTGGGCGTGCGCAGCCCCGTGCCGTGCGCGAAGTACGTGTCGGTGACGCGGATGGCCTGCTCGACGGGGAGCGGCAGCAGCGGTGCGAGGAGCTGCCCGTACAGGTCGAGGCCGGTGCGGGCGGCCGGCTGCGCGAACGCCTGCCGGTCCTGCTCGGCTCGGAAGAGGGGGCCGGCCTCCAGGAGGCGGGACTGGAGCTGCGTGTGGCGGCGGATGCAGTCCTTGACTATGTCGACCAGCTCGGCGGCGCGGCGCTTGTTCTCCGGCTCCTCGGCCTCGTCGCGGGCCTTGCGGATGTTGGTGAGGATCGCGTTCTCGTGGCGGTAGCGGTCCGCCACGTGCGCGAGGGCCTCCTCGATCATGTCGGGGACCGTCTGGAGCCAGTCGACGGCGCGGACGTTGCGCCGGGTGGCCTCCAGCGTCTTGCGGAGGGTCTCGGCGTACTGGACCGTGCGGTAGCGGGCCTGCTCCGCCGCGAGCTGGGCGTCCGCGAGGCGGCCCCGGCTGATCAGCACCTCCAGTTTGACCTCGGCGGCGATCTGGGCGCTGGTGACGTCCGTGTCGAGGGCGCCCACCAGGACGTTCACCGCCTCGTCGGTGGTGCGGAGGTAGACGCCGCCGCCGTACCCGGGGACCTCCTCGACGAGCTTGAAGTCGTAGTCCCTGCGCACGTACACGCCGTCGGGGCCGAAGGTGCCGTACACGGCCCGGAAGCCCCGGTCGACGCTGCCGACGTTGATGAGGTTCTCCAGCACCCAGCGGGCGACGCGCTCGTGCTCGGCGGCGGGGCGCTCCGGGGCCTGGGCGGCGACGCGGGGCACGAGGCGGGCGACGATCTGCTCGTGGTCGGCGCCCGTGTCGAAGTCCATGTTGAGGGTGACGAGGTCGATCGCGGCGAGGGCGACCTCGGCCATCGCGTACACCGAGAACTCGCCGGCCAGGTTCGCCTTGCGGACGTCCAGGTCGTGCAGGGGCGCGGTGCAGGCGAGCGCGCGCAGGCGCCGCGCCAGCCCTTCGTCGGCGGCCGGGCCCTGCGCGGGCCGCGGCGCCGCGCTGAGCTGGGGCGACGCGAGTTCCGTCGGTTCCGTCGGGGCAGGCGAAGTCACGTTGCACAGAGTAGGTCCTCGCGGTGACAGCGGTCGAAACGGCGCGGGGTGGTGGGGGTCGTGCGGGCCGGCGGGGCGGGTCGGACGGGTCGGCCCGTGCCCGGTGGCCGGAGGGGCTCGGTGGGCGCAGGGGAAGGGGGCCCGGTCAGGCGCGAGGAGCGGCCGGGCCCGTCAGACGGCGGGTGTACGCCTCGACGAGCCGGGCGCGGGAGTCGTCGAGGTAGGCCGCGAGGAGGCGTTCGGCCGCGGTGCGCTCGCCCGCCCTGAGGGCGTCCAGGATCTCGCGGTTGCGCACGAGGTACGGCTCGTGCAGGGTGCGCGGGTCGTCCACCACGTGGAAGGCGAGGCGGAGTTCGGCGAGGACCCCGCGCATCAGTTCGTCGGTGCGCTCGCTGCCCGCCAGGGCGACGAGCTCCCGGTGGAAGTGGATGTTGGCGGTCGAGACGCCCCTCCAGTCGCTGGCGCGGGCGTGCCGCTCCCCCTCCGCGACGGCGGCGGCCAGGCCGTCGAGGCGGAAAGGCGGATCGCCCAGGTCGTGCAGGACCGCGCACTCGACCAGCTGCCGGGTGCGGTAGATGTCGACGACGTCACCGACGGCCAGCACCCTGACGAAGACGCCCCGGTTGAGTTCGTGGACGAGCAGGCGTTCGTGGGTGAGCAGGCGGAACGCTTCGCGCAGGGTGTTGCGGGAGACGCCGAGGGCGCCGCCGATGGCGTCCTCGGGAAGCCGCGTGCCGGGCGGGAAGTAGCCCTCGGCGATACGGGTGCGCAGGATGTCCGCGACGCGCTCGGCCGTGCTCGTGCGCCCCAGCAGGGGCCGGTCGGCGGCCAGGCCGTCGGCCACGCCCCCGCCTTCGTCCGCTTCCGTTCGCCTGCCGCCCGCACTCACGCGGTCGCCTCGCGCTCGCGGCACGTCGCCGCCTCCCTCCGGTGGATTCCCGCCCCCGCTCGGCGGACGGTCGTCCGCGCCTCCGCTCTCCGTCACCGCCGGCACCTCTCCCCTCGTCCGCGGCCACCGCGTCCGCCCCGCCGCACCGGGACGCCGGGACGCCATGCCGGGACGCCGGAACGCCGGAACGCTCGGCATCGCCCGCGTCGCCGACGGGTCGTGGAGGCCGTCGCGGACATCGTAGAGAACGGGTTATCCACAGGCCTTGTCGGATCGTTCAACGATCCTCTACCTTCGTCGTCACCGAACGTCCCCACTCGAGCACGCTCCTCACCCACTGCGAGGTGCAGATGAGTACGGCCCGGACCGAACCGGCCTCGACGGGGCAGCCGCCGGACCGCGAGCGCCCCTTCGCCTGGCTGCGCGCCCTGGGGCCGCGCGGGAGGCGCGCCTTCGCCGGCGCCTTCGGCGGCTACGCCCTGGACTCCTACGACTTCTTCACGCTGCCGCTGGGCATGGTGGCCATCGCCGCCCACTTCGGGCTGGACAGCGGCCGGACCGGGCTGCTCACCACGGTCACCCTGGTCGTGTCGGCGGTCGGAGGGGCGCTCGCGGGCATACTCGCCGACCGGATCGGGCGCGTCAGGGCGCTGATGGCGACGGTGGTCACCTACGCGGTCTTCACCGTCGCGTGCGGTTTCGCGCCGAACTACGAGACGCTGCTGGTCTTCCGCGCCCTGCAGGGGCTGGGCTTCGGCGGGGAGTGGGCGGTGGGCGCGATCCTGGTCGCCGAGTACGCCTCGGCCCGGCACCGGGGGCGCACGCTCGGTGGTGTCCAGAGCGCTTGGGCGGCGGGCTGGGCGCTGGCCGTGGTCGTCTACACGCTGGTGTTCCACTTCCTGGACGCCGACACGGCGTGGCGGGTGATGTTCTGGACGGGCGCGCTGCCGGCGCTGCTGGTCCTCTACGTCCGGCGGCACGTCCAGGACGCCCCGGAAGCGGCCCGGGTACGGCGGGAGAGCGCCGAGCGCGGCTCCTTCACCGGGATCTTCCGGGCGGGGCTGCTGCGGACGACGCTCTTCGCGGTACTGCTGTCGACCGGTGTGCAGGGCGGCTACTACACCCTCGCCACCTGGGTGCCGACGTACCTCAAGGCGGAGCGGGGCCTGACGGTCGTGGGGACCGGCGGCTATCTCGCGTTCCTGATATCCGGGGCGTTCCTGGGGTACCTGACCGGCGGGTACCTCACGGACCGGGTGGGCCGGAAGGGCAACATCGTGCTGTTCGCCGTCCTGTCCGCGGTGTGCGTGGTGGCGTACACCCACATCCCGGCCGGTGCGAACGGGCTGGTGCTCGTGCTCGGCTTTCCCCTGGGGTTCTGCATGTCGGCCATCTTCAGCGGTTTCGGGTCGTTCCTGGCGGAGCTCTATCCGACGGCGGTGCGCGGCACCGGACAGGGGTTCACGTACAACACGGGGCGGGCGGTGGGAGCCTTCTTCCCGGCGCTCGTCGGCTTCCTGGCGGACGGCTGGGGCGTGGGCGGGGCCCTGGTCTTCGGGGCGGTGGCGTACGGCATCGCCGTGGTGGCCCTCCTCGGGCTGCCGGAGACACGTGGACGGGAGCTGTGGTGAACGGCGGGAGTGACGGGGCCGGCTCCGGCGGCGGGCCGGAGCGGGTGGCATCGGAGGAGACGACGGACGTGACCGGGGTGTCGATCGATCTGAACGCCGACCTCGGTGAGGGCTTCGGCCGCTGGACGCTGACCGACGACGAGCGGCTGCTGTCCGTCATCACCAGCGCCAACGTGGCGTGCGGCTTCCACGCGGGGGACGCGGTCACCATGCGTCGGGTGTGCGCCCTCGCCGTGGAGCAGGACGTCCGCATCGGAGCCCAGGTCTCCTACCGGGACCTGGCGGGCTTCGGGCGGCGCGCCATGGACGTCCCGGCGGACGAGCTCGCGGCCGAGGTGGCGTACCAGATCGGCGCTCTGGAGGTGTTCGCGCGGGCCGCCGGGGCCCGGGTGGCGTACGTGAAGCCGCACGGCGCCCTGTACAACCGGGTCGTCGGCGACGAGGAGCAGGCGCGCGCCGTGGTGGAGGGGGTGCTGCTGGCCGGCGGGCCGCTGCCCGTGCTCGGACTGCCGGGGTCGCGCCTGCACGCGTGCGCCGTGGAGGCCGGGCTGCCGGTCGTGGCGGAGGCCTTCGCGGATCGCGCGTACACGGCGGACGGCACACTCGTGCCGCGGGGGCGGGAGAGCGCGGTCATCCACGACCCGGACACGGTCGTGGAACGGTCCCTGGCCATGGCCCGCTCCAGGACGGTGACCTCCCACTGCGGGCGGACGCTGTCCGTGCGGGCCGCCTCGCTGTGCCTGCACGGGGACACCCCGGGGTCGGTGGAGCTGGCCCGCCGGGTGCGGGCCCGGCTGGAGGAGGCGGGCGTGCGGGTGGAGGCGTTCACATGAGGGCCCTGGAGGTGGGCGAGCGGGCGCTGCTGCTGGAGTTCGAGCGCGGTGAGGAGGCGCGGGCGTTCCACGCCGAGCTGCTGCGCAGGCGCGCCGCGGGCGCGCTGCCGCGCATACGGGAGATCGTTCCGGCCGAGCGGACGGTGCTGCTCGACGGGGTGACCGACCCGGCGCGGCTCGCGGCCCGGGTGGCGGGCTGGGCGGCCCCGCCGCTGGACGCCCGGGAGGGCCCGTTGGTGGAGGTCCCGGTCCGGTACGACGGCCCGGACCTGGACGAGGTCGCGGCGCTGTGGGGCGTGGCCCCCGCGGAGGTCGGCCGGGTCCACGCGGCGATCGAGTACCGGGTGGGCTTCTGCGGGTTCGCGCCGGGCTTCGGGTACCTGACCGGCCTGCCGGAGCGGTTCGCCGTGCCGCGCAGGGCCGCACCGCGGACGGCCGTGCCCGCGGGTTCCGTCGCCCTGGCCGGGCCTTACACGGGCGTGTACCCGCGGGCTTCGCCCGGCGGGTGGCAGCTCATCGGGACGACCCGCGCCGTCCTGTGGGACCCGGCGCGGGAGCCGGCGGCGCTGCTGTCGCCGGGCCTGCGGGTGCGGTTCACCGAGGAGGGGGTGTGACGGACCGGGCGTTCGTCGTCGTACGGGCCGGGGCGCTGACCACGGTGCAGGACCGGGGCCGGTCCGGGCACGCGCACATGGGGGTGCCCCGGTCGGGGGCGCTCGACCCGGACGCGGCCGCGCTGGCCAACCGGCTGGTCGGCAACGGCGTGGAGGCGGCCGTGCTGGAGACGACGCTCGCCGGATGCGCGGTGCGGCCGCGGTGCGCGGTGACGGTGGCGGTGGGCGGGGCGCCGTGCCGGGTTTCCGTGGACGGGCGGCCCGTGGCGTGGGGCGCGGCGGTGCGGGTCGAGGCGGGCGCCGTGCTGGAGGTGGGCGGGGCGGAGCGGGGCGTCCGCTCGTACGTGGCGTTCGCGGGCGGTGTGGCAGCGGGCCCGGTGCTGGGCAGCCGCTCCACGGACCTGCTGTCCGGGCTGGGGCCCGCGCCGCTCGCGGACGGCATGGTGCTGCCGCTCGGGGCGGCGCCGCCGCCGGGCACCGCCCGGTACGAGGTGGCGCCGTGGCGGGGCGTGCCCGAGGAGGTCGTGCTGCGGGTGCGGCTGGGGCCGCGGGACGACTGGTTCACCGCCGGGGCGCTGCGGACGTTCGGCACGGGGGCGTACCGGGTGTCGTCGGCGTCCAACCGGGTGGGGCTGCGGCTGGAGGGGCCGCCGCTGGAGCGGGCCCGTGCGGGCGAGCTGCCCAGTGAGGGCATGGTGCTGGGGGCGGTGCAGGTGCCGCCCGACGGACGGCCGGTGGTCTTCCTGGCGGACCACCCGACGACCGGCGGGTACCCGGTGGTGGGCGTGGTCCGCGAGGCGGACCTGGCGGTGGCGGCGCAGGCGGCACCGGGGACGCGGGTGCGGTTCGTGCGGGTGGGGTGAGCATGGACGGCCGGTACCGCAGGGAGGGGCGGGGGCCGGGCCGGTCGGGCCTGAGCCGATCGGACGGCCGCCGGTCCGCCGAGGCGGGGCGGCTCCGGCCCGGTGAGCGCCGGAGCCGAGCGAAGCCCGGCCGCCCGGCGGCCCGGCCGCCCGGCGGCCTGCGCGCCGGACGCCGGTGCGGCACCGGCCTCCTTTGAACCGTTCCGGGCCGAGCCGGGCCGAGCTCGGGCCGAGCCGAGCCGGACCGAGCCGGACCGAGCCGGACCGAGCCGAGCCGGACCATTGGCCCGGCGATCGGCCGGGGCCGAGCCAAGGCGGTCGGGGCCGGGCCGGGGACCCGGCCGTCGGGGCAGCCGCGCCCGCGGACCCGGCCGTCGGCGTGGTGGGGCGGGGGACGGGCCCCGGCCGGGGAGCCGGCCGTCGGGCGGTGCGGCGGGGCGGGCGGGGCCGGGCTCCGGCGGGGGGGGGGGGGGCAGCCGAGCCCGCGGACCCGGCCGCCGGGCGGTGCGGCGGGGCCGGACCCCGCCCGGCGGGTCAGGTGGACGGGCTGTCGGGGCCCATCCGGCTGCGCACGGCGGTCTGCACCTCGTCCTCCTCCACCGGGTCGGCCGCGAGCCTGCGCAGCCGGTCGGCGACCCGTACGTCCCCGGTCTCGGCGTGCCGGGCGGCGATCTCCCGCGTCGTCTCCTCGCAGTCCCAGAGGCACTCGACGGCGAAGCCCGTCGGGAAGGTCGGGTCGGTCGCGGCGAGGGCGCGCGCCGTGCGGCCCCGCAGCTCCGAGGAGGCGGTCTCGCGGTAGACGTGCCGCAGCACGGGGGCGGCGCAGGCGATGCCGAGCCGGCCGGCGCCGTCGACGAGCGGGTACAGCGACCGCGCGTCCGGGCCGTCCGTCCGCACCGCCTGCCGCAGCGCCCCGAGGACCAGCGGGGCGTCCTGCGCGGCGCCGCGCGAGGCCAGGACCCCGCCGGCGGAGGTGCCGAGCGCGTCCGGCCGGTGCACCCAGCCCCGGGCGCGGTCGACGGCCGCGTCGCCGCACATGCGCTCGAAGGCGGCGACGGCCGCCTCGGCGACGGTGGCGGACGGACTGCTCGCGGCCGCCTCGATCAGGTCGAGGACGGCGGGGTCGCGCCCCTCCGCCAGGTAGTGCAGGGCAGCGCAGCGGGCACCGTCCGAGCCGGTGCGGGCGGCCTCCAGGATCAGCTCGCGGTCGTCCGGCCCGGCGACGGCGGTGAGGCACCGGGCGGCCGGCACGTGCAGGACGCTGCCGCGCTCCAGCCCCTGCTGGGCCCAGTCGAAGACGGCCTGCACGCTCCACCCCGGCCGCGGCCCCGCCGGCCGCATCTGCCGCTGCCAGCGGTCGAAGGAGCCCTGCTCGCGAGCGGCGCGCACCCGGCCGCCCACGGCGTCGCGCGGGTCCTCGCCCCACAGCCGCCAGGGGCGCGGCTCGAACGCGTCGCGCACGGCGGCGGCCAGCGCGGCGTCGCCCTCCGGGTCCGCCGGGAAGCGGGCCAGGACGGCGTCGGCGAGGCCGCGCAGCGCGGCGTCGTCGTCGCGCAGGGCCAGTTCGTCGAGGGCCCATGCCCAGTTGCTGCCGGTCGCAGCATAGCGGCGCAGCAGCAGCAGCGCGTCGCGGCGGCCGTACGAGGCGAGGTGTCCGAGGACGGACAGCGCGAGCCCGGTCCGGCACTCCTCGGTGTCCAGGTGGTCGTCCGCGCCGAAGAGGTGGCCCTCGACGGCGTCGAGGCCGCCGTGCAGGTCCAGGTAGAGGCGCGCGTAGTAGAGGGAGCGGTTCTCGACCTGCCAGTCCCGGCGGGGGTCGTGGAGGACGCAGTGGTCGAGGGCGGCCAGTGCCTCGGCGCGTGGCGCGGCCAGCGCGTGCAGCGTGCCGTCGCCCCTGCCCCTCTGCAGCAGGCCGAGCAGGGTGCCGCTCGGCGCTATGACGGGTTCGAACATGGAAAACGCCTCACATCAAGCTGTCGACTGGGCGGGCGCGGTCGGGTGTCCCGGAAGGACCGGGTGCGGGGACCGCCCGGTGATCGCTAGGCCGCGCGGTGCCATCGGAAACCGCCCGTCGTCCTGTGCTCAATGTCGACCATCTTCCTCTGCCTCTGCCTTCTCGTCGGTGGCCCCCTGTGGGCCCGTCGTCATGATGACCCAGCGTTTTCGCCGCCGCGACCACATTTACGGCACGGTGTCCGTCTGGGGTTCGCCGCCCGTTACCAGGCCGTTCACCGCGTCCCGAAGAGCTCCAGGAGCTCCGTCCTCCCGAACATGCGGGCCGTGTCCAGGGCTGACGGAGTGCCGGCCTCCGGATCGGCGCCGCCGTCGAGCAGGGCGCGGACGACGGCGTCCTCGCCCTTGAAGACGGCACCGGCCAGGGGGGTCTGGCCGCGGTCGTTGACGGCGTCGGGGTCGGCCCCGCGCGCGAGGAGGGCCGCCACGGTCGAGGCGTGGCCGTGGTAGGCGGCGAGCATCACGAGGGTGTCGCCCTTGTCGTTGCCGAGGTTCGCGGGGGCTCCCGCGTCCACGTAGGCGGCCAGGGTGTCGGTGTCGCCGCGCCGCGCGAGGTCGAAGATCCTCGACGCGAGGTCGACGACCTCGGGGTCCGGGGTCTCGCTCATCGGGTCGCCCTTCCTGCCGTTCGCGCTCCGTTGCCGTGCGTACGGCGAGGTCAGCCGTACGAGTGAACCGACAGGGTACTGCCCCGCCCGGTCGGTGTCCGCTGTCCGCCGACCAAGTGAAAAGGGAGCTTATTCACTCGAATGCACCTTTTGTCATATAGATCCTTGCCGTGAGCTTGGAATGACTCATGGTGACTGTCCCCTCAACCAGGAGAAACCGTCATGATCCTGTCCATCTCAGGCGTGGTTCTGCTCGGCATCATCGTCTTCCTCTTCTTCAAGAAGGACGGGCTCAAGGCGTCCCACGCCCTCGTCTGCGCGCTGTTCGGCTTCTACCTCGCGGGCACCGCCATCGCTCCGAGCATCACGGCGGGCGGGCAGAGCCTCGCCGGCCTCCTCGGCGGCATCAACTTCTGACGCCGCCAGGCACCGGCGGCCCCCGCGGCCCCGCGAACCCGGACCCCGCGACCCCGCGGCTTCCACGATCACGATCAGGAGACGACGTGGCACGGCGACCACTCCCCCGCATTCTGAGCAGCGGCAGCGCGTCGATCGCCCGCAGCCGAGAGATCGCGCGCTCGGCCGCCGACGGCGCCACGGACGTCCTGCACCCGCTGATCACGGTCTCGCGGGGGCTGCGGAAGCTTGCGGCGGCCGGGCGCGCCCGCTGGGCGGCCACCCCCAAGGAGCGGCGCGGTCCCACGCTGTTCCTGGCCGCCGCGTGCGTCCTGGGGGTCGTCCTGCTGCCGTACGGGCCGCTGCTGGCGCTCGTGTCGGTGATGGGCGCGGCGGCGTGGAAGGGACGCGAGCGCCCCGCGCCCCGGCCGGGGCCCGACGAGACCGGCAAGGAACGGCTGCGGGTGCTGTACGAGGCGCTGGTGCCGCACTTCTCCGCGCCCGGCGACCCCGACCCGCTCTTCGCCCACGGCGGCGACTGGACCCGCGCCTTCGGCGACCACACGTTCGACGCGGACGGCAGGCCGGTCCGGCTCCGCGTCGCGTACCCGGCGTACTTCCCGGACGGCGACCCGGCCGCGCGGGCCCGGATCGAGCGGCTGCTGCACGCCAAGTCGGGCCGGGGCCGCGAGTACCGCTTCGACTGGGACGAGGAGGGCAACCGGCTGCTGATGACCGTGCCGCCGCCGCTCGCGCCGCCGGTGGCCGCGCAGCGGTTCGTGACGGTGCCCGGGGAGACGGTGCTCGGCTTCACGGACGCCGACGCCGTGCGGCGGACGGTTCCGGTCCGGGACGGCGACACGGTGCGGGACGCCCCCGCCGTGGTGTGGCGCACGGGGCCGCGCTCGACGGAGCCGCACCTGATGGTGGTGGGCCAGCCCGGCGGCGGGGTGAGCACCCTGCTGCGATCCGTGGCGCTCCAGGCCCTCGCCCACGACGCGGAGGTGCTCGTCCTGGAGGGGTTCGGGACGGGAGAGTACGCCTGCCTGGCGGGCCGCGCGGGTGTGCTGGGCGTCGAGTGCGGGCCGACCGGCGCGCTGGACGCCCTGGAGTGGGCCGCGCACGAGACGGAGCGGCGCCTGGCCGCCGCCCACGAGGCCCGGCGGGCGGGCGGGGCGGCGCCGCCGGAGACGCGCAGGCCGCTGTGGATCCTCCTGGACCGGCCGACGGTCCTGGCCGACCTGGCCGCCGCCGAGGGGCGCACGGGCCCGCACGAGCTGCTCCAGGTGCCGCTGCGGCACGGGAGGGCGGCGTGCGTGACGGTGGTGCTGGCCGAGCAGTTCGACACCGTCGACGCGCTGGGCGAGGGCGTGCGGGCCCATCTCCGGGCGCGCGTGGCGCTCGGCTCGGCCCCCGCCGGGCAGCTGGCCGCGGTCCTGGGCGCGCCGCCCCGCACGACGGCGCCGCCCGAGGTCCCGCCGGGCCGGGGATACGCGCGCCTGGGCACCGGCGAGGTCCTGCGCGTCCAGGTCCCGGCCACGCCCGACCCGTACGACGAGGCGGCCCCGGAGGCGCACCGCCGGGCGGTACTGGACCTGCTGCCGGAGCGGCTGGTGCGGGAGGGCGCCCCCGTGGCGGACCCGGCCACCGCGACGGAGGCCGCCTGCCCCGCCGACGGGACGGCGCCCGTGCCGAACTGACCGGCGGCGCCGCCTCCGGGGCGTCCACGGCGGGGCGCCCACCTCGGGGCGCCCCGAAGGCGCCCCGGCCCCGCCCGTCCGCGCCCCGTCGGGCACCGCCCCGTCACGCCCCGCGATACCGGGTGCACCACCCCGCACCACCCCGCACCACCCCGCCCCGTCCCGTCAGGCGCGCCCACCCGCCCCCTACGGCTCCGCCCCGGCGGACCGCGCCACGTCCTGCCCCGCCCCGCCCCGCGCCGTCAGGCGACGAACGTCCGGGGCTCCTCCGCCACCGGCCCGCCTGCCGCCCCCGACCGGACCATGCGGGCGGCGGCGGCCAGCCGGACCGCAGCCTCGTCGGCGACCGCCCCGCCCACGGTGAACGGCAGCCGCACGTACCCCTCGAAGGCGCCGTCCACGCCGAAGCGGGGCCCCGACGGGACGCGCACACCGACCCGCTCCCCCGCCTCCGCCAGCCGCGAGCCGGACAGGCCGCCGGTGCGCACCCACAGCGTGAGCCCGCCGCGCGGCACCTCGAACTCCCAGCCCGGCAGTTCGCGCCGGACGGCCGCGACCAGCGCGTCCCGGTTCTCGCGGGCCTGGGCGCGCCGCAGGGCGACCGCCGCCTCCCAGCCGTCGCCGCCCATCAGCCAGTTGACGGCCAGCTGCTCCAGGACGGGCGTACCCAGGTCGGCGTAGGCGCGGGCGGCTACGAGCGAGCGGATGACGTCCGGCGCGGCGCGCACCCAGCCGATCCGCATGCCCGCCCAGAACGCCTTGCTGGCCGATCCGACCGTCAGCACCGTGCTGCCCGCCGGGTCGAAGGCGCAGACGGGGCGCGGCATCCGGGCGCCGTCCTCCAGGGACAGCTCCGACATGGTCTCGTCGACCACCAGGACGGTGCCCGCCGACCGGGCCGCGTCGACCAGGGCGCGGCGCTGCTCCTCGTCGGCGAGGGCGCCGGTCGGGTTGTGGAAGTCGGCCACGACGTACGCCAGCCGCGGCGCGGCGTCCCGCAGCACCTGCCGCCAGCGGGGCAGGTCCCAGCCGGTGAGCCCCTCCGCCATGGCGACCGGCACCAGCCGGGCCCCGGCCTCCCGCATGAGCTGGAGGATGTTGGCGTACGACGGGGACTCCACCGCGATCCGCTCGCCCCGCCCGGCGAACAGGTGGCAGATGGCGTCGATGGCGCCCATCGCCCCGGTCGTCACCATGATCTGCTCGGGCATCGTGGGGATGCCGCGCGCGGTGTACCGGTCGGCGAGGGTGCGCCGCAGCGCGGGCAGGCCCGCCGGGTAGTCGCCGTGGGTGTGCGCGTAGGGCGGCAGTTCCTCCAGGGCGCCCTGGAAGCCGCGGCTCAGCCACGGCTCGGGCGCGGGGAGCGCCGCGCAGCCGAGGTCGATCATCGAGCCGAGCGACTCGGGCGGCAGCGGTTCGAGGCCGCGGGCGGGCAGCGGGTTGCCGGCGGGCACCGTCGTCCAGCTCCCGGCGCCGCGCCGGGACTCCAGGAAGCCCTCCGCGCGCAGCGCCTCGTAGGCAGCGGCGACCGTGGTGCGGCTCACCGAGAGCGCGAGGGCCAGCTCGCGCTCGGCGGGCAGCCGGGCGGCGACGGGCACGCGGCCCTCCAGGACGAGGAGGCGGATCCCGTCCGCCAGCGCGCGGTACGCGGCGGGCCGGCGCGTACCGGGGCCGGCGGGCCGGGGCTGCTGGGCGGTCAGCTGGCGGGCGAGCTGGGCGGGCCCCACCGCCGAAGTCCACTGGGCCATGACTTCAGTCCACCTTCCTCGGATTGGCCATGGATGACATCCATTGGCACCCAAGAGAGTGTCACAGGCCAGTCCACCACACCACCACTCCGGGGGTCGCCTTGTCCCGATCGTCGTCCCAGGCCGCCGCCTCCCAGGCCGCCGCTCCCGCCGGGCGGGCTCCCCGCTCCGGCCGGGGCCGGGCGTCCCGGCCCCGCCGCGGCCGGGCGTCCCGGCGCATACCGCGCCGGCTCTCCCAGCTCGTCGCCGGCCTGCTGCTGTACGGCGCCAGTTCGGCGCTGCTGGTCCGCAGCGGCCTCGGCCTGGAGCCGTGGAACGTCCTCCACCAGGGCCTGTCGAAGCTCACCGGCCTGTCGATCGGCACCGTCGTGACGATCATGGGCGGCGTGGTCCTGCTGCTGTGGATCCCGCTGCGCCAGAAGCCGGGCCTCGGCACCGTCGCGAACGTCCTGCTGATCGGCGCGGCCATGGACGCCACCCTCGCCGTGGTGCCGGACGCCGGGAACCCGGCGGCGCGCGTCGCCCTCATGATCGCCGGAGTCGTCCTCAACGGCCTGGCGACCGGCCTCTACATCGCCGCGCGCTTCGGCCCCGGTCCGCGCGACGGCCTCATGACGGGGCTGCACCGGGTGACCGGGCGCTCGATCCGCCTGATCCGCACCCTGCTGGAGCTGGTCGTCGTCGCGACCGGCTTCCTCCTCGGCGGCTCCCTCGGGATCGGCACGATCGTGTACGCCCTGGCCATCGGACCGCTCGCCCAGCTGGCACTGCGGCTGTGCGCGATCCCCGGGGAACCCCCCGCCGACGCGGCCCCCGCCCCGGACGCCTCCTCCGCCCCGGAACCCACCCCCACCCCAGGGCCCGCCCCCGCCCCGGCCGCCGGCGGCGCCCTCCCGGACGCGGTGCCCGGCGGCACCCCCGCCACCTAGGGCCGGACCCCCCGCAACACCACCGCCACCCGGAAGTCACCGGATCGGGTGATACTTCCGCGGTGACCCGCCTTCCGGACCCCACCCCGCGCCCCCGCCCCCGTCCCCTCCCGCGTCCGCGCCACCCGTACCTGGACCATCCCTCCCCCATCCCCTTCGCCCACCGGGGCGGCGCGGCGGACGGGCTGGAGAACACCGCCGCCGCGTTCCGGCGGGCCGCGGACGCCGGCTACCGCTACTTCGAGACCGACGTGCACACCACGGCGGACGGCAGGCTCGTCGCCTTCCACGACCCGACCCTGGACCGGGTGACCGACGCGCGCGGGCGCATCGCGCGCCTGCCGTGGAGCGCGGTGCGGCGGGCAAGGGTGGCGGGCCGCGAGCCGCTGCCGCTCTTCGAGGAACTGCTGGAGGAGTTCCCCGACGCCCGGTGGAACGTCGACCTGAAGGCCGAGTCGGCGCTCGAACCCCTGGTGTCCCTGGTCCGCCGGGCGAACGCCTGGGACCGGGTGTGCGTCGGCTCGTTCAACGAGGGCCGGGTGGCCAGGGCGCGCCGCGCGGCCGGCGAGCGGCTGGCCACGTCCTTCGGGGTGCGCGGCGTGGTGGGGCTGCGGCTGCGCTCGTACGGGATACCGGCGGCGCTGCGCGCGGGCGCCGTGGCCGCGCAGGTGCCCGAGGCGCAGGGGGGCGTCCGGGTGGTGGACCGGCGCTTCGTCCGCGAGGCCCACGCGCGCGGGCTCCAGGTGCACGTCTGGACGGTCAACGACCCGGCGCGGATGGAGGCCCTCCTGGACCTTGGCGTCGATGGCATCATGACCGATCATCTGGAGACGCTGCGCACGGTGCTCACGGGCCGGGGGGCGTGGGGGTGACCCGGCGCCGGCCGGGGCCGGGACGAACGAGGGGGCGCGTGTGACCGCCGAGACCGCCGACCGCGGCGAGGACACCGCCGCGCCGCCACCGCCGCCCGACCGCAGGCGTGAACAGCGGGGCTGGTACTTCTACGACTTCGCGTGCTCGGTGTACTCCACCAGCGTCCTGACGGTGTTCCTGGGGCCGTACCTGACGTCGGTGGCCAAGGCGGCGGCGGACGCGGACGGCTTCGTGCACCCGCTGGGCATACCCGTGCGGGCGGGGTCGGTCTTCGCGTACTCCGTCTCCCTGTCGATCGTCCTCGCGGTGCTGGTGATGCCGCTGGCGGGGGCGGCCGCCGACCGTACGGGGCGCAAGAAGCCGCTGCTGGCGGCCGCCGCGTACGTCGGGGCGGGCGCGACGGCGGGCATGTTCTTCCTGGACGGCGACCGGTACCTGCTGGGCGCGCTGCTGCTGGTCCTCGCCAACGCGTCGCTCGCCGTGTCGATGGCCCTCTACAACGCGTACCTGCCGCAGATCGCCGAGCCGGACGAGCGGGACGCGGTGTCGTCGCGCGGCTGGGCCTTCGGCTACGCCTCCGGCGCCCTGGTGCTGCTGCTGAACCTGGCGCTGTACACGGGGCACGCGTCGCTGGGGCTGACGGAGTCGGAGGCGGTGCGGATCTGCCTGGCGTCGGCCGGCCTGTGGTGGGGCGCCTTCACGCTGGTGCCGCTGCGGCGGCTGCGGGACCGGCGGGTCGCGCGGGACGGGGCGGGCGCGGTCGGGTCGGGATGGCGGCAGCTCAGGGCGACGCTGCGGGACATGCGGCGCCACCCGCTGACGCTGGCGTTCCTCCTGGCGTACCTGATCTACAACGACGGCGTGCAGACCGTGATCAGCCAGGCGTCCGTGTACGGCTCGGAGGAGCTGGGCCTGGAGCAGACGACGCTGATCACCGCGGTGCTGCTGGTGCAGGTCCTGGCGGTGGCGGGGGCGCTGGGGATGGGGCGGCTGGCCCGCTCGTACGGGGCGAAGCGGACGATCCTCGGGTCGCTGGCCGTGTGGACGGCGATCCTGGCCGCCGCGTACTTCCTGCCGGCCGGGGCTCCGGTCTGGTTCTACGCGCTGGCGGCGGCGATCGGCCTGGTCCTGGGCGGGAGCCAGGCGCTGTCGCGCTCGCTCTTCTCGCACCTGGTCCCGCGGGGCAAGGAGGCCGAGTACTTCTCGGCGTACGAGATGAGCGACCGGGGCCTGAGCTGGCTGGGGCCGCTGGTCTTCGGACTCGCCTACCAGCTGACCGGCAGCTACCGTGAGGCGATCATCTCGCTGGTGCTGTTCTTCGCCGTCGGGTTCGTGCTGCTGGCGCGCGTGCCGGTGCGGCGCGCGGTCGCGGCGGCGGGCAACCCGGTGCCCGAGCGGATCTGATCGCATGGCGGTCCCGTTTAGACGGCGGACCGAAAGGGCGGTAGTGTACGCCTTTGGCCTGCCAGGCGGACCGTTACTGCGTGCGCAGTATACGACAGCCCTGGGTGACATCTCCTGCCAGATGTGACAAACCGGGCACTGGTGGGTACAAAAGGGGCGGCACGACGGGCGACGCATGACCCGCAACGGGAATCTTCACCGCCGACCGGACGTTGACCGGATGACGACGACAGCGACACCTGTCCTGTGGGCGACAAGCCCGGGAGGCACGATTCATGAGTGAGCGAGCTCTTCGCGGCACGCGCCTCGTGGTGACGAGCTACGAGACCGACCGCGGCATCGATCTGGCCCCGCGCCAGGCGGTGGAGTACGCATGCGAGAAGGGGCATCGCTTCGAGATGCCCTTCTCGGTCGAGGCGGAGATCCCGCCGGAGTGGGAGTGCAAGGTCTGCGGGAGCCAGGCGCTCCTGGTGGACGGCGACGGCCCCGAGGAGAAGAAGGCGAAGCCCGCGCGTACGCACTGGGACATGCTGATGGAGCGGCGCACCCGCGAGGAGCTGGAGGAGGTGCTGGCCGAGCGGCTGGCGGTCCTGCGCTCCGGCGCCATGAACATCGCCGTGCATCCGCGCGACAGCAGGAAGTCCGCGTGACGGTCTAGCACCGGCCCGCGCGCGAGAGCCGCGGGGTGCGGTACGCATCGACGTACCCGCCCCGCGGCTTTCGCACGCCCGGATGCGGGGCCCGCCCCGGGGGGATGGCCGTGCCGGGCGTGCGTCGTGTCGACGAGGACGGACTCCAGGACGGGGCGGGGGCCCGGGAGCCGGTCCGGTGAAGCAGGTCCTCCACACCGCCCCGGTAAGCGATCACGGCGAGGGCCCCTCGGAGGTCGAGCGCTTCGCCGAAGAAGCGAGTGGACTCGTCCTTCCGAGGGCGGTCCCGCGCCGGATCCGCCCGGATGAGCGGGTCGGAGGCAACGGCGTACGCACCGGCCCGCCGCGCCCTGTCCGTGCCCGGGGCCGCCTCCGGGCGGGACGGCGGCCGACGGCGAACGCGGGCCGAGGCGGGGTCAGGGGGTCAGCGGGGGGCGCGGGCCGCGGGGACCCGCCGGGTCCTCGGGGGTGTCGCGGATGACCTCGCCCTGGACGACCTTGCCGTCCGGCCGGTGGACGCGCGCCTGCCGCAGGAGCGTGCCCATGCGCCGGTCGAGGGTCCGCTCCGCGTACCGCGCCGCCGCCGTGCGGACCGGCGGGAGGAGCAGCAGGAGGCCCAGCGCGTCGGAGGCGAGGCCCGGCAGCATCAGCAGGAGGCCGCCGAGCATCAGCATGCCGTTGCCGTCCCCGCCCTTCCCGGGCGCCGCCGGGACACCGCCCGCCTGCTGCCGCTGGAGCGTCTGCGTGAGGGTCGTGAAGGCCCGGCGCCCCGCCCGCTTCACCACGGCCGCGCCGAGGAGTCCGCCGCCCACCAGCAGGGCGAGCACGACGAGGGCGCTCGACGCGTCCGCCACCAGGGTCAGCAGCCAGATCTCCAGCACGAGCCAGGCGGCCAGGCCGAGGGGAACGAGGGTGCGGGCGCGCGAACGCCCGCGGGTCGGAGGCAGCGGTGCACCGGTCGTCATGCACCCCAGTGTGCCTGGGCCCGTGACAAGACCGCGTAAGGGTCCCGCCGCTTCCCGGAGCCCGGGCGCCGGCCGCCCCACAGGACCGCGCCCGCCCGCGGGTGGCGGTCCCGCGCCCGGAAGCCCGGACCCGCGCCCGGCGTTCCCGGACGCGCCCGTGCCCGGCGGGCACGGGGCCGGCCCCGCGCCCGGGTGGTCGTCCGCCCGGACGGCGGGGTCAGCGCCGCTCGCGGCCGTCCAGGGCCCCGTGGCCGGCCTCCCGGCTCTCCCGCGCACCGCGGTCGGCCGGCGAACCGCCCCCCGGCAGCGGCTCGCGGCCCGCCAGCCGGCCGGCGCGGGAGGTCACGCCCCAGGAGGTGACCCGCCACAGCGCCTCGACGACGATGTCCCGGCTCATCTTGGAGTCGCCGTGCTCGCGCTCCACGAACGTGATGGGCACCTCCACCACGTGGAACCCGGCAGCGACCGCCCGGCGCGCGAGGTCGATCTGGAAGCAGTAGCCCTGCGAGGCCACGTCCTCCAGCCCCAGGCCCCGCAGCGTGTCCGCGCGGAACGCCCGGAAGCCGCCCGTGACGTCGCGGATCGGCACGCCCAGCATCAGCCGCGAGTAGACGCTGGCGCCCCGCGACAGGTACTCGCGCGACTTCGGCCAGTTCACGATCCGGCCGCCGGGGATCCAGCGGGAGCCCAGGACGAGGTCGGCGCCCTTCAGCGCGGTGAGGAGCCGGGGCAGCTCCTCCGGCCGGTGGGAGCCGTCGGCGTCCATCTCCACCAGGACTCCGTAGCCGCGCTCCATGCCCCAGCGGAAGCCCGCCAGGTACGCCGCGCCGAGGCCCTCCTTGCCCTTGCGGTGCAGCACGTGGACGTGCGGGTCGCGGGCGGACAGCTCGTCGGCGATCCCGCCGGTGCCGTCCGGGCTGTTGTCGTCGGCGACGAGGATGTGCGCGTCCGGTACGGCTTTGCGTACCCGGGAGACGATCGGCCCGATGTTCTCCGCCTCGTTGTAGGTCGGAATGATCACCAAGGCACTGCCCAGCGGTCCGTACCGCCGCTGACTCTGACCGTCGTCTTTCACTGCTGCCCCTTATGTGTAAGCGCGAGTGCCCACCATAGCGAGCCGGCCGCACGGGCGAAGGCCGCGTCGGAGCGCGGGGGGACGGGGCCCGGAGGACGGGGGCCCGGAGGACGGGACGGAGCGGGGGGCGGGGCGCGTACGGCCCGCACGGGGGCCCGGCGTCCTTCGGGCCGACCTTGGGGCCCGCTGGCTGCGGGTCGTCCGAGAGCCGTTGTCTACTGAACGTCCGGGCCCCACCGGGTCTCACCCCGCCCCGGCTCCCGCGAGCCGGGGGACGCCCGGCCGGGGCCCCGCCCGCCGCGTGGCGCTGGTACTGAACCTGGCTCCCTGCGGTGGTGCGCCGGTGCGGCACACCACCCCGCGATCCAGCGGCGCTCCGCGGCCGGGTCGAGGCTCTGCTCGGCCGGTCGGACGTCCGTGGTGGACCCGCCGAACCTACCGGCCGCTCACCGCTGCCTGTCAACACCCGCGCGACCTGCGGTGTTCGGATGAACGCCCAGGTCAGAGACGAAGATCCGCAGGTAGTGACGGAACGCCCGGCGCGCCGCCCGCCGGCCGCGCCCCGCCCATCTCACTCGTTCGGTCGTACGAACACCGTCCGGCCGCCGACCACCGTGCGCAGGCACACCGGCAGCGGGCCGCCCGGCGTGAGGTCGGGCAGGCCGGGCGTGCCGGAGCGGGGGTCGGTGGACCAGCGGGCCACCCGGTCGTCGGGAGCCTGGACGACCAGCTCGCCGGCGCGCCAGACGGCGTAGTCGGCGGGCGCGCCGGGCACGAGGACCCCCGCGTCGTCCCGGCCGACGGCCCGCCAGCCGCCGCGCGTGTGGGCGGTGAAGGCGGCCCGGACGGAGACGCGGTGCGCGGGCGTCCGGTGGAACGCGGCGGCGCGGACGGTCCCCCACGGGTCGAGGGGGGTGACCGGGCTGTCGGAGCCGAAGGCGAGCGGCACGCCGGCGCGCAGCAGCGCCGCGTACGGATTGAGGGTGCGGGCCCGCTCGACGCCGAGCCGCTCGGCGTACATGCCGTCGTCACCGCCCCAGGCGGCGTCGAAGGCGGGCTGCACGGAGGCGGTGAGGCCCAGTTCGGCGAAGGCGGCGATCGTCTCGGGGGTGAGCATCTCGGCGTGCTCGACGCGGTGCCGGGCGGCGCGGACGCGGTGCAGGCCGGTCTTCTCGGCGGCGGCCCGGACGCCGTCCACGACGGCGGTCACCGCCGCGTCGCCGATGGCGTGGAAGCCGGCCTGGAGCCCGGCCTCGGTGCAGGCGGCCACGTGGGCGGCGACGGCGGCCGCGTCGAGGTGGGCCGTGCCCGTGTGCGCGGCGTCGGCGTAGGGCTCGTGGAGGCAGGCCGTGTGGGAGCCGAGCGAACCGTCGGCGAAGAGGTCGCCTGCGGCGCCGTGCGCGCCCAGCTCGCGGATCCGCCGGACGTCCGCGGGGCCGGCGACGGCCTGCGCCCAGTAGCCGACGACACGGGGCAGCGGCTCCTCGCGCGCCAGCCTCAGCAGGGCGGTGAAGTCCTCCTCGTCGGAGATCTCGGGGCCGCCGCACTCGTGGACCGTGCCGATGCCGAGGGAGGCGGCGTGCCGCAGCGCGGCGCGCTGCGCCTCGGCGCGCTGGGCGGGCGTGATCGCCCCGTGCGCGGCGGCCCGTACGGCGTGGTGGGCCGCACCGGTGAGGGGCGCGTCGGGGTGGTGGCCGTCGAGGGCGGTGACGCCGGGCACGAGGTCGAGCAGGGCGGTGGTGACGACGGCGGAGTGCACGTCGACGCGCGGGAGGTACAGGGGGCGTCCCCCGGTCGCCTCGTCCAGTTCCGCGCGGGACGGGGGACGCCGCTCGGGCCAGCGCGCCGCGTCCCAGCCGTGCCCCAGCAGGACCTTGTCGCCCGGCCGGGCGGCCGCGAACCGCCGTACGAGACCGAGCGCCTCGCCGAGGGTGCGGGCGCCGGACAGGTCGAGGCCGGTCAGGGCGAGCCCGGTCGCGGTGGTGTGCACATGCGCGTCGGTGAACGCCGGGGTGACCAGGGCGCCTTCGAGGTCGACCACCTCGTCGACACCGGAGGCGAAGGCGTCGGCCGCTCCCTCGGAGCCGACCCAGGCGACGTGGCCGCGCTCGACCACCATCGCGGTGGCGAAGGGGTCGGCGGGGCTGTGGACCTCCCCGCCGCGCAGCAGCAGGGTGGGGGGCTCCCCGGCCCGGTCGGGGTCGAGGGCCTGGGGGTCGTGTGCGCGCTCGGTCATGGTGACCAGCGTAGACAGCACCGCGGCCCCCACCCTGCCGGGGGCGGCGGGGCCCTGCCGACCGGCCCGCGCAGCTCGCGCGCACGCCCGCACGCCCGCACGCGCGTGGGCGCGTGGGCGCGTGGGCGCGCGTACGGGGGCGCGTCCGTGGGCGGGCGCGTACGCGCGGTGTATGCGGCATGGGGGCGGCGGCCCGGCCTGGCTCGGTCGAGTCGGCCGACGCGGGGGGGGAGACGCCGGTCACCGGGCTGGAGCCGCGCGGGCGGGGCATGGCGCCGGTCCCGTACGGGGTCGCGCCCCGCGGTTTCGCGGGGCGCGGGCCGACGCGGGACCTCCGCGGCGGAACGGGCCAGAGGCGAACAGGGACGGACGCGGAACGGGGTCAGACGCGCGGGGGCCTCGACTCGTACGGGGTGGAGAGGACGACCGTGGTGCGGGTGGAGACGCCGGACTGCGAGCGGATCCTGGTGAGGAGGTGCTCCAGCTCCAGCGGGGTCGCCACCCTGACCTTGAGGATGTAGTTCTCCTCGCCGGCCACGCTGTGGCACGCCTCGATCTCGGCGATGTCGGCGAGGCGGTCCGCGATGTCGTCCGGGGCGCTGGGGTCGAAGGGTTTCACCGAGATGAACGCGGTCAGCGGCAGGCCGACCGCCTCGGGGTCGACGACGGCGGCGTAGCCGCGGATGACGCCACGCTGTTCGAGGCGGCGGACACGCTGATGCACCGCCGAGGTGGACAGGCCCGTGGCCTTGCCCAGGTCGGTGTAGCTCATGCGCCCGTCCTTGACGAGCAACTCGACGATCTGACGATCCAGCTCCTCCATGCGGTCAACCTATTGCCCCGGCACCCCTCCGGCACAGTCGTCCGGCCGGCGGACGGCCACCCGCCGGGGTGGTGTGACCAAGGCCACACATCCATGGTCGCGGTCGTTCGGAACCGGACGGTTATCCGAGGGTCTCGCAGGGAATTGCTTGGGGTGGTCGGGGCCGCATTGCCTGGTCGGCCCACCTGAGGGGGAGATTCTCCATGCGGGAGCCCGTTGAATCGGTCGAGGCCGACGAGCCCGACGCCTACGACATGTTCGAGATGTTCCGGGTGGTCTGCCCGGACTGCGCGCAGCCCATCGCCCTGCTCGCGGACGAGGAGTTCCTGCCGGAGCACGCGCTGTGCCCGACGCCGTGGAACCCGTTCGTCCTGTCGGTGTGCTCCGGCGCCGGCCGCCCGGTGGACGACGCCCGCCCGGTCGACGAGGAGGGGCCGGAGTCCCAGGAGGGGGAGATGGGCGTCCTGCTGACGCTGCCTCAGGGGATCGACTGGCGCACCCAGCCGTTCTCGCACGTGGGCGGGCCGGGGTCCCGTCCGATCAAGGTGCGGCTCCCGCGCCTGCGCGACGCCGCGCCGCGGCTGGGCCGCGCCGCCTGACACCCGGCCGTCCGGCCGGCCCTCCGCCCCGGTGCGCACGCGCGCGACCGGGGCGCTTCGCTGTGCCGTCGCCGCCGGGCCCGCGGGCGGGCCGGGCCGTACGCCGCGCAGGCCGGACCGCACGCCGTCGGGCCACTGCGACCGGGCCGCCGTGGCCGGGCCGCCGTGGCCAGGCCGCCGTGGCCGGGCCGCCGTGGCCGGGCCGCCGTGGCCGGGCCGCCGTGGCCGGGGTGACCGGCTCACGGCGGCGTCGGCGGCTCTCGGTGTCAGCGGCTCTCGGGGCCCGCGAGGTGGCGGGCGATGACGATGCGCTGGATCTGGTTGGTGCCCTCGACGATCTGGAGCACCTTGGCCTCGCGCATGTAGCGCTCGGCGGGGAAGTCCGCCGTGTAGCCGTACCCGCCGAGCACCTGGACGGCGTCGGTGGTGACCCTCATCGCCGCGTCCGTGCAGAACAGCTTGGCCATCGCGGCCTGCCGGGAGAAGGGCCGGCCCGCGTCGCGCAGCCGGGCCGCCGCCAGGTAGAGGGAGCGGCCCGCCTCGATCTGCGTGGCCATGTCCGCGAGCATGAAGCGCAGACCCTGGAAGTCGGCGATGGGACGGCCGAACTGACGCCGCTCCCCCGCGTACGCGACGGCCGCGTCGAGGGCCGCCTGGGCGACGCCGACGGCGCAGGCCGCGATGCCCAGGCGCCCGCCGTCCAGCGCCGACAGGGCGATCGCGAAGCCCTGGCCCTCGTCGCCGATGCGGCGGGCGTCGGGGACGCGTACGCCGTCGAAGTGGAGCTGGGCGGTGGGTGAGCCCTTCATGCCCATCTTCTTCTCGGGCGCCGCGGCCGTGAGCCCCTCGGCGTCGCCGGGCACGAGGAACGCGGTGATGCCGCGCGGGCCCTCGACGCCGGTGCGGGCCATCACCGTGTAGAAGTCGGCGATGCCGCCGTGGGTGATCCACGCCTTGGTGCCCGTGATGACCCAGTCGTCGCCGTCGCGGACGGCCTTGGTGCGCAGGGAGGCGGCGTCGGAGCCGGAGGCCGGCTCGGACAGGCAGTAGCCGCCGAGGAGGCCGCCGCCGAGCATCGCCGGCAGGTGCTCGGTCCGCTGCTCCTTCGTGCCGAAGCCGGCGAGGCCGTGGCAGGCGAGCGTGTGGACGCTGGCGCCCAGGCCGACGGTGAGGCGGGCGGCCGCCAGCTCCTCCAGGACCTGGAGGTACACCTCGTAGGGCTGGTCGCCGCCGCCGTGGGCGGAGTCGTAGGGCAGGCCGAGCAGGCCGGCCTCGGAGAGGAGGGAGAAGACCTCGCGCGGGAAGTGCCCGGCTTCCTCCTCCTCGGCCGCACGGGGGGCGATCTCCCTCTGGGCGATGTCGCGTACCAGGGCCATCAGCTCCCTGGACTCCTCCGTGGGCAGCTGGCGGTCCACCGGCTGCGGGGCGCGGTCGGGCATTGCGGCGCTCTCCTCCCTGTCGGGCGCTGCGGCGGGCGCGCGAACGGGTGTGGGCGGCGCCGCCGGAACTCACTGCAGCGCCGATGCTGCCCTTCCGGATCACGGAAACGGCAGTTCAGCGGCTGTGGCGGGTCGAGTATGCCCGATCGGGTGCCTCCCGTCACCAGCGGAAAGACACCCTTCGATAACGCTCGTTCACATCCGCGCCGGCCGCGCGAGCGAGCCGGCGCGGAGAGCGGCGGGAGGGCTCACGCAGCTCCGGACGGTGGCCACGGGCACCGGACGGTCACGCGAGCCGGACACCGTGCACGCGTGCCCGGCGGGGCCCACGCGTGCCCGGCGGGTGCACGCGTGCCGGACGGGACCACCGGGGCCGCCGGGGCCGGGCGGCGGGTCAGAGGAGACCGGCGCGGGTGACGAGCATGGCGACGAGCACGACGAGGACCCAGCCGAGGACGTGCTCGAGCAGCTCGGGTCCGTCGTCCTTCGGGCCTCCGGTACGGGCGCGGAGGAGCGGAGCGGCGGCGGCGTTGGCGGTCATGGGCATCTCGCTGTCGTCGTACGGCTGTGGCCGGGGCCGGGGCTGTCCCCGTGCCCCTCCACAGTGCCAGCGGCAAACCTCCCGTGGGGCGAGACGTTGGTCACGCCCCGGCTCGCGGCGCGCCCGCCGTGCGGACGCGTCAGCGGACGCCGACGGCCGCGAGGGCGCGGCGCTGGGCGGGGGTCGCCCCGCCGGGCCGGTACAGGTGGCAGACACCGCCCGTACCACCTCTGACCTTGCCGTTCGCGTCGTAGCGCTTGGTGCGCGACTCGACGACAGCACGGCAAACCCGGACGGCCTGATTCCCTTGCACCCGGTCCTGGCCCAGCACCTCATCGACGAACCCGGCCAACCCACCCGCAAGGTCCTCGACCTCTTCCGCCGACGGCTCCTCGCCCCAACCGAGGTCTCCGGAGCAACCGACCGCTGAACCTTGGTCTCCGCCACTGTGACCATCACCTCAAATCCGCCACCCCACAATCGCCGTCTGCGACAGTCGTCGTGTGACCGATCCTCACCTCGCGGACATCTCTTTCGGCGGAGTACCGGTGCACCGGCAGCTCTCGGCAAACGCCCGTGACCTCGCCAGGCGTGTGGTGGACGAGCTCGTGGGCCAGCTGCCCGCGTACGGCGCGCTGCCTTCGGAGGAGCTGCGCAACGAGACCATGAGGGTGGCGTACCAAAGCATTCACGGCTTCGCCGAGGTGCTGCGCACCGGGGAGCTGCCGGGGCGTGAGCGGCTCGCCGTCATCCGGGAGGCGGCGGCTCACCGTGCCGAGGAGGGGCTGATGCTCGACTCGGTGATCAGTGCCTACCACCTGGGCGCGCAGGTGGTGATCGACACGTTGGCGCCGTCGGTGAGGCCGCAGGACGTACAGGACGTCCTCGCGCTGAACCGGGTGCTGATGCAGTACCTGCAGCGCGTCACGGCGGCCGGCGTGGGAGGTTATTTCCAGGAGCGGCAGGCGGCGTTCGGTGTCGAGCACTTCGCCCAGCAGGCGCTGCTGGAAGCGCTGCTGGCCGGCTCACCCGCGCGGGAAGCGGCCGACCGGGCCGGTATCGCTCTGCCGGCGCGGTTCCTCGTGCTGAGCCTGGCCGTCGACGCGCATCCGGACGAGCGGACGCCCGGCGTGGACCCGGTGATCGCCGGGCGTCGCAAACTGCGGCGGCTGCGGATGGAGCTGGAGCGGCACGTGAGCGGAGTGGTGCTGTCGGCGCTGTCCGTGGACGGTGGTTTGGCCCTGCTGCCGGTTCCGGGCGAGCCGACCGGCGAGGGCGCGGCCGGGTTGGCCGGTGACGTACCGGAGGCCATGGCGGAGTGGGTGGACGGCGTCCTCGGGCACATGATGCGGGTGTCGGGTGCGACGATCACCGCGGGGATCGTGATCGCGGCACCGGACGGTGTGCGCAACGGGGCACGGCTGGCCGACGACGTCCGCAAGGTCGCCCAGGCCGTGGGCCGCCCACCGGGACCGTACCGGCTGACGGACGTGGTGCTGGAGTACCAGCTGACCCGTCCCGGGCCCGCACTGGCACAGCTCTCCTCGCTGCTCGCACCGCTGGCCGGGAAGCCCGACCTGCTGGCGACGCTCAGGGCCTATCTGTCCAGCGGCATGGACCGGCGCGGCGCTGCGGAGCGGCTGAGCGTCCATCCCAACACCCTGGACTACCGGCTGCGGCGGATCACTGCTCTGACGGGCCTCGACGCGACCCGGCCAGCAGATCTGGCACGGGTGCAGGCGGCTATGGCGGCGTATGACGCCCCCGATTCTTTGTGACCTGTCACCAACTCCCCCGAAAACTTTCAACGGTGGAACCAAGCGGATCTCGGCCGACTCGGCCCCATCCTGGAGCGACGACTTACCTGCCGGTAACCCTCGGTTCGCGGGCGGGTAACGAGGCGAGAACCCGTCGGCATCGGGCCCGGCGGGCGTACTTCCGCTGCGTGCCGATCCCCACCTGCCGACGGCACCGAGTCCAGGAGTCGCGTCACATGAGCCGCATCACCCCCACCGCCCCTCTCCGTCCCCACAGATCCCGCATCGCCGTCACCGCGCTGACGGCCGCTATCGTGATGGGAACGGGGATCGGCCTCGCACCCGTCACGCAGGCCGTCGAGGCCCCGACGGCCGCCACCGCCTCCCAGACGCTTCCCACCACGACGCGTTTCGTCGACATCGCCGGCTACGAGGGCGTGACACTCGCCGCGAACGTCGTCGCCCCCACCGACACCAGCCGCGGCTACCCGGTCATCGTGCTCCCCACGAGCTGGGCGATGCCGCAGATCGAGTACATCGCACAGGCGACGAAGCTGGCCGAGAAGGGCTACGTCGTCGTCTCGTACAACGTACGCGGCTTCTGGCAGTCCGAGGGCGAGATCGAGGTGGCCGGTCCCAAGGACGTCGCCGACGCCCGCAAGGTCATCGACTGGGCCCTGGCCAACACCGCCGCGGACCCCGAGCTGATCGGCATGGCCGGAGTCTCCTACGGCGCGGGCATCAGCCTGCTCACGGCCGCCCAGGACGCCCGCGTCGACGCCGTATCCGCGATGAGCGGCTGGGCGGACCTCGTCGAGTCCCTGTACAAGGGCGAGACACAGCACACGCAGGCCACCGCGATACTCGCCAGCCTCGGCTACGCGACGGGCCGGCCCAGCGCCGAGGCCGCCGAGAAGATGGAGATCATGCTCAGCGGGAAGACCGACCGCATCGACGAGGTCATCCCCTGGGCAGAGCAGCGTTCCGTCGTACACCAGGTGGACCGGCTCAACACCAACGACACCGCGATCATGCTGGCCAACGCATGGGGCGACTCGTTCTTCGCCCCCAACCAGTACGCGTCCTTCTACGAGAAGCTGAGCGGCCCCAAGCGCCTGGAGCTGCGCCCCGGCGACCACGCCACCGCGGAGGGCCTCGGCCTGCTCGGGCTGCCCAACGACGTCTGGAACAACACCTTCCGCTGGTTCGACCACCATCTCAAGGGCGTCCAGAACGGCATCGACGCCGAGGAGCCCGTCCAGCTCAAGTCGCGCTCCGGCGGCGAGTACGAGGGCTACGCGAGCTGGGCCACCGTCCCAAGCCGCACGCAGAACCTCCGGTTCAGGGACGACGAGGACATCCTCCCGCAGCTGGAGTCCGGCGCGAACGCCGGCATCTCCTTCCTGTCCAGCATGCTGGACCAGTTCGCCCGGGTCTCCCCCACGGTGTCCATCCCGTTGCTGCCCAGCATCAGCGCGGCCGTCTGGCAGACCGAGCGCTATGACACCGTCCAGAAGGTACGCGGCACGCCGACCATGCGCGCGACCGTCACCAGCAACCGGTCCGACGGCACGGTGGTCGCCTACCTCTACAGCGTGAACGGGCTCGGCATCGGCGAGCTGGTCAGCCACGGCCCCGTGAGCTTCCACGGCAAGACGCCGGGGCAGCCGTTCACCCTCGACGTCGAGATGTTCTCCACCGCCTACGACGTCCCCGCCGGAAACCGGCTCGCCCTCGTCATCGACGGTGTCGACACGCTCTACAACAACTACAACACCGCGTTCCAGGCGATCGACTTCGCGGGCGGCGCGGAACTGAACGTCCCCCTCCGCTGACCGGTGTCGCCGGACTGAGAGGCCTGCAGGCGTGCATCCTGGCCGGACCTGGTCCGGGTGGCCGGAATGCGCGCCTGCGACGGCCCGGGAAGGGCCGTCCTCCGGGTTGGGGGAGTCGTAGAACGACTGGTACGACACGGCCTTGCTGCCGTCGCCACTGTGGCTGCGGACCACCGTGGTCACGTTGGCCGAGGGCCGGCCTGGGCGTCGGTCGAGTCGAGGAGATGGGCGCGGCGCTGGCCGGCACGCCGGAGACATGCGACACGATCCTGCTGGGCCGGGTGACGTTCACCGAAGGGGCCGGGTACTGGCCGACGGTGGCGAACGGCGAGGACGCCGGCTTCGCCCAGTGGATCGACAAGTCGCCGAAGCACGTCGTGTCCTCGACCCTGGACAGCGTCGACGACTGGTCCAACAGCACTCTGCTCAAGGGCGACCCGGCCGCCGCGGTCAAGGAGCTCAAGGCGGGCGAGGGCAAGGACCTCACCGTCGCGGGCAGCCCGACACTGGTGCGTTCCCCGCTTGAACAGGACCTGCTGGACGAGCTGGTCCTGCTGATCCACCCGGTCGTCGCCAGCGAGGGCCGCAAGAAACCGTTCGCCGACGACGCCCGGCTGAAGAAGCTGGAGCCGGTCAGCGCCCAGCCCACCAGCAGCGGCGTGATCATCGCGGCCTACCGATCGGTGTGCTGATCCGGTACGGGCCGCTTTCCGGACCGGATCATGACGCTCGTCGGTCGATCGCAGGGCGCCAGTTCTTCGGGCGGGGAGGTCTACCGCAGGCCGCCAGTCCGCCAGTCCGCCCGGTCGTAGCCTTCCCTCATGGTCCCGATGATCCGCGCCGCCAGCTTGCGCGGCTTCGTCCCGCTCGTCGAGCGACTGGGTGGTGAAGCGGACGCGCTACTCGCCCGGTTCGGCCTCGCCCGGCAGGCGCTGGACTCGGACGAGGCTCTCATCCCCATCACGGCCAACGACCTCGTCCTCGACGCGGCAGCGGCCGAGCTCGGCTGCCCGGACCTCGGCCTGCGCCTGGCGGAGGCGCAGGACCTGAGCATTCTCGGCCCGCTGGCGGGGGTGATCGAATCGTCCTCGACGGTCGCCGAGGCACTGGCCCTCGCGTCGAGGTACATGTTCGTCCACAGCCCGGCGCTCAGCGTCGGGGTCCAGGCCGACCCTCGGGGAAGCCGCGGTGTCGTCGCCCTGACCTATCGGAAGGACCTGCACGAGTCGCCGTACTCGCCGCAGGCCATAGAGCTCGGGCTCGGACTGTTCTACCAGGTCGCGGTGATGCTGGTCGGCAGCCGGACCGGGCTGCGGTCCGTCGAGGTCCCGCACCAGCCGCAGTCCCCGGTCTCCCGCTACACCGGATTCTTCGGAGCCGACGTCACATTCGGCTGCCGCGCAGCCGCGCTCCGGGTGGAACGTCATCTCCTCGACGAGCAGTTCGCCACCGCCGACGAGGCGATCCGGCGCCTGGCGGTGGACTACCTCGCCAGCCACTACCCCGACCCCGCACGCAAGGTGTCCACGCAGGTCCGGCGTGCCCTGACCGGAAGCCTGGGCACCACCTCTCCGGCGATCACGGGCGTCGCCCGCCTCCTCTCCGTGCACCCGCGCACCCTCCAGCGCAAGCTCGCAGCCGAGGGCGCGTCGTTCGAAGCGATCCTCGACGAGGTACGGCGCGACGCGGCTCACCGCTACCTCACCACGACCGACCTCCCGCTGGGGCAGGTCGCGGCGCTTGTCGGGTTCACCGAGCAGTCCACTCTCAGCCATGCCGTCCGGCGCTGGTACGGGGCCAGCCCGCGCGAGCTGCGGCGGACCGCGCAGCATCCTGCCCCTGGCAGCCGTACGGAATTGTCGCGCTGAAACAAGTCTCGGACCCCGTCTCGGCTGCACTCTGAGGGCCGGCAGACCCCCGAGGAGGCACTCATGGTGCAGCCGGCCCAGCAATCCGGCCCGGACCTCACCGAGATCGGCGCCCGCCCGATCCCCGAGTTCGACGGCGTGCACGACGTCTGGCCGCGCGGCAAGCGGCTCGCTGCGGTGCGGCGTGCCGCCGCGGCGTACAAGGAGCGTTTCAAGGCGCAGGGTCAGGTCCGAGCGGTGAAGTCGGTGGACATTGCGGCGGCGCCCTACCCGGTCGCCTACGCCTTCCACAACGCCGTGTCGGTGCCCACGCTCCCGCTGATCTCGATGATCAACCGGATGATCACCGTCCAGTACGACGACTGGAACGGCGCCCCGCGCACGCTCGTGTTCGAGCCCACGGTCCCCGACGGCTCCGCGCAGGCGCCGTTCTACCAGAACCTGCGGAAGTTCATGGACAAGGTGCCGGGCGGCGATCTCATCGGGAAGGCCGTCCTCAAGTACTACAACGAACCCGGCGACGTCCTGACGAAGCTCGGCCTGAGCGCCGACGACATCGACTTCTGCACCTTCGACCACCTGCACGTGCAGGACCCGCGGATGATCCTCGGCTCCACCGAGGCCATCGAGGGCGAGAACACACCACGCCGGCCGCTGTTCGGCGATGCGAGGATGCTCGTGCACAGCCGCGAGCTCGCCACCCTCCAGTCACTGCACCCCATGCAGTGGGCGTGGTACATCGACGGCGGACTCGGCGGCGTCGACCCGGCGAAGTTCGTGACCTTCGACGGCGACATCGAGCTCGGGCCCGGTCTGACCCTCCTGTGGACACCCGGCCACACCGACGGCAACCACTCCCTCGTGATCAACACCCCGGACGGCGTCTGGGTCTCCTCGGAGAACGGCATCTCCCTGGACAACTGGCAGCCGGAACTGTCGAAGATCCCCGGCGTGCGCAAGTACCACGAACGGTTCGGCCGCGAGATCTGCCCCAACGCCAACACCCTGGAAGACTCCCTCGACCAATACGACTCCATGGTCAAGGAGAAGACCCTCGCCGACCCCGGCAAGCGGGATCCGCGCCGGCTTCAGATTCTGCCCTCGACCGAACTCGCCCCGTGGAAGCGGTTCTGGCCCGTCGTCCCCACCCACGTCCACGGCGGGATCGGCTACGGCGAGATCAAAGCGGGGTTGCGATGACCCCTCCGCCCGCCGGCGCCGTCGTCACCGGCGCGGGACGCGGTCTCGGACGTCTGCTCGCGGCACTACTGGTCGAACGCGGGTACCGCGTGCTGGTCACCGACATCGACGAGGCAGCCGCCCGCGCCACGGCACAGAAACTCGGACCCGACGTCCTGTGGGCCACCGTGGACGTACGGGACGAGGAACAGGTCGCCGCCGCGCGCGACCACGTCATGACGGAGGCAGGCCGACTCGACATCTGGGTGAACAACGCCGGCGTCCTCGCCACCGGACCGGCCTGGGAGCAGCCGCCCGAGGCACGCCGGCTGATGCTGGAGGTCAACGCGCTGGGCACGGTCAACGGCACCGTCACCGCGATCGAGGCCATGCGGGACGCAGGCGGACACATCGTCAACATCGTGTCGCTCGCGGGCCTGACCGCAGTGCCGGGCGAAGCCGTCTACGCGGCGTCGAAGCACGCGGCGATCGGATTCAGCCTCAGCACCCTCGCCGACCTGCGCCTGGCCGGCATCGAGGACATCGACATCTCCTGCGTCTGTCCCGACGGCATCTGGACACCGATGCTCCACGACAAGCTCGACGACCCCGCGTCCGCACTCTCCTTCTCCGGCCGGCTCCTCCAGCCTACCGACGTGGTCACTGCCGTACGCAAAGTGCTCGACCGCCCTCGTCCGGTCACCTCGGTGCCGGGCTGGCGCGGACTGCAGGTGCGCCTCGCCGACGCGTTCCCGGGACTCGGCCTGCGCGCCCTGCCCCTGATGGTGGCGCGAGGCAGGCGCGTCCAGCACAGGATGTCGGCACGCCTCCGGCAGGGCGCCTGAGTACCCTCGCCCGAGACCCGTGAAGTCGGCCGCCCACGACGCGGCGCGATCGCTGCCGGGCACGACCGTGGTGCCGGAGCAGAATGAAGCGGAGATCATAAGGCACATCACGGAGGTCCCATGAGGGAGCGGGCGCGGACACCGTCGCGCCTGCCCTTCCGTCGGAACCGGCGGTCGCGGAACCGGACTGGATCCCGACGACGACCATGGCGGCGCAGGCGGTGAGAGCAGGTGGAGTCGGTCGCCGACAGCCTGGTTGGACAGGCCGTCGGCGACCAGGGAGATCACTTCGGCCTCACGCCGGGTCAGGGAGGTGCCGGGGTGCGCAGCCGGTTCATCAGCCGGTCCGCGGCGGCCGGCGCCGGCGTGGTGCGGCCCGCGGCCGCGGTGCGTGCAGCGGCGGCCAGGTCCTCGGGGGCGTCTTTGAGGAGGTAGCCAGTAGTGCCGGCCACGCGGACGACTAGCCAGCGCAGAGGGCTGCTTCCGCGAGCGCCCTGGAGGCGCACGAGCGCATCAACCACGGCCGTCGGGCCGCGCATGCTCACACCAGGCCGAGTGCCCGCAGTGCGCGGTGCTGACTTGGTGCTGACTTGACCGGCCAGAAGATGTAGCAGACCCCGCCCGTACCGCTCCTGACCTTGCCGTTCGCGTCGTACCTCTTCGTACGGAGCCAGATGTTCTCCCACTCGCGCCGCCGGTAGACCCGGCGGACGGCCTGGTTGGTCGGGGAGGCCGGGTCGTTGGCGATGATGTCGCCGCCGGGGGTGAGGCCGATGACGGTCATCAGGTGCCCGGCCGTGCCGTAGCCCGCCCCGGTCAGCTCGCCCTCCAGGAACGACTGGGACGTGATCACCGGGATGCCTGCGTCGATCAGGGTCTCCAGGTCGGTGAGGGAGCGCAGCCGGGTCACCACGGCGTTCATGTCGTCGTAGGTCGCGGCGTACGCGGCGTTGAAGGGCCAGTTGCCGCACCCCGCGTACTGGCTGTCGTAGGTGAAGCGGGCGGCGTGGCAGACCTGCGGGTCGGCGTAGGAGGGGTCGACCCAGGAGAGCTGGCGGGCCGTGGGGCGGCGGCCCCAGAACTCGACGATCATCTGCGAGGAGGTGGGGCTGCACCACGCCTCGCCCCCGTTGTCGTACTCCGGGTACTGCCCGATGTGGGTGTTCTGCGAGTAGCGCGGGACGAGCAGCTCGCGCACGGTGCGGTGCTCGGCTGCGGGGACGGTGAAGCGGTCCGGTACGTCGGAGGCCATCGCGCCGGCCCGCCACACGGTCGGCGTGCGGTCGGTGCCGGGCTCGCGGTGGAGGGTGAGGCGGAGCCGGTACGAGACGGGGCGGTGCCCGCCGTCGGTGCCGGCCGCCGCGACGGTGTCCGTCCAGACGGTGGTCCGGCCGTCCCCCTGGCCGTCGACGGAGGTGCGGCGGATGTCGCCGTCGCCGGCCGCCCAGCGGGCCATCACGTACCAGGGCGAGTCGGTGCCGTCCCCGTACCCGGCCGACAGTTCGACGGTGATCCAGGTACCGGCGGGGGTGTCGGCGTTCCAGGACGCGATCAGCTCGGTCGCGGGCGCCGGCAGCGTGTGGCGCGGCGAGGTCCAGGTGGCGTACTCCCACCGCGCGGTGGTGCCGGTGTGCGGGTCGGTGTGGGCGACACGGCCGGCCGGGGTGTCGATGACGATGCCGGGGCGGGGTCCTGCGACCGCGCGGACGCCGTCGGCGGTGCCGGAGCCCCACTCCGCGAAGGTGGTCCAGAAGCGGTTGTCGACGAGCGGCTCGGCGGTGGCCGCGCCGCCCCGGGCGGCGTCCGGGGCGGCGACGGCGGCGCCCGGTGGGGGCGTGGCGGGGTCGGCGCCCGCGGGGTGGGGCGGGGCGGCGGGGCCGGCCGCCGCCGGGGTGGTGCCGGAGGCGGCGACGGTGGCCGCGGAGGCGGTGGCGAGGGCGGCGGCGAGCACGGTCCTGCGCGAGGCGGGTTCGGTCATACGGGCGGGTCCCCCTTCGGGTCGGCGGCGGGCGGGGCGCGTGGCGATCGCGTGCCCCGCCGGGCGGCGGCCGGGCGCGGGGCGGTCCCGTGCGCCGGTCGGCGCGCCCACTATCGCTGGCCGGACCCCGCTCCGCCAGGCGATCCGCTGCCGGGTCCCCCGGCCGGACGCGCCGCACCCGGCGGGCGGGCGCCGGGCGGGGGACGCACCGGCGCGGGCGCGGGGGCGCGGCGTAGGGTGGGCGCATGTTCGACGGCGGGCGGGAAGACGGCGCGTGCGGCGCCCCGGCCGGTCCGGAAGCCCCGGCCGGTCCGGAAGCGCCCACCGGTCCGGAAGCCCCGGCCGGTCTGGAGGCGCTGGCCGCCGGGCTGCGGGCGCTGCCGCCCTCGTGCGGGCCCGTGCGGCTGGTCGCCGTGGACGGACACGCGGGCTCCGGCAAGTCGACGTTCGCCGCGCGGCTCGCGCGGGCGCTCGGCGGCGCCCCGGTGCTCCACCTCGACGACATCGCCACCCACCGGGAGCTGTTCGCCTGGACCGACCGTCTGCGCGCGCAGGTCCTCGACCCGTTCGCGCGCGGGGAGGCGGCGCGGTACCGCCCGTACGACTGGAGCGCGCGCCGGTTCGGCCCGGCGCGGGTGCTGCCGCCCGCGCCGGTCGTCCTCGTCGAGGGCGTGGGCGCTGGGCGCCGGGCGCTGCGGCCCCGTCTGGCGCGGCTGCTGTGGATGGAGCGCGCCGCCGAGGAGTCCTGGCGCCGCGGGCGCCACCGGGACGGACCCGGGCAGTCCGCTTTCTGGGACGGATGGACAGTGGCGGAGACCCGCCATTTCGCCCATGACCCGTCCCTGCCGTTCGCGGACCTTCTGATACGGGAGTGCGCCGAGGGCTACATGTGGCTTCCGAGGCACCTTCCGGCCGCCGATCCGGAGCCGGTCCGTCACACACGGTGACCGCGACGCGCGCCCGCCCGGGGTTGACGGAAATCAGCCGCCCAGACTGCCCGGACTTCGCTTGACCGGCGGGCCTTACAGGTCTTACGTTCTCAATGTGCGGCTTTCCGAAGTCGCCGCGGACACGAAGCCCCCGGTTGTTCCCCCGTGATCGGGGGCTTCGTTCTGCCTTCCTCACCGCGCCCCGGCCGCCCCGCGCCCGTCCGGCGCTCACCCTGGGTCATCGCCGCAGGCGCGTCGTGAACGCCCCCGACGTGCTGGTCGCGCCCTTAGTCACGCCCCCCGCCCACGGGTACGATGCACCCCGGTGCGGTCAAGGCCCGTTCGTCAGAAGGCGGTTCGGACGGCCCCGGCGGGCGCCCGCCCGGAGGGGCGGCCGGCGGGGACACGTGTGGTGGGGGGACCCGATGGACATCGGCACGCAGGGCACACAGGCCCCCGCCGAGCTGGCCTGGCTGCGCGGGGTCGACGCCTACACGATGGGCGCCTATCCCCAGGCCGAGGAGGAGTTCCGCGCCGCCGTGCGCACCGACCCCGGCATGGCCGACGCCTGGCTCGGGCTGCACGCGCTGCGCGTGGACACGACGACCGCGCTGCTGCGCATGTACCACCACCGCGACCGCTTCGGCGAGCAGCGGCGGCGCCACCGGCGGACGCTCAACTCCTGGTACTGGCTCGGCTGGTGGGTGCAGCCGGTGCTGGAGAGCCCCCGCGACCTGCTGCTCGCCCACGCCTCCCACTGGCTGGACGGCCGGCACGTCCCGGAGCTCGACCGGGCGCTGGCGGGCCTGCCGCCCGTGGACGCCGACCCGCAGGTGCGCTTCCTGCACGCCTGCCGCGCCTACCTCGTCAAGGACTGGGACCAGCTCGTGCGGCACACCGAGCCGCTGGTCGACGACCCGCTGCTGGGCATCGAGGCCGGGCTGTTCGGCGGCATGGCGCGGGTCCGCCTGGAGATGTACGGGCAGGCCGAGCCGCTGCTGTCGGCGGCGCTCATGCGGTGCCGCAGCGAGCAGCCGCAGCGCAAGGAGCTGCGCTACTGGCTGGCGCGGGCCCACGAGGGCACCGGGCGCACGGCGGCGGCGCTGCCGCTGTACCGGGCGGTGCACCGGGTGGACCCGGCGTTCATGGACACGGCGGCGCGGCTGGCGGCGATCGCCGAGTACGACGGCGTGGACGGGATGCCCGAGGAGACGGCCGGGCTCGCCGCGGTGTCCCTCGCGGGCGGCGCCGGGGCCGGCGGGGCGGACGGCGGGCCCGGCGCGGACCTGCTGGACCCGGGCGGCCCCGAACCGGACGCGGTCGCGCCCGTCGTCCCGCAGCAGGCCGGGCCGGCCACCGGGTTCGCCGCGCCGGTCCCCGGGGCGCCGCCCGCGCAGCCGGCGCAGCCCGCGCAGCCCGGCGGCGCGCGGGAGAAGGCCGCCGGGGCCCGGGCCGGGCGGCCCGCGGCGCCGCCGTTCCCGGCCGGCCCGACGGACCCCGCGCTGCTCGCCGAGGCGCTTGCCGAGCTGGAGCGGATGGTCGGCCTCGAGCCGGTGAAACGGCAGGTCAAGGCGTTGTCCGCGCAGTTGGAGATGGCCCGGTTACGGGCGGGCCAGGGGCTCCCCGTGCAGCCGCCGAAGCGGCACTTCGTCTTCTCCGGGCCGTCGGGCACCGGCAAGACCACCGTCGCCCGCATCCTGGGCCGGGTCTTCTACGCCCTGGGGCTGCTCGGCGGCGACCACCTCGTGGAGGCCCAGCGCGCCGACCTCGTGGGCGAGTTCCTGGGCCAGACGGCGGTGAAGGCGAACGAGCTGATCGACTCGGCGCTCGGCGGCGTGCTGTTCGTGGACGAGGCGTACTCCCTGTCGAACTCCGGCTACAGCAAGGGCGACGCGTACGGCGACGAGGCCCTGCAGGTGCTGCTGAAGCGCGCCGAGGACAACCGCGACCACCTGGTGGTGATCCTGGCCGGCTACCCGGAGGGCATGGACCGGCTGCTCGCCGCCAATCCGGGGCTGTCGTCCCGGTTCACCACGCGGGTCGACTTCCCCTCGTACCGGCCGCAGGAGCTGACCGAGATCGGCCGGGTGCTGGCGGCGGCCGACGGCGACGTGTGGGACGAGGAGTCGCTGGAGGAGCTGCGCTCCATCAGCGGCCACGTGGTGGAGCAGGGCTGGATCGACGAGCTCGGCAACGGCCGGTTCCTGCGCACCCTGTACGAGAAGTCGTGCGCCTACCGCGACCTGCGGCTCTCCGGCTACCCGGGGACGCCGACGCGCGACGACCTGGCGACCCTGCGGCTGCCGGACCTCATGCAGGCGTACGGGGAGGTCCTGTCGGGCCGGGGGCCGAGCAGCCGCGGTACGCAGGACCCGCCGCCGGTGTACTGACCGCCGCACGGCCCCGGTGGGTTCCGGAGGGGCGGCCGCGGGTCCTCAGCGCCCGGACGGGAGCCGTGAACGGCCGGGGCCCCGCCCGGATCCGCCCGGCGGGGGCGGCCGGCACGGGGCCCGTGCGGCTCGAAGGGCGCGGTCAGCGCAGCTCGGCGCCCGAGCCGCGGGTCTCGGCGAGGGCGCGCAGGGCCCGCGCGTCGCGGATGGCCTGGGCCTTGCCGATGCCCGGCTGGATGCCGAGGGCGGGCAGGCTCGTGCCGTCGCTGAGGTCGAGGAAGACCCAGGGGTCGCCGACCCGCAGGTTGACGCGGACGATCTCCGCCCAGGCGAGGCGGCGGCTGCGGGTCAGGTTGACGACGGTGACGCCGTCCTCGTCGGCGACGACCTTCGGGCGGCTCAGCAGGATGAGCACGCCGTAGAAGAGCGCGGCCGTGAGGACGAAGCTCATCCGCTCACCGGGGTGGAGCCGTTCCAGTATCAGGGCGACCGCCGTGATGACGACGAACATCGCCGCCCCCGTGGCCAGCAGGACGGCGCGGGTGCGCCGGGGCCGGAAGGTCACGGGGAGGGCGGGGGCTTCGCTGGGTGCGTCGGACATGGCGGTGTGGTCGGCTTCCGGCTCAGAGGCGGCAGGCGTGGATCTCGGTGGTGAGGATGGCGCGGGCGCCCAGGGCGTACAGGTCGTCCATGACGCGCTGGGCGTCCTTGGAGGGGACCATGGCGCGGACGGCGACCCAGCCCTCGTTGTGCAGGGGGGAGACGGTCGGGGACTCCAGGCCGGGCGTCAGGGCGACGGCCTGCTCCAGGTGCTCGGCGCGGCAGTCGTAGTCCATCATCACGTAGCTGCGGGCGACGAGGACGCCCTGGAGGCGGCGGAGGAACCGCTGCACCCCGGGGTCGTCGGCGGGGGCGCCGGTCCGGCGTACGACGACGGCCTCGGAGGTGAGGATCGGCTCGCCGACGACCTCCAGGCCCGCGTTGCGCAGGGAGGTGCCGGTCTCGACGACGTCCGCGATGACCTGGGCGACGCCGAGCTGGATGGCGGTCTCGACCGCCCCGTCGAGGTGGACGACGGAGGCGTCGATGCCCTGGTCGGCGAGGTGCTTGGCGACGATGCCCTCGTACGACGTGGCGATCGTCATGCCGTGGAAGTCGGCCGGCCCGGACGCCGTGCCGGGGCGGGTGGCGTAGCGGAAGGTGGAGCGGGCGAAGCCCAGCTCCAGGATCTCCTCGGCGTTGGCGCCGGAGTCCAGCAGCAGGTCGCGGCCGGTGATGCCGATGTCGAGCTTGCCGGAGCTGACGTAGATGGCGATGTCCCGGGGGCGCAGGTAGAAGAACTCCACCTCGTTGTCCGGGTCGACCAGGACGAGCTCCTTGGACTCCTTGCGCTGCTTGTAGCCCGCCTCATGGAGCATCGCCGACGCAGGTCCTGACAGTGAACCCTTGTTGGGGACGGCGATGCGCAGCATGGGGCGGGCTTCCTTTGCTTCGGAGGTTCTTCGGGGGTGCTTCGGGCTTCGGAGGTGTCTCCGAAGGGGGTTTCGGTGCGGTGCGGGGTGGCTCAGAGGTGGGCGTAGACGTCGTCGAGGGAGATGCCGCGCGCGACCATCATCACCTGGACGTGGTAGAGGAGCTGGGAGATCTCCTCGGCCGCGGCGTCAGCGCCCTCGTACTCGGCGGCCATCCACACTTCGGCGGCCTCCTCGACGATCTTCTTGCCGATGGCATGGACGCCCTTGTCCACCAGCTCGGCGGTGCGGGAGGTGGCGGGGTCGCCGGTCTCTGCCTTGAGCTGGAGCTCGGCGAAGAGGTCTTCGAAGGTTTTGTTCGCCATGATGCCCTCCAGGGTAAGGGGTCGGCGGCGCCCACTCAGCGCCAGGGTTCGCTGACCGTGCGCAGCGTCATGGCGGTGGCGACGGCGGCGGTGACCGCTTCGTGGCCCTTGTCCTCGTTCGACCCCTCCAGTCCGGCGCGGTCGAGGGCCTGCTCCTCGGTGTCGCAGGTGAGGACGCCGAAGCCGACGGGGACGCCGGTCTCGACGGAGACCTGCACGAGGCCCTGGGTGACGCCCTGGCACACGTAGTCGAAGTGGGGCGTGCCGCCCCGGATGACGACGCCGAGGGCGACGACGGCGTCGTAGCCGCGTCCGGCGAGGACCTTGGCGACGACGGGCAGTTCGAAGCTGCCGGGGACCCGCAGCAGGGTCGGCTCGTCGATGCCCAGCTCGCGCAGGGCGCGCAGGGCGCCGTCGACGAGGCCGCCCATGACCTTCTCGTGCCACTGGGCGGCGATGACGGCGACACGGAGGTCGCCGCAGTTCTTGACGGACAGTTCGGGTGCGCCCTTGCCGCTCACGTTTCTCCTCGGGTGCGTGCGATGGCTCGCTCGGTTCTGGGACGGGTGGTGCCGGGGTGGTGCTGGTCCTGCCGGGTGGCGCCCGGCGGTGCCGGGGGCTACTGGGTGACGCAGGGGGACACGTCGGCCGGGCCGTCCAGCCAGGGCAGGTCGTGGCCCATGCGGTCGCGCTTGGTCCGCAGGTAGCGGACGTTGTGCTCGCCCGCCTGGACCGGCATGGCCTCGCGGCCGGACACGACGATGCCGTGGCGGGCGAGGGCCGCGCTCTTGTCCGGGTTGTTGGTCATCAGCCGGACGCTGCGGACACCGAGGTCGGCGAGCATGCGGGCGCCGGCGGCGTAGTCGCGGGCGTCGGCGGGCAGGCCGAGCTCCAGGTTGGCGTCGAGGGTGTCGCGGCCCCGCTCCTGGAGTTCGTACGCGCGGAGCTTGGAGAGCAGGCCGATGCCGCGCCCCTCGTGGCCGCGCAGGTACACGACGACGCCGCGCCCCGCCTCGGTCACGCGGTCCATGGCGGCGTGCAGCTGGGGGCCGCAGTCGCAGCGCAGCGAGTGGAAGACGTCGCCGGTGAGGCACTCGGAGTGGACCCGCACGAGGACGTCCTCGCCGTCGCCGAGGTCGCCGTGGACCAGGGCGACGTGCTCGACGCCGTCGGCGGCGGAGCGGTAGCCGTACGCGGTGAAGTCCCCGTGCGCGGTGGGCAGCCGCACCTCGGCCTCGCGCCGGACGGCCGGGACCTCGGCCGGAGCCGGGACCGGGGCGGGGGCCGGGGCCGTGACCGGGGCCGTCTCACGGTGGTGGCCGGGGAGGACGGCGGGGCCGTTGGCGCGGCGGTAGGCGATCAGGTCCTCGATGGAGATGATCGTCAGGCCGTGCTTGCGGGCGAAGGGCACCAGCTCCGGGAGGCGGAGCATGACGCCGTCCTCTCCGGCGATCTCCACGATGGCGCCGGCCGGGCGGAGCCCGGCGAGGCGGGCCAGATCGACGGCGGCCTCGGTGTGGCCGTCGCGGGTCAGGACGCCGCCGGGCCGGGCGCGCAGGGGGAAGACGTGGCCGGGGCGGACGAGGTCCGACGGCTCGGCGGTGCCGCTCGCCAGCAGCTGGAGGGTGGTGGCGCGGTCGGCGGCGGAGATGCCGGTGGTGACGCCGTGGACCGGGGCGGCGTCGACGGAGACGGTGAAGGCGGTCCGCATGGACTCGGTGTTCTCCTCGACCATCTGCGGCAGGCCGAGCCGGTCCAGCTCGTCGCCCTCCATGGGGGCGCAGACGAGGCCGCGGCACTCGCTCATCATGAAGGCGACGATCTCGGGGGTGGCCTTCTCGGCGGCGACGACGAGGTCGCCCTCGTTCTCCCGGTCCTCGTCGTCGACGACCACGACGGGCCGACCGGCGGCGATGTCGCGGACGGCCTGCTCGACCGGGTCCAGGGTGAGGTCGGCGTCCCACGGGGACGGTCCGGGCGCGAGGGTCATGCCGGGGCTCCTTCCAGGGCCTGGGCCGGGGTGCGCGTACGGAGCCACCAGTCGCGCATGCCCCACAGCACGAGGGCGAAGTAGATCACGTACACCAGGCCGGAGAAGGCGAGCCCGCTGCTGAAGGCGAGCGGGACGCCGACGAGGTCCACGAGGAGCCAGGCGAACCAGAACTCGACCAGCCCGCGGGCCTGGGCGACCATCGCGACGAGGGTGCCGACGAAGATGTACGCGTCGGCCCAGGGGCTCCACGACAGCGACGGGTACAGGGTGAACAGTCCGCCGACGGCGAGCGTGCCGAGGACGGCGCCCGCGGCGAGCAGGCCGCGCTCCTTCCAGGAGGCGAAGCGGACGGCGATGGAGCCGTCCTGGGCCTGGCGGCGGCCGAGGTGCCACTGGCGCCAGCCCCACGCGGCGACGGCGATGACCAGCAGCTGCTTGCCCACGCCGCCGCCGAGCTGCGCGGAGGCGTAGGCGGCGACGAGGACGAGGCCGGAGAGCAGCTGGGCGGGCCAGGTGAGGATGGAGCGCCGCCAGCCGAGGGCGAGCGCGGCGAGGCCGATCGTGTTGCCGATCATGTCGGACCAGATGATGCGCTGGCCGAAGGCGGTGAACGCCTCCGCGCCCAGCCAGTCGAAGGCGTTCACCGGGAGGCCCCCCGCGTGCCGAGGAGGCGCTCGACGTACTTGGCGATGACGTCGACCTCCAGGTTGACGGGGTCGCCGGGCTGCTTGCGGCCGAGCGTGGTGAGGGCGAGCGTGGTGGGGATGAGGCTGACGGTGAAGTGGTCGTCGGCGGCGTCCACGACGGTGAGGCTGACGCCGTCGACGGTGATGGAGCCCTTCTCGACCACGTAGCGGGCGAGGTCCGCCGGGAGGGAGACCCTCACGATCTCCCAGTTCTCGGAAGGGGTGCGCGCCTCGATGGTGCCGGTGCCGTCGACATGCCCCTGGACGACGTGCCCGCCGAAGCGGCCGTCGGCGGGCATGGGCCGCTCCAGGTTGACGGGGGAGCCGACGGTGAGCGCGCCGAGGCTGGAGCGCTTGAGGGTCTCGGCCATGACGTCGGCGGTGAACTCGTCGCCCTCCAGCTCCACGACCGTCAGGCAGACGCCGTTGACGGCGATCGAGTCGCCGTGCTTCGCGCCGTGCGTGACCACGGGGCCGCGCAGCCGGAAGCGGGAGGCGTCGCCGAGGTCCTCCACGGCGGTGACCTCGCCCAGTTCTTCGACGATTCCGGTGAACACTCACGTCTCCTTGGTGGTGGAGGGGCGGACGGGGCGGGCGGTGACGCGCAGGTCGGGGCCGAGGCGGTCGGTGCCGGTGACGCGCAGCCGCAGCGCGTCGGCGAGGGTGGCGATCCCGGCGTCGCCGAGCGCGGCGGGGCCGGCGCCCAGGAGTACGGGGGCGAGGTAGCCGACGACCTCGTCGACGGCGCCCTCGGCGGCGAAGGCGCCCGCGAGGGTCGGACCGCCTTCGAGGAGTACGGAGCGCACGCCCCGCTCGTGGAGGGCGGCCAGCAGGGCCGGGACGGACAGGCCGCGGCCATCGGCGGCCCTGGGCAGCCGGACGACGCCCACGCCGTCGAGATGGCCCGCGGCGGCGTCCTCGGCGACGGCGACCAGTGTGGGCGCGGCGTCGTCCAGCACGCGGGCGCCGGGCTTGACGGCGGTCGCCTCGGTGTCGACGACGACGCGCAGGGGCTGCGCGGCGCCGTCGACGCCGCGCACGGCGAGGTGCGGGTCGTCGGCGCGGGCGGTGCCGGAGCCGACGACGACCGCGTCCGCCTCGGCGCGCAGCCGGTGGACGTCGGCGCGGGACTCGGGCGAGGTGATCCAGCGGCTGGTGCCGTCGGCGGCGGCGACGCGGCCGTCGAGGGTGGCGGCGTACTTCCAGCGGACGTGGGGGCGCCCGAGGCGTACGGAGGTGAGCCAGGCGGCGTTGCCGGCCTCGGCCTCGTCGGCGAGGAGCCCTTCCTCGACCCGGACGCCGGCCGCGCGGAGGGTGGCCGCGCCGCCGCCCGCCCGCGGGTCGGGGTCGGCGACCGCGTAGACGACCCGGGCGATGCCGGCCTCGATGAGCGCCTGGGAGCAGGGGCCGGTGCGGCCGGTGTGGTCGCAGGGTTCGAGGGTGACGTAGGCGGTGCCGCCGCGGGCGAGGACACCGGCCTGGCGCAGGGCGTGGACCTCGGCGTGGGGGCCGCCGGCGCGCTGGTGGTACCCGGCGCCGACCTCGTGGCCGGAGGCGTCCAGGACGACGCACCCGACGACCGGGTTCGGGCTGGTGAAGCCGAGTCCGCGGGCGGCGAGCGCGACGGCTCGGCGCATGGCGGTCGTGTCGGCCGCTGTGGCCACCGGGTCCTCCTGCCTCTTCGGGCACGGACTCCGGGGCCTGTCGGTGAACGACAGGAGCGAGCGGACGGCACCCGCACGGGGGTACGCCGCCACGGCGCCCGCCCGGCCTCCGGGTGTGCCCGGCTGCCGGCAGACGACGGCGCGCCCCTTGAGGGGTCGCCCGCCGCGCACTGCCTCCCATCCGGACTTTCACCGTCGGTCCAGGAGTTTCACCTGGTCAACCGGCCACTGGATGCGGCCGGGTCGCGGACTGTAACCGCCGGTTCGGAATTACACCGACCCCGGAGTGCGCTGCTGCTGATACAGGCCCAGTGTGCCATGGCTCCGCGCCGCCGAACGGGTGATCCCCTGTGGACTGACTCACAACCGGGGGCGCGGCCCGACCCCCGCGCTCCCCTCCGCCCTCGTACGCCACCGTCCCGCGCCGCATGCCGGGACGCGCGCCGCGGGACGCGCGCCGCCCCTGCCCGGTGTCCGTGCCCGGTGTCCGCGCCCCCGGTGTCCGTGCCCGGCACCTCGACACGGCAGCACGGCGGTACCGGGTGCGGTGGTACCCGGTGCGGTGGCGCCCCGGCACGGCGGCCCCCGGCGTGAAGGCGTGCGGCGTGAAGGCATGCGGCGTGAAGGCATGCGGCGTGAAGGCCACGTGGACGGCGGCACCGGGCGCGGGGCGCGACTTCGGGCACCCCACTCCCCCGCGCGCGTACGGCGCCCGCTCCACAGGAGCCCGCGCCCCGCCCCGGAGTGAACCCCCCTGCGCTCCGGGCGCGTTCCGGACCGGGGGGCACGCCGAAACCCTCACCCCCCAATTGGTCCAGACCTATTGACGCTTTGGTCTAGTCCTCTTAATGTCTGCGTCACCTCTCCGCGGAGGAGGCCCCCGGTGTGCGCACACCGGGGCCCGGCACGACCCCAACCCCCTGCCAGAAGCCGCACGTTGTGTGAAGCCCGACTCCCCAGGAGGAGCCGACCGTGCTGTCATCCCCCCGTGCGAGAGCCTCGCTGCTCGCATCCGGCGCCGCCGTCGCCGGACTGCTGCTCAGCTCGCTCTCCGGCGGCGTCTCGTACGCCGCCGACAACGAGGCATGTCGCCCCGACGGCCTGTACCAGACGCCCGGCGTCGACGTCCCCTACTGCTCCGTGTACGACACCGAGGGCCGCGAGAAGATGGGCCCCGACCACCAGCGCCGCGTCATCGGCTACTTCACCGGCTGGCGCACCGGCAAGGACGGCACGCCCGCCTACCTCGCCCACGACATCCCGTGGGACAAGATCACCCACATCAACTACGCCTTCGCCCACGTGGGCGCCGGCAACAAGATCTCCGTGGGCACCGACGGCCCGAACAACGCCGCCACCGGCATGACCTGGCCGGGCGTGGCGGGCGCCGAGATGGACCCGGCCCTGCCCTACAAGGGCCACTTCAACCTGCTGAACAAGTTCAAGAAGCAGCACCCGGACGTCAAGACGCTGATCTCGGTCGGCGGCTGGGCGGAGACCGGCGGCTACTTCGACGACAGCGGCAAGCGCGTGGCCTCCGGCGGCTTCTACTCGATGGCCACCAACGCGGACGGCTCGGTCAACCACGCGGGCATCAACACCTTCGCCGACTCGGCGGTCGACTTCATCAAGAAGTACGGCTTCAACGGCGTCGACATCGACTACGAGTACGCGACGACCATGAAGGACGCGGGCAACCCGCTCGACTGGCCGATCGCCAACGCCCGCCGCGCCGGCCTGGTCCAGGGCTACACGGTGCTGATGAAGACCCTGCGCGAGAAGCTCGACCGCGCCGGCGCCGCCGACGGCAAGCACTACCTGCTGACCGTCGCCGCCCCGTCCTCGGGCTACCTGCTGCGCGGCATGGAGACGTACCAGCAGCAGAAGTACCTCGACTACGTCAACATCATGTCGTACGACCTGCACGGCGCCTGGAACGAGCACGTCGGCCCCAACGCCTCGCTGTTCGACGACGGCAAGGACTCCGAGCTGGCCGCCGCGAACGTCTACGGCAGCCAGCAGTACGGCGGCATCGGGTACCTCAACACCGACTGGGCGTACCACTACTTCCGCGGCTCCATGCCGGCCGGGCGCATCAACATCGGCCTGCCGTACTACACCCGCGGCTTCAAGAACGTCCAGGGCGGCACCGACGGCCTGTGGGGCAAGGCGGCGGCCACCAGCTGCCCGGCCGGCTCCGGCCTGACCAAGTGCGGTGACGGCGCGGTCGGCATCGACAACCTGTGGCACGACAAGGACGACAACGGCAAGGAGTCCCCGGCGGGCTCCAACCCGATGTGGCACGCCAAGAACCTCGAGAAGGGCGTCGCCGGCGACTACCTCCCCTCGTACGGCTTCCCCGCCGACACGAAGCTGACCGGCACCTACGCCCGCAAGTACGACTCCACGCTGGTGGCGCCGTGGCTGTGGAACGCCGAGAAGAAGGTCTTCCTCTCCACGGAGGACGAGCAGTCGGTGGCCCGCAAGGCGGACTACGTGGTCGACAAGGGCATCGGCGGCACGATGGTCTGGGAGCTGGCGGGCGACTACGACTGGAACGCGGCGAAGGGCCAGTACGAGCCCGGCTCCACGCTGACGTCGCTGATGTACGACAAGTTCAAGGCGGCCGCCCCGTACGGCGCGAAGGTCTCGAACAAGGCGCTGCCGACCAAGGCCGTCGACATCGGCGTGCAGTTCGGCGAGTTCAAGCTCGGGGACTCCAACTACCCGATCACACCCAAGGTGAAGATCACCAACAACACGAAGACGACGCTGCCGGGCGGTACGGAGTTCCAGTTCGACTACGCCACCTCCGCACCCGCCAACGCCTCGGACCAGTCCGGCTTCGGCACCAAGGTGATCAGCAGCGACCACACGGGCAGCAACGTGGGCGGGCTGAAGGGCGACTTCCACCGCGTCTCGCTGAAGCTGCCGGCGTGGCAGACCCTCGCGCCGGGCGCCTCGGTGGAGCTGTCGTTCAACTACTACCTGCCGGTCTCGACCCCGTCGAACTGGACGGTGAACATCGCGGGCACGACGTACGCGCTCGCCGGCGACCTCGCCCGCGGCACCACCGTCGTGGAGCCCGGCACGGGCACCGGCCCCTCGCCGGGCCCGTCGGACCCGCCGCTCCCGGGCGAGTGCACGGCCCCGGCGTGGAACGCCTCGGCCGCGTACGGCAGCGGCTCCACCGTCTCCCACAAGTCCCGTACGTGGAAGGCGAAGTGGTGGACGCAGGGCGAGGAGCCCGGCACCACGGGCGAGTGGGGCGTCTGGCAGGACCTCGGCGCCTGCTGACGCGCGAGAGCCGGACCGCGGGGTGATTGACCCCCGGCGGTCCGGGCACGAGGACGGAGACCCGGTGGCGGTGAAGAAAGGCCCTTGCCCGCCACCGGGTCTCCTCCTGTCCGGCGGCACTGGCAGGCTGGGGCCGTGAGCGCCGTGACGAAGTCCGCCGAAGAGTTCGAGTCCCACCGCCCGCGCCTCTTCGGCCTCGCCTACCGGATGCTCGGCTCCGCCGCCGAGGCCGAGGACGTGGTGCAGGACGCCTACCTGCGGTGGAGCGGGGCCGACCCGGACCGCGTCGAACGGCCGGGGGCCTGGCTGGCGACGGTCGTCACCCGCCTGTGCCTGAACCGGCTCACCTCGGCCCGCGCCCGGCGTGAGGAGTACCCCGGCCCCTGGCTGCCCGAGCCGCTCGTCACCGACGACGCCGCGCTCGGCCCGCCGGAGTCGGCCGAGCGGCGGGAGGCCGTCTCCATGGCGCTGCTGGTGCTGCTGGAGCGGCTGACACCGGCCGAGCGGGCGGTGTACGTGCTGCGCGAGGCGTTCGCGTACAGCCACCGCGAGATCGCCGGGGCCGTCGGCGTCAGCGAGGCCAACAGCCGCCAGCTCCACCGCAGGGCGAGCGCGCGGGTGGCCTCCGCCGGGCCCCTGTCCGGCCCCCGGGACGAGCGGCGCCACCGCGAGCTGGTCGATGCCTTCGCCGCCGCCGCCCGCGACGGCGACCTGGCCGCCCTGGAGAAGGTCCTCGCCGACGACGTGACCTGGGTGGGCGACGGCGGCGGCGTCGTACGGTCCGGGCTGCGGCCCCTCGTGGGCCGGGCGAAGGTGCTGCGCTTCCTGGCCGGTGTCCTGCCGCGCCGGCAGGGCGGTGTGCGCTTCGAGCGCGCCGAGGTCAACGGGGCGGCCGCGCTGGTCGCGTGGTCGGGCCCCGCACTGGTCACGGTCGCGTCGTTCACGGTGCGCGACGGGCTCGTGGCCACCGTGCACAGTACGGTCAACCCGGACAAACTGGCCTACGCGGAGCGTCAGCTGTCACATCCGGGAGGTCTCGCCGGTTCTCACCGGTGACATCCACCGGCGGAAAGAGGCGGGCAGGACCATGGGAACGATCGTGGTGACAGGCGGTACGGGGACGCTGGGGCGGCACGTCACCGAGCGGCTGCGCGAGGCGGGGCGGGAGGTGCGGGTGGTCAGCCGCCACTCCGCTCCGTACGCCGTCGACCTGCGCGACGGCAGGGGGCTGGACGCGGCGCTGGCGGGCGCCGGGACGGTGGTGCACTGCGCGACCACGCCGAGCGGCGGCGACGAGCGGGCCGCGCGGCGGCTGATCGACGCGGCCGGGCGGGCCGGGGTCGCCCATCTGGTGTACATCTCGATCGTCGGGGTCGACCGGGTCCCCTTCGGCTACTACCGGACCAAGCTGGCCGTCGAGGGACTGGTCGAGCGGTCCGGGCTCGGCTGGACCATCCTGCGGACCACGCAGTTCCACGACCTGGTGCTGCGCGTACTGCAAGGGGCGGCCCGGCTGCCGCTGCTCCTCCCCGTCCCGGCGGGCGTCCCGGACCAGCCCGTCGAGGTACGGGAGGTCGCGGCGCACCTCGCCGAACTGGCCCTGGGGGAGCCCGCGGGGCGCGTGCCGGACATGGGCGGGCCCGAGGTCCGGACGCTGGAGGACCTGGCGGAGGCCTATCTGCGGGCCTCCGGGCGACGGCGCCGGGTGGTGCGGGTGCCGCTGGTGGGCGCGTCGTACCGGGCGTTCCGCGCGGGCGGGCACCTGGCGCGGGACCGGGCGGTCGGGACAGGCACGTTCGAGGACCACCTGCGGCGGCACTTCGCGCCGGGGGCGCGGGGGTAGGCGGGGCACGCGGCGGGGCGGCACCGGGCGGGGCCGCGCCTGCGGGGCCGCGCCTGCGGGCCCGGCGCACGGGCACCGGCTCGACCCGGGCGCACGGGTCGGCGCGGGCATCGGGGGCGGCGCGGGGCGTCGGGTCGTCACGCGGGCGTCAAGGGCGGCGCGCCGGCGTCAAGGGCGGCTCGCAGTCGTCAGGGGCGGCGCGCAGGGATCGGGCGGCGCGGGGGCGCCCGGCTCAGTGCGCGGGCAGGGGGCCGAAGAGGGCGTCCTGGGCGGCGTCGCGTGCCGTGAGGAGCGCGCCCCTCAGCACCGCCGCGCCGCCCAGGGTGCTCGCCCGGACCTCGGTGCGCAGCGGCGACAGCGCCGCGAGCCGCTCCTCCACCCTGGCCGCGAGCACCGCGCCGCCCGCGTGGCCGAGTTCGCCGCCGAGGACCACGCACCCCGGGTCCAGTACGGCGCCGACCGCCGCCGCGCCCAGGGCGACGCGCTCGGCCAGGGCGTCCAGGAAGGCGCCCGCGGGCCGCGCGTCCCGGCCCCGCGCCGCCAGCCGCTCCAGTGCGTCCCGCACCGCCGACGCCCCGGCCGGCACGCCCTCCGTGTCGCTGCCCCCCGCCTCGATGCCGTACGAGCCGGCCAGCGCCCGCACGGCCCGCGAACCGGCCAGGGCGTGGAAGCCGCCGGAGCAGTCCGCGGCGGACGGCAGGGCGCCGGTGCCGGGCACCGGCAGGAAGCCGATCTCGCCCGCGCCGCCCGACGCGCCGCGCCGCACGGCGCCGTCCAGCACCACGGCGGCGCCGACGCCGTGGCCCAGCCAGAGCAGGACGAACGTGTCCCGGTCGCGGGCCGCGCCCTCACGCAGCTCCGCCACGGCCGCGACGTTGGTCTCGTTCTCCACCAGGACGGCCGCCGGCACCCGCTCGCGCACCACGCCGACCAGTCGGCGGTGCCAGGCCGGCAGGCCGGCCGAGTCGCGCAGGGCGCCGGTCACCGGGTCGATCAGTCCGGGCGCGCCGATGCCCACCGTGTGCAGCCGGGTGGCGCCCGCCTCCGCCGCGGTCCGCTCCAGCAGGGCGGCGGCGCGCTCGACGGCGGGCCCGGTGTCGAGGTCGCCGCCGATGGGCGCGGCCGCCTCCGCGAGCGGGGTGCCCAGCAGGTCGGTGACCGTGACGGTCAGACCGCGCAGCCGTACGTCGAGCGCGGCCAGGTGCGCCCGGTCGGCCGCGATCCCGTACACCTTGGCGTTCGGGCCGCGCCGCTCGGCGCCGGACTCCCCCACGACGCGGACGAGGCCCGCGCCGCGCAGCCGCTCGACGAGGTCGGCGACCGTGGGGCGGGACAGACCGGTCAGGGCCTTCAGCTCACCTGCCGTCAGGGGCCCCTCCTCCTGGAGCAGTCGCAGGGCGAGCCGGTCGTTGATGGCCCGGGCGGTGCTGGGGGACGCGGGGGCGGGGGGCATGCCGTGGATCCTCTCAGATCTTACTTTCAGGCAGGGTTCCTGATAGTTTACGCGCGGCGCGCCGGGCACGGGCCGGCCGCCGCGCGCACGGCAGACCGCAGATCGCGGATCGCAGACCGGGGAGGGCCCAGTGCAGTACAGCCGGGAGAGGGTGAAGCGGGCGCGGTACGCCGTGGCCGCCGTGTTCTGCGTGCACGGCGCGGTCACCGGCAGCTTCGCCACGCGCATCCCCTGGATCCAGGAGCACGCCGGGGTGAGTGCCGGGCAGCTCGGGCTCGCGCTGGCCTTCCCCGCGCTCGGCGCGTCGCTGGCCATGCCCCTCGCGGGCGCCGTCAGCCACCGGCTCGGGGCGCGGACGGCGCTGCGCTGGCTGCTCGCCCTGTGGACGATGTCGCTGGTGCTGCCGTCGCTGGCACCGAACGTCTACGGGCTGTGCGGCGCGCTCTTCGTCTACGGCGCCACGGCCGGGATGTCCGACGTGGCGATGAACGCGCTGGGCGTCGAGGTGGAGAACCGGCTCGGCCGCTCGATCATGTCCAGCCTGCACGGCATGTGGAGCGCCGGGGCGCTGATCGGCTCGGCGGCCGGCACGCTCGCCGCGCACCTGGGCGGCGACGCGCGCGTCCACCACCTGCTGGCGGCGGTGGTCCTCACGGTGCTGGGGCTGGTGTTCTGCCAGGGCGTGCTGGACCTGCGCAGCGCGCCGGACGAGGCCCCGCCGCCGCGCTTCGCGCTGCCGCCGCGCTCGGCGCTGGTCATCGGGGCGATCGGCTTCTGCGGGGTCTTCGCCGAGGGCGCCAGCCTCGACTGGTCGGCGGTCTACCTGAAGGACGAGCTCGGTTCGTCGGCGGGGGTCGCGGCCGCCTCGACGACGGCGTTCGCGCTGACGATGGCGGTGGCGCGGCTGGCCGGCGACCGGGTCGTGGACCGGTTCGGCGCGGTGCGCACCGTACGGGTCGGGGGCCTCGCGGCGACGGCGGGCGGCGTCCTGGTGGTGACCGCGCCGCACCCGGCGGTCGCCATGGCCGGTTTCGGTCTGCTGGGCCTCGGTGTGGCCGTCGTCGTGCCGCTGGCGTTCGCGGCGGCGGGCCGCAGCGGCCCCAACCCGAGCCAGGCCATCGCCGGTGTCGCCACGATCACGTACACCTCCGGGCTGATCGCCCCTTCGCTGATCGGCGGGCTGGCCGACCTGACCTCGCTGACCGTGTCGTTCGCGGTGGTGACGGCGCTGACGTTCGGGCTGGTGGCGGGGGCGGGCGTCCTGGCGCCGGGCCGCCGGGGCGTCGCCACCGCCGGGGCGGGCACGGGCACGGGCTCCGGTGCGGGTACGGATGCCGGCGCCGGAGGCACCGGGGCGGGCGGCGGCAAGGGCGCCTGACCGCCCCCGTGCGGGGGCGGCGAGCGCCCGGCCGCCCGGCGGGCGGCATCGTGACCGATCGGCGTCGGGACCGACCCGGCCCGTGGCCGACCCGGACCGCGAGCGCCCGCCGGACGGGCGCCGCGGCCGGCGGGCGGCCGGGCCCGGCAGCGGCCCGCCGGACGGGCGCCGCGCCCCCGTGGACCGCCCCGTACCATGTCGTTCGATTATTTCCGGCCGACCGGGCGCCGCACAGCCGCCCGCTCCACCCCGCCCGCCGGGCGGTGCGGCCGGCAGAGCCACTGAACTGCGGAACGACAGAACGGGAGCACCCACCCATGAACCTCGGCGTGCGCTGGACCCTGCACGGCGACGGGAGGACCCCCGCTCCCGGAGCCGTGGTGCGCCCCGACGAGCGGCTGTCGTGGCCGCGCACGGCCGGGCTCGGCGCCCAGCACGTGGTGGCCATGTTCGGCGCCTCCTTCGTGGCGCCCGTGCTCATGGGCCTCGACCCCAACCTGGCCATCATGATGTCGGGTGTCGCGACGATGGTGTTCCTCCTCGCGACGCGCGGCCGGGTGCCCAGCTACCTCGGCTGCTCCCTGTCGTTCGTGGGCGTCGCGGCGGCGATCCGGGCGTCCGGCGGCGACAGCTCCACCGTCACCGGGGCGGTCCTCGTCGTGGGCCTCGCCCTGTTCCTCGCCGGTCTGGCGGTGCGGCGCTTCGGGGCGCGGATCATCCACGCGGCGATGCCGCCCGTCGTGACCGGCGCGGTCGTGATGCTGATCGGCTTCAACCTGGCGCCGGTCACCGCGTCGACGTACTGGCCGCAGGACCAGTGGACCGCCCTGCTCGTCATGCTCTTCACCGGCCTGGCCGTGGTCTGCCTGCGCGGCTTCTGGTCGCGCGTGGCGATCTTCCTGGGGCTGGTCTTCGGATACGCCCTGTCCTGGCTCCTCGACCTGGCGTTCGGCAAGATCCACTCGCCGGTCGGCGGGGCGGAGGCGGTCGACCACTGGCGGCTCGACCTGTCGGGCGTGGCCAAGGCCGACTGGATCGGGCTGCCGTCGTTCCACGCGCCGAGCTTCGAGTGGTCGGCGATCCTGGTCGCCCTGCCGGTCGTCATCGCCCTCATCGCGGAGAACGCCGGCCATGTGAAGGCGGTCGGGGAGATGACCGGCGACCCGCTGGACGACCAGCTCGGCACGGCCATCGCCGCCGACGGCGCCGCGTCGGTGCTGTCCACGGCGGTGGGCGGCCCGCCGAACACGACGTACTCCGAGAACATCGGCGTCATGGCCGCGACCCGGGTCTACTCGACGGCGGCCTACTGGGCGGCCGCCTGCTTCGCCCTGCTGTTCGGCCTCTGCCCGAAGTTCGGCGCGGTCGTGGCGGCGATCCCCGGCGGTGTCCTCGGCGGCATCACGGTCATCCTGTACGGCATGATCGGGCTGCTCGGCGCGCAGATCTGGATCAACGCCGGGGTCGACCTGCGCAATCCGCTCAACCTGGTTCCGGCCGCCGCGGGCATCATCATCGGCGTCGGCGGCGTCAGCCTGAAGGTCACCGACTCCTTCGAGCTGGGCGGCATCGCGCTGGGCACGATCGTGGTGATCACCGGCTACCACGCCCTGCGCGCCTTCGCGCCCGCCCACCTGAAGAACCAGGAGCCGCTGCTGGACGCGGGCACCTCCGCGTACGACGAGGGCGTGGAGGGCACGGACGACGAGGGCACGCAGCGCGCCTCCGGCGGCACCCCGCCGGCCGCTTCCTGACCGCCCGGCCTGCCGCCCCGCACGGCGCCGGCCCGTCCCACGGCCACCGGGCCCGGACCTCCGCGGTGGAGGTCCGGGCCCGGTGGCGTGCGCGGGGAGGGCGGCCGGTGTCAGTCCTCCGGCAGCTCGACCGGGGCGATCTCGTCGAAGACGTCGCCCGGGCCCGGGTTGGACGGGTCGGTCCCGCCGCCCAGGTGGTGCATGACGCCCCACACGGCGTTGAGCGCGGTCTGCACGGCGCCCTCGGCCCAGCCGGCCGTCCACGAGATGTCGTCGCCGGCCAGGAAGATGCCGCGCTTGTCCTCGGGGAGCCGGTCCTGCATGAAGTGGGTGTACAGGCGGCGCTGGTAGCGGTAGTGGCCCGGCAGGTTGGCCTTGAAGGCGCCCATGAAGTAGGGCTCGTTCTCCCAGGAGACCGTCACCGGGTTGCCGATGATGTGCTTCCGGATGTCGACCTTCGGGTAGATCTCGCCGAGCGACTTCAGCATGACCTCCATCCGCTCGTTCGCGGACAGCGGCAGCCACTTCAGGCTGTCGTCGCACCAGGTGTAGGAGAGGCAGATGACGGCCGGCTTGTCCGGGCCGTTGTCCAGCAGGTACGTGCCGCGGGTCATCCGGTCGGTGAGCGTCATCGACATGACGTCCCGGCCGGTCTCCTCGTCCTTGTCCAGCCAGAAGGGCCGGTCGACCGGGACGAACAGCTTCGAGGACTCCATGTAGTGGGTGCGCTCGATCGCCGTCCAGTGGTCGATCGGGAAGAGCGAGTCATCGCAGTCGATCTTCGACAGCAGCATCCACGACTGGGCGGTGAAGATCGCCGCGCGGTAGGTGCGGATGTCGCCGTTCGCGTCGGTGACCGTGATGCGGTTGCCGGACGTGCGGTGCAGCCGGGTCACGGCCGGCTTGGGGTCGCCGCCGTGCAGGGACTTCAGGGAGGTGCCGAGCGGCCAGTGGACGATCTTCTGCGGCTCGCGCTCCCACAGCCGCAGCGGGAGCTGCTGGCTGCCGCCGACGATGCCCCGGTGGAAGTCGTCCGCCTCGGTGTAGACGACGCGCAGGATCTCCAGGATGGAGTTGGGGAAGTCGGTGTCCCAGCCGCCGGTGCCGAAGCCGACCTGGCCGAAGATCTCCCGGTGGCGGAACGACTTGAACGCCTCGGACTCGCACAGGAAGCCGTAGAAGGTCTGGTTGTCGAGCTTCTCGACGAGCTTCGCCCAGATCTCGCGGATGCGCGGCACGTCGCGCTCGCGCATCGCGCGGTTCATGTCGGAGAAGTCCGCGCCCTCCTCCAGGCACTTGCTCCACGCCTCGGCGACGTCCCGGTACACCTGGGGCAGGTCCGCGACGGTCTCCGCGTAGTGCGTCTCGCCCTTCAGGTCCACGACGGTGGACGGGGTGGACTCGGCGAGCGGGTTGGGGAACGGCTTCGTCTCCAGCCCGACCAGGTCGATGTAGTGCTGGAGGGCCGTGGAGGACGGCGGGAAGCGCATCGCGCCCAGCTCGCAGTTGAGCTCCGGGTCGCAGCCGTCGAAACCGACGGTGCGCAGCCGGCCGCCGAGCTGGTCGGCCTCGTACACGACGGGCTTGAGGCCCATCTTCATCAGCTCGTAGGCGGCGACGACGCCGGACAGGCCGCCGCCGATGACGGCGACCTCGGTGCCGTGCTCGGTGGCGGGCACCTGGCCGAGGCCGGCCGGGTGGGCCAGGAAGTCGTCGTACGCGTACGGGAAGTCCGGACCGAACATGGTGATCGGCGGCTGGGCGTCGGTGTGCTGGACGGCGGTGGGCACCGTGGACGTCATGGGGTGCGGACTCCTTGCACGGGTGGAGATGAGGGGGGTGCCGGGCGCGGGGGCTCCGGGCGGTACGGGCGGGGTGCGGCCGGACGGGGTCAGACCAGGCCCTCGTAGAGGGCGGGGCGGCGGTCGCCGAGGTACGGGTTCTCGGCCCGGGACCGCTTCAGGAGCTTTGGGTCGGCGTCGCCGGCGACCAGCTCCTCGCCGCGGCCGGCGCGGGCGCGGGCGGTGCCGTCGGGCCCCGCGAGCGCGGACAGGCCGACGAACTCGAAGTCGCCCTCCGGGCCGGTGCGGTTGGCGTACGCGATGTACAGCTGGTTCTCGAAGGCGCGGACCGGTACGACGGACTCGGCGACGATCTCGGCCGGGTGCATCAGCGCGGTCGGCACGAGGAGGAGGTCCGTGCCGGCCAGGGCGTGCGCCCGGACGTTCTCCGGGAACTCCACGTCGTAGCAGATCATGAGGCCGACCCGGAGGCCGCCGACCTCCGCCTGGACGACCGGCTGGTCGCCGGGGGTGAACCAGTCCCGCTCGAAGCCGCCGTACAGGTGGGTCTTGCGGTAGTTCGCCAGGAGGGTGCCGTCGGCGCCGACGAGCAGCGCCGCGTTGTAGACGGCGGCGCCGTCGCGCTCCGGGTAGCCGTAGGCGATCGCCAGGCCGTGGCGCACGGCGATGGCGGCGGCCTCGCGGGCGGCGGGGCCGTCGGCGGGCTCGGCGAGCCGGGCGACGCCCTCGCCGATCGCGTAGCCGGTGAGGAACAGCTCGGGGGCGACCAGCAGCCCCGCGCCGCCGGCCGCCGCGCGGGCGGCGGCCTCGTCGAGGAGCTTCAGGTTCGCGGCCACGTCACCGAGCTGTCCGGAGCTCTGGAGCAGGGCGGTGCGCAGCAGCGGCATGGGTGTACCTCGTCGGGTGCGGAACGGGAGGAGGGGATGCCAAAAAGGTACGGTCCGGGCTTCTCCCCGGACAAGGCGTGACCGTTGCGGACCGACCGTCCAAGCGTTGCGCGCTTGCGGGGGTCGGCGGCGATTCGTTGCGCGGCGGGTGCGGCCGGTGCGCCGGGGCCTGCCGGCGGCCGGGGGCACGGACCTGCCGGGGCGCGAGCGGTCGGCCGGGGCGGGCCGCGCGGGAGGCGGGGGCGCGGGCGGTGGGCCGGGGCGGGGGCGGTCGGCCGGGGCCGGCCGCGCGGGAGGCGGGGGCCGCACGGCGCCGTACGGGTCGGCACAGGGCGAAGACGGCCGCGGGCACCGGTGCGCCCGGCGGCGAGCCGCCGGCCGCGCCGGGGCGGTGGGGCACCGCCGGGCCGGGTCACGCCGGGGCGGCCCGGCGGGGGGCACGACGGGGGCGGTCCGCCGCGGCGGCGGGCGCGACGGGGTGGGCCCGTCCGCGTCGCCGGTCAGGCGGGTGAGCCGGAGGAGAAGCGGCGCAGGAGCGGGGAGAGCACCAGCACCGACTTGGTGCGCTCCACGAACGGCTCCCCCGCGATGCGTTCCAGGACGCGCTCGAAGTGGCGCATGTCGGACGCGAAGACCTGGACGATCGCGTCCGCCTCCCCGGTGACGGTGGAGGCGGACGCGATCTCCGGGTACCGCTCGAGACCGCGCTGGATGGTCTCGGGCGAGGTGTTGCCCCGTGCGTAGATCTCGATGAACCCCTCGGTCTCCCACCCGAGCGCCGCCGGGTCCACCCGGACGGTGAAGCCGGTGATGGCGCCCTCGGCCCGCAGCCGGTCCACGCGCCGCTTCACGGCCGGCGCGGACAGTCCCACCAGTGCGCCGATGTCGGCGTAGCTGCGGCGGGCGTCTTCGGCGAGGGCGTGGACGATGCGTTCGTCGAGGTCGTTCAGTCGCACGGGGCGTGGATCACTTCTCTGCTGTGGCCAGACGGGAGCGGCGCATGCCGTACAGGAAGTAGAACACGAGGCCCGCGGCCATCCAGAGTCCGAAGACCACCCAGGTGACCATGTCGAGGCTGTACATGCTGTAGCCGCAGAACAGGAAGCCGAGGATCGGGAACAGCGGGCCGAACGGCACCTTGAAGCTGCGCTCCAGCTCGGGCCGCTTGGCGCGCAGGACGACCACCGCGACGTTGACCAGCGCGAAGGCGAAGAGCGTGCCGATGCTGGTGGCGTTGACCAGCTCGCCGAGCGGGACGGCCGCGGCGAGGACGCCGCAGAACAGCGAGACGATCAGCGTGTTGTTGCGGGGCGTGCCCGTCTTCGGCTCCACCTTGGCGAAGACCTTCGGCACGAGGCCGTCGCGGGACATCGCGAAGAGGATGCGGGTCTGGCCGTAGAGCACGGTCAGGACGACGCTGGCGATGGAGATGACCGCGCCGGCGGCGAGCAGCGTGCCCCAGAAGCTCTGGCCGGTCACATCGTTCATGATCGCGGCGAGCGTGGCCTCGGAGCCCTCGAACTTCTTCCAGTCCCAGGCGCCGACGGCGACGGCCGCGACGAGGACGTACAGCCCGGTGACGATGACCAGCGACAGCATGATCGCGCGGGGCAGGTCGCGCTTGGGGTTCTTCGCCTCCTCGCCGGCCGTGGAGGCGGCGTCGAAGCCGATGTACGAGAAGAAGAGGATCGCTCCGGCCGCGCCGACGCTGGAGGCGCCGAGCGGCATGAAGTCGGAGTAGTTGCCCGACGAGAAGCCCACGAAGCCGACGGCGCAGAAGAGGACCAGCGCGGCGATCTTCACCACGACCATGATCGTGTTGGCGCGCGCGGACTCCTTGGCGCCGCCCAGCAGGAAGAGCATCGCGAGGACGACGACGATCAGCGCGGGCAGGTTGAATATGCCGCCCTCGCCGGGGGGCGCGGAGAGCGCGTCGGGGAGGGTGACGCCGATCGTGCCGTCGAGCAGCTCGTTGAGGTAGTCGCCCCAGCCGACGGCCACGGCGGCGACGGACACGCCGTACTCCAGGAGCAGGCACCAGCCGCAGACCCAGGCGACGAGTTCACCCATCGTTGCGTACGCGTACGAGTACGAGGAACCGGCGACCGGGATCGTGCCGGCCAGCTCCGCGTAGGAGAGCGCCGAGAACAGCGCCGTCAGGCCCGCGAAGACGAACGCGAGGGTCACGGCGGGACCCGCCAGCGGAACGGCTTCGCCGAGGACGACGAAGATGCCCGTGCCGAGGGTGGCCCCGATGCTGATCATGGTCAGCTGCCACATGGACAGCGAGCGGCGGAGCGAGCCGCCCTCACCCTGCCCACCCTCCGCGACCAGGTCTTCCACCGGCTTGCGACGGCCGAGGGCGGAGAGCGCGGAGGGTCCGGCGGTCTTCGGGGCAGAGGGCTCGGCGGCCGGTGGGGCTGCGCCTTGGTCGAGCACTGCGGGGCTCCTTCATCGCTGCGGGTCGGGGGGTACTGCGGAGACCGGCGGCGGTGCGCGGGCAGCGGGAGCCCACGGGGAACCCACGAGGGGAGGGGGGAACCGCCGAGCCGGCGGTCACCGCCACTCCAGGTACGGGCCCTGAGCCTACGGGGAGAGCTTCGCATTCTGAAATGCAGCGTTGTTGCGCATCGGCGGATGATCATTGCGCGCTTCGGGCGCGGACGGGGAAACATTGCGCTCTGCCGCATGAATCGACATATTGGGGCGTTCGGCGGCGGAATCTGCGGTCAGGCGTACGGAAGGCGTGGGAGACCCCCGAAGCGGGCACGGGAGAGGCCCGGAACGGGGGCGGACCGAGCCCCGCGCCCGGCCCGCCCGCCCGCCCGCGTCGACGGGCGGGACGCGGCGGACGGCTGGGGGGGGGAGGGCGTGACCTGCCGCGCGGGGGCGGGTACGCGGGGCGGGCGGTGGTGCGCGGGCGGGGCCGGGCGAAGGACCCGACGAGGGCCCGGGTGCGGGTCCGGGTCCGGGTCTGCCCGGCGGGGGCCTGTCCGGCGGCGGGGGTCTGTGGGGCGGTGGCCCTGCGACGGTGGGATACGGCGGCGGACGACGGGCTCGGCGGACTCGGCGGACTCGGCGGACTGGCGGACTGGCGGACTCGGTGGACTCGACGGATGAGAACGGACGGCGGATGACGGCTTCGGAGGACGGCGGGCCGATGGCGGCGGGCGGCGGGATCGAGGCCGATCCAGCGGCCGGGCAGGAGACCGCGGCCGGGCAGGGGGCCGGGGCCGGGCAGGAGGCCGTGCCCGGGCAGGAGACCGCGGCCGGGCAGGGGGCCGGGGGCGGGCAGGAGGCCGTGCCCGGGGGCGGGTCGGGGGCCGGGGCCGGGCGGGAGCCGCGGGAGGGGGCCGGCGGGTGGTGCGATCCCGGGCCCTACCTGCGCGGGGTCGCCTGGTGGGACGGTCCCCGGCCGGTGCGGGTGGACCCGTCGGTCGTGGGCGTGCTGCCGTGGGAGCTGGTGGAGCGGGCCGCGCTGCCGGTCGGTGTCCGGCTGGAGCTGACCGCCGCACCGGGGACACGGGCCGTGGAGCTCCGCTACCGGGCGCGGGTGCCCGGACGGGAGGACGGCGGGCCGTCCGTACCGCCGCACCTCTTCGCACTGTGGCGGGACGGGCGGCCCGCCGGGGAGGCGTACGGCGCCCCGGCCGCCGGCGGGGAGGCCGCGGCGGTACTGGACCTGCCCCGGCCGGAGCGGCCGGACGAGGTGTTCACGGTGTACCTGCCCGAGGCCGCCGCGCCCCTGGTCCTGGCGGTGCGCGGGGTGGGCGGCGGGGTCGCGCCGGCGCCGCGGCGGGCGCGCTGGGCCGTGTACGGCGACTCCATCACGGAGGGCTGGTGGGCCACCCGCCCCGCGCACGCCTGGCCGGCCGCCGCCGGGCGGGCGCTGGGCCTGGACCCGGTGAACCTGGGCTACGCCGGCACGGGCCGGGGCGAGCTGCCCGTCGCCCGGCAGCTCGCCGCCCTGCCCGCCGCGCTGATCACGCTGGCGTTCGGCACGAACTGCTGGGAGCCCGTGCCGACGACCCCGGCCCGCCTGTACGCGCTGACGCGCGCGTTCGCCGGGACGGTCCGCACCGGCCACCCGCGCACACCGCTGCTGGTCGTCTCCCCGCTGCTGCGCCCCGCCGCGGAGGCGGCGCCGAACGGCGCGGGGGCGACGCTGGCCGAGCTGCGCGCGGCGCTGGAGGAGGCCGTACGGGACCTGCGCGCCGCCGGGGACGACCGCCTCTTCCTGCTGCCGGGGCACCCGCTGCTGGACCCCGGGCACCTGTGGGACGGGCTGCACCCGAACGACGCGGGGCACGCGCGGCTCGCGGCGGCGGTCGTGGACGCCGTATGGACCCACGTGCGGCCACGGCCGTAGGAGGCGGCGACCGGCCCACCACCGCCGGCCGGAGCCCCCACCGGCCGGAGCCACCCCCGGCCCGCTGGGGCACCCGCCCGCGCCCGCCGTACGGCGACCGGGCGACACCGCGGCATGCCCCGCCCGCGCGCGGGTAGGGGCGCTCGCGGAGCGCCGCGGCAGGCGTGCGGGCGAGGACCGGTTCGCGCCGGCGCAGCGGCGGACCCTACGATTCCGACTGCGTTGTACGAAGGCAGAGGGAACCGGCCAAGTGACCTGCCGAACCGACGTGTTGGCGGCGAGTGGCCCGGCAGCCCCCGCCGCCGAGTGCGAGAGGTACGTGTGAACACCAGCGAATCGAGTGTGCGTGACCGCCTCTGCGAGGCCCTGCGCGACCGGGAGGCGGAGATCGCGGACCGCTGGGTCCGCCTCCAGCTCGAACAGGCCGTGCTCAGCACGGACATGAGCGAGCAGGAGGTGCGCGAGGAGGCCGACCTGCTGATCTCCGCGCTGGCCGCGGGGCTCGCCGGCGACGTGCCGGTGGAGCGGCTGGTGACCTCGCGGAACGACCTGCGGCGCGCGGTCATAGAGCTGTCCCTGCGCAGGGCGCGCGCGGGCGCGTCGCCGACGGCCACCTCGCTCGCCGTCCTGTCGCTGAAGGAGGCGCTGCTGACGGCGGTCCAGCACACCACCCGCGACTCGGCGGAGCTGTTCTCGGCGGCGATCCTCATCAACCGGCTGCTCGACGCGGCCGGGGTGCTGTCCTTCGAGACGTACGTGGAGGGCCGCGAGGAGCTGATCCAGCGGCAGAGCCGGCAGCTCCTGGAGGTCTCCACGCCCGTGGTGCGCCTGTGGCGGCACGTGCTGGCGGTCCCGCTCATCGGGACGCTGGACACGGCGCGGACGCAGGTCGTCATGGAGAGCCTGCTCCAGGCGATCGAGGACAACGAGGCGCAGGTCGCGATCATCGACATCACCGGCGTCCCGGCGGTCGACACGGCGGTGGCCCAGCATCTGATGCACACGGTCAACGCGGTCCGGCTGATGGGCGCCGACTGCGTGATCAGCGGCATCCGCCCGCCGATCGCGCAGACCATCGCGCAGCTCGGCATCGACCTGTCGACGATCCTGACGCGGGCGACCCTCGCGGACGCGCTGGCGGCCGCCGTCCGCCTCACCGACCAGCCCGCCGTCGACACGGGCGCCCGCGCTCCCGCCGACCGGCCGGTGACCGCGTGACGCCGCCGCGCCCGACGGGCGTGCCCATCCTGAGGCTGGGCGACGTGCTGGTCACCGGCCTGCTGAACGAGCTGGACGACACCTCGGCGCTGGCCTTCACCGCCGAGCTGACCGAGCGCATCGCGGCGGACGGGGCCCGCGGTGTGCTCATCGACATCTCCCGGCTGGAGGTCATCGACTCGTTCGTCGCCCGCACGCTCACGGAGCTGACCACCATGGCGCGGCTGCTGGGCGCACGGGTGATCGTCGCCGGGATGCGCCCGGCCGTGGCGATCACCCTGGTGGAGCTGGGGCTGCGGCTGACCGGGGTGGAGACGGCGCTCAACGCCGAGCAGGGGCTGACCGCCCTGGGCTGGCAGCGCATGCCGCGCCCGCCCGGTCCGCTCGCCGAGGGGCGCCCATGACGCCCCGCGACGCCCTGGCGGCGAGCGCACCGGCGGCGGGGCCGGCGCCCGCTGCCCTTCCGTACCCCTGCGCGACGGGGGCTCCGTACCAGGACGCCGGTCCGTACCCGGACGCGGGCGCGCACCCGGACGCCGCTCCGGCCGCCGCGCACCCGGACGCCGGTCCGTACCGCGAGTACCGCGGCGGGGGCGCCGTCCCGGACGCCTGCGCCGCCGGCACCGACACCGACGATGCCGGTGCGGACCCCGCCCGGTGCTCCCGGTACGAGGTGCGGTCCGAGGAGGACCTGCTGACCGTCCGGCACGCGGTGCGGGCGGCGACGGTCGAGGCCGGCTTCGGGATCGTGGACCAGACCCGGATCGTCACCGCCGCGAGCGAACTGGCCCGCAACGCCTACGTCCACGGCGGCGGCGGAACGCTGGAGGTGCGGCTCTTCCCGCCGGGCGGGCGGCGCGGCCTGCGCCTGACCGTCCGCGACGAGGGCCCCGGCATCCCCGACGTGGAGGCGGCGCTCCGGGACGGCTTCACCACGGGCAGCGGTCTCGGCCACGGCCTGGGCGGCGCCCGCAGGCTGATGCACGACTTCCGGGTCCGCACGGCGCCGGGGAAGGGGACGACCGTGGTGGTGACGCGGTGGAACGACCGTTGACGGCGGTCACCGTGCTGGTCCCCGCGCACGACCGGGACGCCGCCGGGACGGCCGCCCGCGCCGCGCGCCGCGCCGCCTCGGAGCTGGGCCTCGCGGGACCGAGGGCGGAGCGGACGGCCGAGTGCGCCGGGGAGCTGGCGCGCGCCCTGGCGGCCCGCGCCGAGCGGGGCGCGGTGTACGTCCAGCCGTCGCCGCTGGGCCGCGGGCTGGACGTCGCCGCCATCGGCTCGGCGCTCCCGGAGGACGGCGGCGCCGGGGCGGAGCGCTGGCCGGACGGCGCCCGCGCGGGCGGTCCGGGCGGCACGCTGCTGGAGGCCCTGCGGGAGCTCGCCGACGACCTGGTCGTGCGGGGCACGCCGGGGCGCGGCACGGCCGTGTGCGCCCGCTGGCGTGCGTCCGGTGTGCCGGGGCGCCCCCCTGGGCCGGGTGCGCGGGAGGCGGTGGCCGGACCGGACGTGGGCGCGCTGCGCCTGCCCGTGGACGGCGAGTCGTCGTGCGGTGACGCCTGGGCGGTGGCGGCCGTTCCGGCGGCGGGTCCGGCCGATGACGGGATCGCGGGGCCGCCCGGCGCCGGGGCCGGGCCCTCGCTCGCCGCGCCGCCGGGTGCCGGTGCCGGGCCGGCGTGCGGGGACGGCAGGGCTGCCGGTGGCGGCCCGGCGGCCGGGAACGCACCGGCGGGCAGGTCCGGGGCCCGGCCGGACGCGGCCACGGCCGCGGTCACCGCCATGGTCGTGGACGGCCTGGGCCACGGCCCGGCCGCCGCGCACGCCGCCGACCTCGCCGTACGGGCGTTCCACGACTCCCCCGCCCTGCCGCTGCCCCGTCTGATGACCGCCGTCCACCAGGCGCTGCGCGGCACCCGCGGCGCGGCGGTCGGCCTGCTGCGTCGGTCCGCCGACGGCTCGGTCGAGCACTGCTCCGTCGGCAACGTACGGGCGTACGTCCTGGGGCGGGACGGGGTGCGCCACCGGTTCGGCGCGCAGCCGGGCGTGGTCGGCTGGAACATGCCGCCCCCGGCCGCGCAGCGGCTGCCGGACGCGCTCGACGGCACGCTGCTGCTGCACAGCGACGGCGTGGACGGCCGGTGGGCCCACTCCCCCGGCCCCGGCCTGACCGGCCTGCCCGCCCCCCTGCTCCCCGTCGTACTGGCCCACGCCCACCGGGCGGCGCGCGACGACGTCACCGCGCTGGCCGTGGCCCCGGCCCGGAGAACACCATGAGAGCCCAGAGCACCACCCACCACTGTCTGGACGAGCTGCGCACGGCACTGCGCAGGGCGGCGTACGGGGCCGGCCTCGACCCCGAGCTGCGCTCCCGCCTGGTGCTGTCCGTGACCCGGCTCGCCGCACCGGACCTGGCCGCCGGCAGGCCCGTGTCCCTGGAGTTCCTGCCGTCCCGCACGGCGGCGTCGCGGGACCCGGCGGCCCCGCCGGCCGCCGCGGAACCGGGCGCCGCGGAACCGGCCGTCGTGCCGCCGCAGCGGGGTGACACGGCGCCCGGGGACGCCTCCCTGACCGTACGGCTGTCCCTGACAGGCGGCGGCACACCCGCCGGACTGGACCAGCTGCCCCTGCCCGCCCGCCCCGCACCGCCCTCCGGGGCCGTCTGGAGCCTCCCCCGGCCGGACCCCGCCCCCCGGGCCCCCGGAGGCGGTGAGCAGGGCGGGAAAGGAGGCGCGCCCGACCCGGTGGCGCTCGCGGAGGAGGAGGCCGCCGCGCTCGCGGACCGGCTGGACCGCCTCTCCCGCGAGCACCGGCGGCTCAAGGACGAGCTGGCCGAGACCAACAGCGGCGTCCTCGCCCTCTACGTCCAGCTGGAGGAGCGCGACGAGCAGCTCCGCCAGGCGCACGGCCGGATGCTGCGCCAGCTCGAGGACGCGCTGCGCCCGCCGCCCGTCCGGGTGCCCGGACTGGAGATGGCCGTGCGGTACGAGCCGGCCGAGAGCCACGCGCCGACCGGCGGCGACCTGTACGACTGGTTCGCGCTGCCCGACGGCACGGTGCACATCACGATCGTGGACGCGCTCGGCCACGGCCTCACCAGCACCCGCGGCGCCCTCAGCGTCACCCACGCCGTCCGCACACTGGCGCTGGAGGGCCATGAGCTGCGGACGCTGGTCGCCCGCGCCGCCCGCGCGCTCGCCGGCCTCGACGAGGAGCTGATGGCGAGCGTGCAGGTGGTGCGGATCGATCCGCGCACCGGCCGGCTGAGCCTCGCCAACGGCAGTCACCCCCCGGCCCTGCTGGTGCGGCGCGACGGGGCGACCCGCTTCCTGGAGGCACCCGGCCGGGGCGTCGGCTTCCCCCTGCCGGGCAGCGAGGCGGTGCTGCGGGACCGGCTCGATCCGGGCGACCTGCTGGTGCTGTACACGGACGGCCTCACGGAGAGCCGCCGCGACCCGCGCGAGGGCGAGCTGCGCCTCGCCCGGGCCGCGCGGCGCCACCGCGGGCTGCCCATGGACCGGGTGCCGGGCGCCATCGCGGAGGAGATGCACACCGTGATCCTCCATCCGGACGACACGGTGGCCCTGGCGGTGCGGCGCACCGGAGAGCTGTCGTGAAGCCCCGGTGAGCGGGTACGCGATGCGGGGAAGGAGGCGTCCGTGCTTGTTCTCGACTCACGTACCGTCGACAGCGCCGAGGTCAGGGAGACCGTCAGCGGCTTCGTAGCCGAGCGCTGCCCCTGGGCCGACCTGAACGCCGTGCGCCTGGTGGTCACCGAACTGCTGGCGAACGCGCTCCACCACACCGAGGGCGGATGGCGGCTGCGGCTGCACGCGCGGGATCACCGGCTCACACTGGAGCTGGACGACGCGAGCACCGAGCCGCCCTCCGCCCGGCAACCGGACTTCGCCGGAGGCGGCGGGTTCGGCTGGCGGCTGGTGGAGCAGCTCGCCGACCGGGTGGACGTCCGCCCTCGCCCGGCCGGCAAGACCGTGCGGGCGGAGTGGTGGGTACCGACGGAGCGGCAGGCGGCATAGCACCGCCGACGGGCTCCAGGCCCCGTTTCCGACCGCCCTCGTGCCGAGCCGTCCCCCGACGCGGGTTCCGGCCCGGCACGAGGGCGGAACCGTGCACGAGGGCGGAACCGGGCCCGAGCACAGTCGGGCACCCCGCCCGCACGCCCACCCCCGACGAATGCCGGACACCCCCCTGCACCGCGCGTGGAGCCGAAGGGGCGCGCGGGTGCCGAGACGACATCCGCGCGCAGCGCCCGACGAAGGAGGGCCGAGCACGGAGGGCGGCTCGGCACCCGCTCACAGCGCCCCGGAGGCGCAACGCGCCGAAGGAGGGGGGTCGGCTCGGCACCCGCTCACAGCGCCCCGGAGGCGCAACGCGCCGAAAAGGAGGGGAGTCGGCGCAACGCGCCTCAAAGAAAGTCAGTCCTCGCGGAGCATGCCCTCGCGCATCCGCTTCGTCATCCGGGCCAGCAGCCGGGAGACGTGCATCTGCGAGACGCCGAGCCGCTCACCGATCTCGGCCTGCGTCAGCTCCTCGCCGAACCGCATCCGCAGGATGGCCCTGTCGCGCTCGTCGAGCTGCGCCAGGAGCGGCTTGAGCGCCTGGACGTCCTCGGTGAGCCGCATGTCGCGGTCCTCCTCGCCGATCATGTCGGCGAGCGTGGCCGAGGCGGGCTCGCCCGACTCGTCGAGGGGCATGTCGAGCGACGCCGCGGTGTAGCCGTTGGCGGCCACCAGTCCCTCGATCACCTCGTCCTCGGTGAGGCCGAGGTGGTCGGCGAGCTCCGCCGCCGTCGGGGACCGGTCGAGCCGCTGGAACAGCTCGTCGGTCGCGCGGGCGATGTCGATCCGCAGCTCCTGGAGCCTGCGGGGGACGTGCACGGACCAGCTCGTGTCCCGGAAGAAGCGCTTGATCTCGCCGACCACGCAGGGCATCGCGAAGGTCGCGAACTCGACCTCGCGGCTCAGCTCGAACCGGTCGATGGCCTTGATCAGCCCGATCGTGCCGACCTGGACGATGTCCTCCATCTGGTCGGAGCGGCTGCGGAAGCGCGCGGCCGCGTACTTGACCAGGGACAGGTTCAGCTCGATGAGCGTGTTCCGGACGTACTGGTACTCCTCGGTCCCCTCCTCCAGGACCGCGAGGCGCGCGAAGAACTGCTTCGAGAGCTCCTTGGCGTCCCGGGGTGCGACCTCGGTCGGGTCGGGGACCCGCGGCAGCGGGGTCGCAGGCGCGGGTGCCGTCGTCTCCGTCGGGGTCGTGATCGCCGTGGACACGTTGCTCTCCCTTCGTCTCGGCATTGCCGGAAGCGCGTCTACCCCCGCGCGCCCGGGACATGCATCCCGTTTTCCCGCCTCCCTGCGGGGCCGCGGACGCCCGCCGTACGAGCGTCCCGCCGCACCCGCGCCCCGCAGGGCCTCCCCGCCCCCGGCCCGCGCACGCGGGTGCGGGGGGCCGGGGGCGGGGTGCGGGGTGCGGACCCGGCGGGCGGCCGGGGGTCAGTTCCAGCTGGAGTGGAGGGGCTTGCCCTCGGCGTAGCCGGCGGCGCTCTGCACGCCGACGACGGCCTTCTCGGCGAACTCCTCCAGCGAGGCCGCACCCGCGTAGGTGCAGGAGGAGCGGACCCCGGCGACGATGGAGTCGATCAGGTCCTCGACGCCCGGCCGGGCCGGGTCGAGGTACATCCGCGAGGTCGAGATGCCCTCCTCGAACAGCGCCTTGCGGGCCCGGTCGTAGGCGGACTCCTCGCTGGTGCGGTTGCGCACGGCGCGGGCGGAGGCCATGCCGAAGGACTCCTTGTACAGGCGGCCGTCGGCGTCCTGCTGGAGGTCGCCGGGCGACTCGTACGTCCCGGCGAACCAGGAGCCGATCATCACGTTGGACGCGCCGGCGGCCAGGGCCATGGCCACGTCGCGGGGGTGCCGGACGCCGCCGTCGGCCCACACGTGCTTGCCGTACCTGCGCGCCTCGGCGGCGCACTCCAGGACGGCGGAGAACTGCGGGCGCCCGACGCCGGTCATCATGCGGGTGGTGCACATGGCGCCGGGGCCGACACCGACCTTGACGATGTCGGCGCCCGCCTCGACGAGGTCGCGGACGCCCTCGGCGGCGACGATGTTGCCGGCGACGATCGGGACCCGCGGGTCGAGGCCGCGGACCACCCGGATCGCGTTGACCATCGACTCCTGGTGGCCGTGGGCCGTGTCGATGACGAGCGTGTCCACCCCGGCGTCGAGGAGCTGCTTGGCCTTGCCGGCCACATCGCCGTTGATGCCGACCGCGGCGGCGATCCGCAGGCGGCCGCGGTCGTCGACGGCGGGCGTGTACAGCGTGGCGCGCAGGGCGCCCTTGCGGGTGAGGATGCCCGCGAGGCGGCCCTCGCCGTCGACGGCGGGGGCGTAGCGCCGGTTGTGGTGGTCGAGGGTGTTGAACGCCTCGATGGGGTCGATGTCCGCGTCGAGGAGCAGCAGGTCCTTCGACATGACCTCGGAGAGCTGCGTGAAGCGGTCCACTCCGGTCAGGTCCCGGTCGGTGACGACGCCGACGGGCTTGTGGTCGGCGTCGACGACGACACCGGCGTTGTGGGCGCGCTTGGACAGCAGCGACAGGGCGTCGGCGACCGTCTGCGCCGGGTCGAGGACGATCGGCGTGTCGAGGACGTGGTGACGGCTCTTGACCCAGGTGACGACGTCGGTGACGACGTCGATCGGGATGTCCTGGGGGATGACCACGAGGCCGCCGCGGCGGGCGACGGTCTCGGCCATGCGGCGGCCGGCGATGGCGGTCATGTTCGCCACGACCAGCGGGATGGTGGTCCCGGTGCCGTCGGGGGTGGCGAGGTCGACGGCGAGGCGGGAGCCCACGGCCGAGCGGCCGGGGACCATGAACACGTCGTCGTACGTGAGGTCGTACGGCGGCTTGAGGTCATTGAGGAAACGCACGTGCAGAACATCCCAGTCGTTCGGAGTCGGCCCCCGGGCATCTCAGCCGGGGGAAAACGCACGTACTTCAGTGTCCCATGCCGACGCGCGTTCGAGCTCCGGGAGAAACCTCCAGGTCACAGCGGGTGACCTGGGAGGTTCCTCCAACGATGCGACGACGCGGCGGCGGGGCGGGGGAACGACGGGGAGCCGGGGTGTCAGTTGTCCGGGTCGAACCGCTCCAGCGCGGGCCGCGGACCGGGCTGCGACTCGGTCAGCAGGTAGTCGGCGGCGGAGGTGTCCGTGACCAGGCTGGTGACCAGGCCGGAGCGCAGGACCGCGCCGATGGCCGCCGCCTTGCGGGCGCCGCCGGCGATGGCGACGACCTCGGGGATGCGGCGCAGCCGGTCCGCCTCGACGGTGATGCACCGCTCGCCCAGATCGCGCCCGACCCTGCGGCCGTCGGCGTCGAAGAGGTGGGCGGACATCTCGGCGGCGACGCCGAGCGACGCGTAGTGGGCGCGCTCCTCGTCGCTGAGCATGTCGTGGACCGTGGAGATGCCCGGCTCCCAGGAGCCGATGGACACCGCGGCGACGGTGACCTTGTCGAAGTACTCGAAGGCGCGGGCGATGCCGGTCTGGTTGCGCAGCGCGGCGGCGGTGGCCGGGTCGGGCAGCAGCATCGGCGCGTAGATCGGGTGGGCCTCGCCGCCGGACACCTGCGCGGCGCGGCGGACGGCCTCGACCGACCCGCGCTCCGCGGTCCCGGCGTCGTACACGCCGGTGAGCTGGACGACCGTGCACGGCGGGAGCCGGTCCAGGGCGGCGGCCATGTGGATGGTGGACCTGCCCCAGGCCAGGCCGAGGACGTCGCCCTCGGCCACGAGCTCGCCGAGCAGGTCGGCCGCGACCTCGCCCAGGTTCTCCGGGTCGGGGGACTCGTCCTCGCCCTCCGGCGGGGACTCGACGACGACGGCGTGGCGCAGGCCGTAGCGGGCGCGCAGCGCGTCGGAGCGCTCCGCGTCCAGTTCCGCGGGCACGCGGATCTCGATCCTGACGAGGTCCCGCTCCAGGGCCGTCTCGAGGACGCGGGCGACCTTGAACCGGCTGACGCCGAACTCCTCGGCGATCTGGATCTTGGACTTGCCCTCGAGATAGAAGCGGCGGGCCATGGCCGCCGCCTGCACCAGCTCCGCGGGTCCCATCCGCAGGGCTGGACGTCCCGCCGACATTGCAGACACCGCGTTCTCCTCACTGCTGTTCACACTCCGGATCGCCATCCTTGCAGATCCGGCGGCCCTGGATCAGTCCTGTCGGTATGCGTTCATCTGCCGGTGACCCTCCGGTGGCTCAGTGTCCGCACGCCCACGCGGCGGACGCGGTCGCCCGCTCCGCGCTCTCGCGCAGGCTCCGCACGGCCGCGGCCGGGTCGTTGGCCCCGTAGACGGCGGAACCGGCGACGAAGACGTCCGCGCCGGCCTCGGCGCAGCGCTCCACGGTGGACGCGGAGACGCCGCCGTCGACCTGGAGCCACAGCTCCAGGCCGTGCTTGGAGATCAGCTCACGGGTGCGGCGGATCTTCGGCAGCATGATGTCGAGGAAGGCCTGCCCGCCGAACCCCGGCTCGACCGTCATGATCAGCAGCATGTCCAGCTCGGGCAGCAGGTCCTCGAACGGCTCGATGGGAGTGGCGGGCTTGAGCGCCATGGAGGCGCGCGCGCCCTTGGCCCGGATCTCCCGCGCCAGCCGTACGGGCGCGGCGGCGGCCTCCACGTGGAACGTGACGGACCCGGCGCCCGCCTCCACGTACTGCGGTGCCCAGCGGTCGGGGTCCTCGATCATGAGGTGGCAGTCCAGCGGGGTGCCGGTCGCCCGGCTGAGCGACTCGACGACCGGGACGCCCAGGGTGAGGTTGGGCACGAAGTGGTTGTCCATGACGTCGACGTGGAGCCAGTCGGCGCCCTCGACGGCCCGGGCCTCCTCGGCGAGGCGGGAGAAGTCGGCGGACAGGATGCTGGGGTTGATCTGGGCCATGTGCCAAGCCTGCCATGCCGCGCGGCCCTTCCTCGCCCCGATCCCCCGGCAGGCGCGGGACGGGACCGGGCGAGTCCGCCCGTACCCCCGCATATCCCCGCAGGGGTGCGGGCGGAGCCCGCCGCGCCGGGACCGCCGGGCTCGTCAGGCGGTACGGCGGAGCAGCGCCAGGTACATGGCGTCGGTGCCGTGCAGGTGCGGCCAGAGCTGCACGTCCGGGCCGTCGCCCAGCTCGGGGACGCCCGGCAGGAGGGGGCGCGCGTCGATCCACTCGGCGGTCACGTCGCGGGCCCCGCCGTGCCCCTTGAGCACGTCGTCCACGACGGCGCGGGTCTCGGCGAGGTGCGGGGAGCAGGTCGCGTACCCGACGACTCCGCCGACCCGCGCCGACTTCAGCGCCTCCGCGAGCAGCGACCGCTGCAGCGGCGCGAACGCGTCCAGGTCCTCGGGCCGGCGGCGCCAGCGCGCCTCGGGGCGGCGGCGCAGGGCGCCGAGGCCGGAGCAGGGCACGTCGACCAGGACCCGGTCGAAGGAGCCGGGCCGCCACGGCGGGCGGGTGCCGTCGGCGGCGACGACCTCGTACGGGCCGGGGTTCCCGTCTAGGGCCCGCTGCACGAGGCGGGCGCGGTGGGGCTGCTTCTCCGCGGCGAGCAGGGCGGCGCCGCGCCGGGCCGCGAGGGCGCCGAGCAGGGCGGCCTTGCCGCCGGGGCCCGCGCAGCCGTCGAGCCACCGGCGGTCGGGGCCTTCGAGGGGCGCGGCGGCCAGGGCGGCGGCGACGAGCTGGCTGCCCTCGTCCTGGACGCCCGCGCGGCCCTCGCGCACGGCGTCGATGGCGCCGGGCTCGCCGCCCTCGGGGAGCCGCACCGCGTACGGCGACCAGCGGCCCGGCTCCGCGGCGCCCTCGCCGAGTGCGTCCAGCAGTTCGCCGGGGGTGGCGCGGCCGGGGCGGGCGACCAGGGTGACCTCGGGGCGCTCGTTGTCGGCCCGCAGGAGGTCCTCGATGCCGGCGCGGCCGCCGCCGAGGGCGTCCCACAGGGCGGAGACGACCCAGCGGGGATGGGCGTGGACGACGGCGAGGTGGTCCTCGGGGTCCTCGTCGTAGGGCGGCGCGACCCGCTCCAGCCAGCCGTCCAGGTCGTGCTCGGCGATCCGGCGCATGACGGCGTTGACGAACTTGGCCCGCCCGTCGCCGAGCACGACGCGCGCCAGCTCGACGGTGGAGGAGACGGCGGCGTGCGGGGGGATGCGGGTGCCGAGGAGCTGGTGGGCGCCGAGCGTCAGCACGTCCAGGACCGGCGGGTCCACCTCGCGCAGCGGGCGGTCGACGCAGGCGGCGACGATCGCGTCGTACGTGCCCTGGCGGCGCAGCGTGCCGTAGACCAGCTCCGTGGCGAGGGCGGCGTCCCGAGCGTCGAAGCCCTCCTGCTCGCGGGCCTTGCGCAGCAGCGGCGGCATGACGAGGTTGGCGTACGCGTCCCGCTCGTCCACGGCGCGCAGCGCCTCGAAGGCGAGGACGCGCACCGGGTCCTTCCGGGGACGCCGGTACGGCTTGGAGGGACGGCGACGGCCTTGCTCGCTCAAAAGGTGCTCCGCTTCGCGATGGTTCGAACCCTCCCAGGGTAGTCCCCCGCCCACGGAGCATCCGGCGGACCGCCGGGGGGCGCCGCCCGCGCACCGGGCCGGGCACCGGGGGATCGCGGCGCGGTACGCCCCGGCGCGGCGCGGCTCCGCCGTGGAACCGCCCGGCTCCGACGGGGCACCGGCCGGAGCGGGCAGCAGCCCGCGCGCGGCGCCGGCCCGCGCCGCCACCGCCCCCGCGCGGGCCGGCGCCGGTACCAGTCCGGCACCGCCCGGCGTGCGCCCCTCGACGGGCGCCGCGCCGCACGCCCCGGGACGGGAGGGCCCCCAAGCGGCCGGCCGCGAGCGGCCGCCCCCAGGAGCGGGGCGACGGGGCCCGGCCCCGGGCAGGGGCCCGCCCCCGCGCACCCCCGCGCGGCTCAGGCGCCCAGGTGCTCGCCGGGGGCGATGCGGACACCCCGCGCCCAGTCGGCCGCCCGCATGGGCTTCTTGCCCTGCGCCTGCACCCAGAGCAGCTCCACCGCGTGCGAGCCGGTGCCGACGTACACGTTGTTCTTGGCGGCCGACAGCTCGCCGGGGCCCAGGTCCGTACGCCCCGGCGCGGGCGCCGCCTGGACCAGCTTCAGGCGCTCGCCCCGGAAGACGGTCCAGGCGCCGGGCGCGGGCGTGCAGCCGCGCACCACGCGGTCCACGCGCATCGCGGGCGCCGCCCAGTCGACGCGGGCGTCCTCGACGGTGATCTTCGGCGCGAGCGTGACGCCCTCGGCGGGCTGCGGCACCGCCCGGAGCGTGCCGTCCTCGATGCCGTCCATGGTCGCGGCCAGCAGTCCGGCGCCGGCGAAGGCGAGGCGCGTCAGCAGGTCGCCGCTGGTGTCGGTGGGGCGGACCTCCTCGGTGACGACCCCGTACACGGGGCCGGAGTCGAGGCCCTCCTCGATCTGGAACGTGGACGCGCCGGTCATCTCGTCCCCGGCCATGAGCGCGTGCTGCACGGGCGCGGCGCCGCGCCATGCGGGCAGCAGCGAGAAGTGCAGGTTCACCCAGCCGTGCGCGGGGATGTCCAGCGCCGTCTTCGGCAGCAGCGCGCCGTAGGCGACGACGGGGCAGCAGTCGGGCCCGATCTCCCGGAGCCGGGCGAGGAACTCCTCGTCGCGCGGCTTCACGGGCTTGAGCACCTCGATGCCCGCCTCGGCGGCCCGCTCGGCGACGGGGCTCGCGACCAGCCGTCGGCCCCGCCCGGCGGGGGCGTCGGGTCGTGTGACGACGGCCGCCACCTCGTGCCGCCCGGAGGCGAGCAGGGCGTCCAGGGCGGGGACGGCGACCTCGGGGGTGCCTGCGAAGACGAGCTTCACTCCGTGTTACCTCGCTTGTTCGTCGGTGCGCCGCCCGGCCGGGTCCGCGCCGCCGTGCGGCCGGCCGTGCGACCGGCCGACGGGCCGGCAGCGGAGTCGCGGCCGACGGCGTCCGCCGGGCCACCGGCGGGGCGCCGGGCAGCGCACCAGTCTAGGCGCTCCCCCCACGGCGTTCCGTCCTGCCCGGACGACCGCGCGACCGGTCGCCGACGGCCGCGGACGCGTTCGCGCGGCGATCGTCGACGCGGCCGCAGGGCACCGTCAGCGGTGGCGAAGCCGGTGATCGGGGCCGCCCGGCCGGTGGGCGTCCGCGTCGTCCGGGGCGTCGCGACCAGGAGCGCGGGGCCGCCGCGACCGGCCCACCCGGCAGCGGGGGCCCCGGCGCCCCGGGGTGAAGGGCCCGCGAACGGCGTCCGGGGCCTGGTCGGGGGGCGTGCGCGGGGTCGTGCGCCTCGCGCATATGCGGATACGCCTCAGCGGCGTGACCCCGGCGACGGCTGGCGCGTTGTCAAAGGAGATTGACCGAAGGCCGCCGTCGACGCGGCCCGCCCCCTTTCAACGCCGGTTCGAGAGGCTTGTCAATGGCCGACCACGCAACCCACGACGCCCAAGCCCGGGCAAGCCTGCACCTGCTGGTGCGGGACATCGAGCGGGTCCGCCGGCAGGTGGACGCTCTGCGCACGCTCACCGCCCAGCTGGGCAACGTCTACCGCCCGCGTCGCTCCGGCCCGTCGACGGGCTTCGTCGTCTACGGCAGGGCCCCCGCGCCCACGGTCCGGCTCGCGCAGGAACTGCGCGACAGCGTGGAGACGCTGGTCACCGCCGCCGTCGACTTCGACCGCTCGCTGGGCTTCTCGTGGGACGCGGTCGGCTCGGCGCTGGGTGTCACCAAGCAGGCCGTGCACCGCCGGTACGGATCGCGCCGCGCGGCGGCGCAGCAGGCGGCCGGGGCGGACCGCGCTGCGCAGCCGCGCACGATGCCCGCCCCGTCGGTCCCGGCGGCGCGGTCGATGCCGCCGCAGCCGTCGCAGGCCCGCGCGGCCGTCAGGGACCAGCCGCACCGGGAGGGCGCCCGCCCCACCGTCTTCCCCTCACCGCGCAACGGCTGATCTCCGCCACCCGCGCACCGCCGCGTACCGCCGCGCACCGGCCGGCCTCCGTGATTCCGCGACACGGCTCGCCCGGCCGGTCCGCCGCCACCGGTACACGGCCCGCCGAGGGGGCGAGCAACCCGACGGCGGGCGGGCCCGCGCCGATGGCGCCCGCCCGCCGTCGGCCCTCTCGCCCCGTCGGACCGCCCGACGGCAGCCCCTGCCCGGTGGTCGCCCCCCTCCTGCCGACGGCGCTCGCCTCGCCGGCGCCGCTCCGTCGGTGGCTCCCGCTCCGCCGGTGCCTCGTCGCCCCGTAGCCGGCCGCCCCGCCGCAGCCGCGGGCCCGCCCTCCACCGGGGCGCCGCCCGAGCGCGCACGCCTCCGGCGGCCGGCGGCACGCGCCGGGGCGCGGCCGGGCGGACCGTCCCCAGGGGCGGCGCGTCCCCCAGGGGCGGACCGTCCCCAGGGGCGGCGCGTCCCCCAGGGGCGGAGCGTCCCCAGGGGCGGCGCTCCCCGGCAGCGCCCGACGGGGCCGCCCGGGATCGGCGGCCAGGGCCTACCCGATGTCCGGCGGGTCCATCCTGACGCGCACCGGCAGGGTGCCGCCGCGGGCCAGCCGGGCCGCCTGGGCCTTCTTGAGGGCGGCGGCCAGGGCCGCGCCCGTGCCGGGCGGCACCCGTACCAGCGCCCGGTCCCACGCCTCGCCCGCGGGCGGGTCACCCGGCCGGCGCGGACCACCGGGAGCGGCCGGCCGGAGCGGTACGGGCCCCAGCACCTCCGCCTCCGGCGGCAGTTCCGCCGCCGCGAGGAACTCGGCGACGGCCTCCGGGCGGCCCGCCACCGCGCCCATCCGCGACACGGGCGGGAAGCCCAGCTCGGCGCGCTCGGCCAGCTCCCGCTGGGCGTGGCCCACCGGGTCCCACCGCACCAGTGCCTGCACGGGCCGCAGCGTCGGCTCGGCGACCACGACGACCGTGCCACCCTCGTCCTGCCCCCGCACCAGGGACGCCGCGTCGATCCAGCGGCGCAGCGCCTCCTCCCCGGCCCTCAGGTCCGGCCGGGCCAGCAGCGCCCAGCCGTCCAGCAGCAGGGCCGCCGCGTACCCGCCCTCGGCGACCGGCTCGGCGCCCGGCGTGCTCACCACCAGCGCCGGGCGGCCCGGCACGGCGTCCAGCACGTGGTCCCGGCCGGAGGTCCGCACGGGGACGGCCGGGAAGACCCGCCCCAGCTCCTCCGCCGTCCGCCGGGCGCCCACCACCTGGGCCCGCAGCCGCGTGGACCCGCACTCGGCGCACCGCCAGTGCGGTTCGTCCCGTCCGCACCAGCCGCACCTCAGGTCCCGCTGACCGGGGGCCTCCAGGGGGCCCGCGCAGTGCCGGCAGCGGGCGGGGGTCCGGCACCGCTCGCAGGCGAGGCGCGGCACGTACCCGCGCCGGGGCACCTGCACCAGCACCGGCCCGGACCTCAGGCCGTCCCGGACGACCTGCCAGGCGAGGGACGGCAGCCGCGCCGCCCGCGCCGCCTCGTCGCGCGCCAGCTCCCCGTCGCCCACGGTCCGTACGAGCGGGGCGGCGGCCCGCACCCGCTCGCGCGGCGCCACCAGCGGCCTGGCCCAGCCGCTCTCCACGAGCTGGGCGGCCTCGACCGTGCAGCTCGTGGAGCCCAGCAGGAATCCGCAGCGGTCGTGCGCGGCGCGCAACAGGAGCACGTCGCGGGCGTGCGGCTGCGGGGCGTGCGGCTCGCTGTGGCTCGCGTCGCCGTCGTCCCAGATCGCGACGAGCCCGGGGTCCCGCACGGGCGCGAACATCGCCGCGCGGGTGCCGACGACGGCCCGTACGGAGCCGCGCCGCACGGCGAGCCACTGCCGGTACCGCTTCTCGGGCCCCGCCTCGGCGGTCAGCAGGGCGTGCCGGCCGTCCCCGAGGAGGGCGGTCAGGGCGGCGTCCACGCGCGCGGCGGCCCGGCCGTCCGGTACGACGACAAGGGCGCCGCGCCCCGAGGCGAGCGTCGCGGCCACCGCGCGGGCCAGCTCGTCCGCCCAGTGCGGGCCGGGCAGGGCGTTCCACACGGCGCGCGGCGCGCCGCCCTGCGCGAGGGCGGCGAGGAACGCCTCGCCGTGCGCGTACCGCGCCCAGGGGCCCGCCTCGGGGGCGGGCGGCGGTGGCAGCGGCTCCGGCGAGGGACGGCTCTCGGCGCGGGCGCTGCGCGGCGGGACGGCCAGCTGGAGGACGTCGGCGAGGCTGCCCGCGTACCGGTCGGCGACCGCCCTGGCCAGGCCCAGCAGCTCGGGGCCCAGGACGGGCTCGGGCGACACGACGTCGGCGAGCGCGGCGAGCGGCCCCGTGTAGTCGGTGTCGGCGCGCCGCTCGACGAGGAACCCGTCGATGAGCCGCCCGCCCTCGCGCCGCCCGCCCCGCACCTGGTGCGCGCCGGCTCCGAACCGGACCCGCACCCGGACGCCGGGGCGGGCCGCGGCGTCGAGCTCCTCGGGGACGGCGTAGTCGAAGAACTGGTCGAGGTGGAGCACGCCCTTGTCGACGACGACCCGCGCGACGGGCAGCTCCTTGGCCAGCGCGGCCCCCCGCCACGTCCGCGGCCTGGCCCGCGGCGCCTTCGCCCGGCGCACGGTCTCGCGGATGAGCGCGAGCTGCTCCGGCGCCTCGTCCGGCCGCCCTCCCGGCTTCTCACTCTCGCTGGTCACAGCCTCATCCCTACCAGACCGCACCGACAGCGGGCGCCCGGCGGCGAAGAGGCCCGGCCGGCCCGTGGCAGGGCCCGGAGGGCCTGGAACGCGGCGCCAGCGACGCCGGGGCGCGGATGACCCGGGGCCGACCACGGCCCCGTACGGCCGGCGGGCGACGGCCGGCGGCCCACCGCAGGACCAGCCGACGGGAGCGGCCGACGGCTCCCCGCCGGGGCCGGCCCCGACGGCAGACGGCAGACGGCAACCAGCAACCGGCAACCGGCAACCGGCAACCGGCCCCGAACGCCGGAAGCCCGGCTCCGTGCGGGACGGAGGCCGGGCTTACCGGTGCGGTGCGCTCGCCGAGCGGGACGGCCCCGCCGGGTGGAGCTCCACGGACCGCAAACCCCCGGCGGCCCCGCGGAGCGGGCCCAGGACCCGCGGGCCCGGCCCGGGGCCCCTACAGGCCGGCGGCCTCGCGGAGGGCGTCGACGCGGTCGGTGCGCTCCCAGGTGAAGTCGGGCAGCTCGCGGCCGAAGTGGCCGTAGGCGGCCGTCTGGGAGTAGATCGGGCGCAGCAGGTCCAGGTCGCGGATGATGGCGGCCGGGCGCAGGTCGAAGACGGCCGCGATGGCGTTCTCGATCCGCTCCACCTCGACCTTGGCCGTGCCGAAGGTCTCGACGAACAGGCCCACCGGCTCGGCCTTGCCGATCGCGTACGCCACCTGCACCTCGCAGCGCGAGGCGAGGCCGGCGGCCACCACGTTCTTGGCGACCCAGCGCATGGCGTAGGCGGCCGAGCGGTCGACCTTGGACGGGTCCTTGCCGGAGAACGCGCCGCCGCCGTGGCGGGCCATGCCGCCGTAGGTGTCGATGATGATCTTGCGGCCGGTCAGGCCGGCGTCGCCCATCGGGCCGCCGATCTCGAAGCGCCCGGTCGGGTTCACCAGCAGCCGGTAGCCCTCGGTCTCCAGCTTGATGCCGTCGTCCAGGAGCTCCTTCAGCACGTGCTCGACGACGAACTCGCGGATGTCCGGCGCGAGCAGCGAGTCCAGGTCGATGTCGCTGGCGTGCTGCGAGGAGACCACGACCGTGTCCAGGCGCACGGCCTTGTCACCGTCGTACTCGATGGTCACCTGCGTCTTGCCGTCCGGACGCAGGTAGGGGATCGTGCCGTTCTTGCGCACCTCGGTCAGGCGCCTGGACAGCCGGTGGGCCAGGTGGATCGGCAGCGGCATCAGCTCCGGCGTCTCGTCCGACGCGTAGCCGAACATCAGCCCCTGGTCGCCGGCGCCCTGCTGGTCCAGCTCGTCGCCCTCGCCCTTCCGGGAGGCACCCTCGACCCGCTGCTCGTAGGCGGCGTCCACGCCCTGCGCGATGTCCGGCGACTGCGCCCCGATCGACACCGACACACCGCACGAGGCCCCGTCGAAGCCCTTCTTCGACGAGTCGTAGCCGATCTCCAGGATCTTCTCCCGCACCAGCGTCGGGATGTCCGCGTACGCCTTCGTCGTGACCTCTCCGGCCACGTGCACCAGACCCGTGGTGATCAACGTCTCCACGGCGACCCGCGAGGAGGGGTCCTTGCGCAGCAGCGCGTCGAGAATGGTGTCGCTGATCTGGTCAGCGATCTTGTCGGGGTGACCCTCGGTCACCGACTCCGAGGTGAAAAGACGACGGGACACAACGCTCCCTGGGTTTGCAGCGGCTGCTGGCTGATCGTTGGTGGACCGGCAGGGGGCTGCGCCCCGCGTCGTTCCGGGAACAGTTTATCGGGCGGTCTCGGCCACAAGACCAGACGTCTCGCGGATCGGAAGCCTGATTGACCACATCAGACCTCTTGCCAAGGGCAAGATCACCTCTTGGTACGGCGGGAGTTGCCCTGCTCGCGGCGGTGCGCCCGCTGTGAGGGGAATCACGTAATTCACCCTCATGGCAGACGGGGCACCACCAGGTCCCACACGGTGTCCGCCAGGATCTCCTTGGGACCGTAGGGGACGGGGGTCTCGCTGCCGTCGGCGGCGAGGACGACCGCCTCGCTCTCCTCCGCGCCGAAGGTCTTGCGCTCCCCCACCTCGTTGACGACGAGCAGGTCGCAGCCCTTGCGGCGGAGCTTGTCGCGGCCGTTGGCGAGAACGTCGTCGGTCTCCGCGGCGAAGCCGACGACGACCTGGCCGGGGCGTGCCCGGGCGGCGGACAGCTCCGCGAGGACGTCGGGGTTGCGGACGAGCGCGACGGGCGCGGGCTCCTCGCCCTCCCGCTTCTTGATCTTGCCCTCGGCGTACGCGGCGGGGCGGAAGTCCGCCACGGCGGCGGCCATCACCACGGCGTCGGCGTCGGCCGCGGCCTTCAGTACGGCCTCGCGCAGCTGGAGGGCCGTGCCCACGGGGACGACGTCGACGCCGGCCGGGTCGGGCAGGGCGGTGTTGGCGGCGACGAGCGTGACGCGGGCGCCGCGCGCGGCGGCGGTGCGGGCGAGGGCGTAGCCCTGCTTCCCGGAGGAGCGGTTGCCCAGGTAGCGGACCGGGTCGAGGGGCTCGCGGGTGCCTCCGGCGCTGACGACGACATGGCGGCCGGTGAGGTCGGGGGCGGCGGCGCCGCGTGCGAGGACCCTGCGGCAGACCTCGAAGATCTCGGCGGGGTCGGGGAGGCGGCCCTTGCCGGTGTCGGCGCCGGTGAGGCGGCCGACGGCCGGCTCGATGACGACGGCGCCGCGGCGGCGGAGCGTCGCCACGTTCTCCCGGGTGGCCGGGTGCTCCCACATCTCGGTGTGCATGGCGGGTGCGAAGACGACCGGGCAGCGGGCGGTGAGCAGGGTGTTGGTCAGCAGGTCGTCGGCGAGGCCGTGGGCGGCCTTGGCGAGCATGTCGGCCGTGCAGGGGGCGACGACGACCAGGTCGGCGCGCTGCCCGATGCGGACGTGCGGGACCTCGTGGACGTCCTCCCAGACCTGGTCGGAGACCGGGTTGCCGGAGAGCGCGGACCAGGTGGCCGCGCCGACGAAGTGGAGGGCGGACGCGGTCGGGACGACCCGCACGTCGTGGCCGGACTCGGTCAGCCGGCGCAGCAGCTCGCACGCCTTGTAGGCGGCGATGCCGCCGCTGACTCCGAGGACGACCTGGGGCTTGGGCTCGGGCACTGCGCCTCCCGCTTCGTGGGTTGGTACGGCGTCCCGGCGTACGGCGACGCGCGGTCACGGGATCGTACGGCTTCGGGACACACCGCAGGCCCGGCGGACGTCCGCCGGGCCTGGGAATGCTGTGGGGGTGCGCTTACTGCGCCGGGCCCTCGACGGCCTCGGAGGTCAGCAGGCCCGCGTTGATCTCGCGCAGGGCGATCGACAGCGGCTTCTCGTGGACGTGGGTGTCCACCAGCGGACCGACGTACTCGAGCAGGCCCTCACCGAGCTGCGAGTAGTACGCGTTGATCTGCCGCGCGCGCTTGGCCGCGTAGATCACGAGGCTGTACTTCGAGTCCGTGGCCTCGAGCAGCTCGTCGATCGGCGGGTTGATGATGCCCTCGGGCGCGGTGATGGAAGAGGACACGCTCTACCTTCCGAAAAAGTGGACAACGACAATTCAGACAACGTCCATCAAGGCTAGCAGCTCACGCGCCACGTCCTCGACGGAGGTGTTGACCAGGGTGACGTCGAACTCGGACTCGGCGGCCAGCTCGACCTTGGCCGCTGCCAGCCGCCGCTCGATGACCTCGGCCGACTCGGTGCCGCGCCCGGTGAGGCGGCGGACCAGCTCGTCCCAGCTCGGCGGGGCCAGGAAGACGAGCTGCGCGTCGGGCATGGACGCGCGGACGAGCCGGGCGCCCTGGAGGTCGATCTCCAGCAGGACGGGCTCGCCGGCATCCAGGCGGTCCTGCACGGCGCGGCGGGGCGTGCCGTAGCGGTTGCCGGCGAACTCGGCCCACTCCAGCAGCTCGCCGTTGGCGACGAGCTTGTCGAACTCGTCGTCCGAGACGAAGAAGTACTGCACGCCGTCCCGCTCGCCGGGGCGCGGCTCGCGGGTCGTGGCCGACACCGAGAGCCAGACCTCGGGGTGGACCTTGCGCATATGGGCGACGACCGTGCTCTTGCCGACCCCGGAGGGGCCGGAGAGCACGGTCAGCCGCGGACGTACGTCCGGGGGCTCGGGGGTCGTCCCCCGGGATGTTGCAGCCATGGGGCGATTATTCCAGCTTCCGGGAGCCCCCCGGACGCCGGGTACCGGCCGTCAGGCCTTGGAGCCGCCGAACTCGCGCTCCAGCGACGCGATCTGGTTGGAGCCGAGACCGCGCACGCGGCGGCTCTCGGAGATCCCCAGGCGCTCCATGATCTGCTTGGCGCGGACCTTGCCCACGCCCGGCAGGGACTCGAGGAGGGCGGAGACCTTCATCTTGCCGATGACGTCGTTCTCCTGGCCCTGCTTGATGACCTCGTGGAGCGAGGCGCCGGAGTGCTTGAGTCGATTCTTGACCTCGGCCCGCTCCCGGCGAGCCGCGGCGGCCTTTTCGAGCGCGGCTGCGCGCTGTTCAGGGGTAAGGGGCGGAAGAGCCACGCCTACGTCACCTCGGATGTCGAACTGTCGGATACGGACCGGTGAGGAACCTAGTCGGCCCACACCAAGGGAGCAACGAGCAACGCAGTGACCGCTGCGAACGCTGACTCTCGTCGGAGACTAGCGGCCAGGGCCGCCCGAGTCAGCGAGAACAGCGGAAAAGTCCTGGTCAGCATCGATCCTGCCAGACAAAGGCGACATAACGCACTGGTTTGGCCGCCGAATCCGTCAACACCCGGCACGGCCCGTTCCGGGGGCGCGCCGCCCGCGGCGGCCACGGGCGCCCGCCATCGGGCGGGCTCCCGTGACGTACGTCACATCAAACAGGCGGTCGGGAGCGGCGCTCAGCCGGCGACGGCGGCCCGCACCTCGTCCGCGTACCGCTCCGCCGCGCCCCGCAGGGCCGCCGCGTCCGGACCGTGCCGCAGGACGGCCCGGCTGACGTTCGGCACGACGTTGCGCACGGCGGCGCCGAACACGGCCGGCAGGTCGGCCGGGGTGGCGCCCTGCGCGCCGATGCCCGGGGCCAGGAGGGGGCCGTCGATGTCCAGGTCGAACGAGGAGAGGTCCCCCAGGGTGGCACCGACGACCGCGCCGAAGGAGCCCATGGGGGTCTCGCCCGCGTTCTCGGCGGCGAGGTGGGCCAGCATCGTCGCCGCGACGGTGCGGCCGTCCTCGCGTACGGCCCGCTGGACCTCGGCGCCCTCCGGGTTGGAGGTGAGGGCGAGCACGAACAGCCCGGCGCCGCTCTCGCGCGCGAGGTCCACGGCCGGCTTCAGCGAGCCGTAGCCCAGGTACGGGGAGACGGTCAGCGCGTCGGAGAAGAGCGGCGAGTCCGGGCACAGGTAGGTCTGCGCGTACGCGGCCATGGTGGAGCCGATGTCCCCGCGCTTGGCGTCCATGACGACCAGGCCGCCGGCGGCCCGCAGGTCGGCGACGGCCCGCTCCAGGACGGCGACGCCGCGCGAGCCGAACCGCTCGAAGAACGCGGACTGCGGCTTGAAGACGGCGACGGTCCCGGCGAGGGCCTCCACCACGGTGCGGGTGAAGGTCTCCAGCCCGTCGACGTCGTCCTCAAGGCCCCAGGCGGCCAGCAGGGAGGCGTGCGGGTCGATGCCGACGCAGAGCGGGCCGCGCTCGTCCATGGCGGCGCGGAGTCGTGCACCGAAGGCGGTCATGCGGTGGCCTTTCCGGAGTGGTCGCGGGTGGCGGCGCCGACGGCCTCGGCGAGGGTGGCGTACGGGGAGGCGGCCAGACGGGCGGCCAGGCCCTTGTGGACGGCGCGGGCGTAGAAGGGGCCCTCGTAGACGAGGGCGCTGTAGCCCTGGACCAGGGTCGCGCCGGCGAGGATGCGCTGCCAGGCGTCCTCGGCGCTCTCGACGCCGCCGACGCCGACGAGGACGAGGCGGTCGCCCACGCGCGCGTACAGGCGGCGCAGGACCTCCAGGGAGCGCGCCTTGACGGGCGCGCCGGACAGGCCGCCGGTCTCGGCGGCCAGCGCCGGGTCGGACTTCAGGCCGAGGCCCTCGCGGGCGATGGTGGTGTTGGTGGCGATGATGCCGTCCAGGCCCAGCTCCAGGGCCAGGTCGGCCACCGCGTCCACGTCCTCGTCGGCGAGGTCGGGGGCGATCTTGACCAGCAGGGGGACGCGGCGGTCGGTGACGGCGCGGTCGGCGGCCTCGCGGACGGCGGTGAGCAGCGGGCGCAGCGACTCGGTGGCCTGGAGGTCGCGCAGGCCGGGGGTGTTCGGCGAGGAGACGTTGACGACGAGGTAGTCGGCGTGGGCGGCGAGCCGCTCGGTGGACTTCACGTAGTCGGCGACGGCCTCGGCCTCGGGGACCGCCTTGGTCTTGCCGATGTTCACGCCGACGACCGTCCGGAAGACGGGCACGCGGGTGCGCAGCCGCTCGGCGACGGCGGCGGAGCCCTCGTTGTTGAAGCCCATGCGGTTGATCAGGGCGCGGTCCGGTACGAGGCGGAAGAGCCGCTTCCTCGGGTTGCCGGGCTGCGGCTCGCCGGTGACCGTGCCGATCTCGACGTGGTCGAAGCCGAGCATCGCCATGCCGTCGATCCCGGCGGCGTTCTTGTCGAAGCCGGCCGCGAGGCCGAAGGGTCCGTGCATCCGCAGGCCCAGGGCCTCGGTGCGCAGCTCCTTGTACCGGGGTGCGAGGACGGCCGCGGCGAGGGTGCGCAGCACGGGGACGCGGGCGGCCAGGCGGATCCAGCGGAAGGCCAGGTGGTGGGCCTTCTCGGGGTCCATCCGCGTGAAGACGAGGTCGAAGAAGAACTTGTACATGCAGGAAGCTCCAGGTCGTGGACCCGGTCGTGGGATCCGGGTCATGAAGAGGGGGACACCGCGGTTGCGCCTTCGGTGTCCCCCTGCTTCGTACGGGCTGCTAGTCGCGGGCCGCGGTCAGGTGCTCGGCGTGCTCCTGGAGGGAGCGGACGCCGACCCCGCCGTGGTTGAGGGCGTCGATGCCCTGGACGGCCGCGGCGAGCGCCTGGACCGTGGTGAGGCAGGGGACGCCGCGCGCCACGGCCGCGGTGCGGATGTCGTAGCCGTCGAGCCGGCCGCCGGTGCCGTACGGGGTGTTGACGATGAGGTCGACGTCGCCCGCGTGGATGAGCTGGACGATGGTCTTCTCGCCGTTCGGGCCCTCGCCCTCGGACTGCTTGCGGACGACGGTGGCGTTGATGCCGTTGCGCTTGAGGACCTCGGCGGTGCCGGAGGTGGCGAGGAGCTCGAAGCCGTGGGCGACCAGCTCGCGCGCCGGGAAGATCATCGAGCGCTTGTCGCGGTTGGCGACGGAGATGAACGCGCGGCCCTTGGTGGGCAGCGGGCCGTACGCGCCCGCCTGCGACTTGGCGTACGCCGTGCCGAAGACCGAGTCGATGCCCATGACCTCGCCGGTGGAGCGCATCTCCGGGCCGAGGACCGTGTCGACGCCGCGGCCGTGGATGTCGCGGAAGCGCGACCACGGCATGACGGCCTCCTTGACGGAGATCGGCGCGTCCAGCGGCAGCTCCCCGCCGTCGCCGGTGGCCGGGAGCAGGCCCTCGGCGCGCAGCTCGGCGATGGTGGCGCCGAGCGAGATGCGGGCGGCGGCCTTGGCCAGCGGCACGGCGGTCGCCTTGGAGGTGAAGGGGACCGTGCGGGAGGCGCGCGGGTTGGCCTCCAGGACGTAGAGGATGTCCCCGGCCATGGCGAACTGGATGTTGATCAGGCCGCGGACGCCGACGCCCTTGGCGATGGCCTCGGTGGAGGTGCGCAGCCGCTTGATGTCGAAGCCGCCCAGGGTGATCGGGGGCAGGGCGCAGGCCGAGTCGCCGGAGTGGATGCCGGCCTCCTCGATGTGCTCCATGACGCCGCCGAGGTACAGCTCCCGCCCGTCGTAGAGGGCGTCGACGTCGATCTCGATGGCGTCGTCGAGGAAGCGGTCGACCAGGACCGGCCGGCTGGGGCTGATCTCGGTGGACTCGGCGATGTACGCCTCCAGCCGCGCCTCCTCGTAGACGATCTCCATGCCGCGTCCGCCGAGCACGTACGACGGGCGGACGAGGACGGGGTAGCCGATCTCGTCGGCGATGGCCTTGGCCTCGGCGAAGGTGGTCGCGGTGCCGTGCTTGGGCGCGGGGAGGCCGGCCTCGGCCAGGACGCGGCCGAAGGCGCCGCGGTCCTCGGCGGCGTGGATGGCCTCGGGCGGGGTGCCGACGACGGGGACGCCGTTGTCCTTCAGGGCCTGGGAGAGGCCGAGCGGGGTCTGGCCGCCGAGCTGGACGACGACGCCCGCGACGGGTCCGGCCTGCTGCTCGGCGTGGACGATCTCCAGCACGTCCTCGAGCGTGAGCGGCTCGAAGTACAGGCGGTCGGAGGTGTCGTAGTCGGTGGAGACGGTCTCCGGGTTGCAGTTGACCATCACGGTCTCGTAGCCGGCGTCGCTCAGCGCGAAGGAGGCGTGGACGCAGGAGTAGTCGAACTCGATGCCCTGGCCGATGCGGTTGGGGCCGGAGCCGAGGATGATCACGGCGGGCTTCTCGCGGGGCGCGACCTCGGTCTCCTCGTCGTACGAGGAGTAGAAGTACGGGGTCTTCGCGGCGAACTCGGCGGCGCAGGTGTCGACCGTCTTGTAGACGGGGCGGACGCCCAGCGCGTGCCGGACCTCGCGGACGACGTCCTCGCGCAGGCCGCGGATCTCGGCGATCTGCAGGTCGGAGAAGCCGTGGCGCTTGGCCTCGGCGAGCAGCTCGGGGTCGAGCTTCTCGACGGCGGCCAGCTCGTCGGCGATCTCCTTGATGAGGAACATCTGGTCGACGAACCACGGGTCGATCTTCGTGGCCTCGAAGACCTCCTCGCGGGTGGCCCCGGCGCGGATGGCCTGCATGACGGTGTTGATGCGGCCGTCGGTGGGGCGGACCGCCTCGCGCAGCAGCTCGGCCTTGTCGCCGGGGTCGCCGGTGAAGGCGAACTGGCTGCCCTTCTTCTCCAGCGAGCGCAGGGCCTTCTGGAGCGCCTCGGTGAAGTTGCGGCCGATGGCCATGGCCTCGCCCACCGACTTCATGGTGGTGGTGAGGGTGGAGTCGGCGGAGGGGAACTTCTCGAAGGCGAAGCGGGGCGCCTTGACCACGACGTAGTCGAGCGTGGGCTCGAAGGACGCCGGGGTCTCCCGGGTGATGTCGTTGGGGATCTCGTCCAGGGTGTAGCCGACGGCGAGCTTGGCGGCGATCTTGGCGATGGGGAAGCCGGTCGCCTTGGACGCCAGGGCGGAGGAGCGGGAGACGCGCGGGTTCATCTCGATGACGATGACCCGGCCGTCGTCCGGGTTGACGGCGAACTGGATGTTGCAGCCGCCGGTGTCGACGCCGACCTCGCGGATGATGGCGATGCCGATGTCGCGGAGGGTCTGGTACTCGCGGTCGGTGAGGGTCATCGCCGGGGCGACCGTGATCGAGTCGCCGGTGTGGACGCCCATCGGGTCGAAGTTCTCGATGGAGCAGACGACCACGACGTTGTCGTTCTTGTCGCGCATCAGCTCCAGCTCGTACTCCTTCCAGCCGAGGATGGACTCCTCCAGGAGCACCTCGGTGGTCGGGGAGAGCGTGAGCCCCTGGCCGGCGATGCGGCGCAGCTCGTCCTCGTCGTGGGCGAAGCCGGAGCCGGCGCCGCCCATGGTGAAGGAGGGGCGGACGACGACGGGGTAGCCGCCGAGCGTCTCGACGCCGCGCAGGACGTCGTCCATGGAGTGGCAGATGACCGAGCGGGCGGACTCGCCGTGGCCGATCTTCGCGTTGACGGCCTCGACGACGCCCTTGAAGAGGTCGCGGTCCTCACCCTTGTGGATGGCCTCGACGTTGGCGCCGATCAGCTCCACGCCGTACTTCTCCAGGACGCCCTGCTCGTGCATGGAGATCGCGGTGTTGAGCGCGGTCTGGCCGCCGAGGGTGGGCAGGAGGGCGTCGGGGCGCTCCTTGGCGATGATCTTCTCGACGAACTCGGGGGTGATCGGCTCGACGTAGGTGGCGTCGGCGATCTCCGGGTCGGTCATGATCGTCGCCGGGTTGGAGTTCACCAGGATGACGCGCAGGCCCTCGGACTTGAGGACGCGGCACGCCTGGGTGCCGGAGTAGTCGAACTCGGCGGCCTGGCCGATGACGATCGGGCCGGAGCCGATGACCAGGACGGACTGGATGTCAGTGCGCTTAGGCACGCTCGGCCTCCATCAGGGCGACGAAGCGGTCGAACAGGTACGCGGCGTCGTGGGGACCCGCGGCCGCTTCCGGGTGGTACTGGACGCTGAAGGCCGGCTGGTCGAGCAGCTGGAGGCCCTCCACCACGTTGTCGTTGAGGCAGACGTGGGAGACCTCGGCGCGGCCGAAGGGGGTGTCGGACACCTTGTCGAGGGGGGCGTCGACGGCGAAGCCGTGGTTGTGCGCGGTGACCTCGACCTTGCCGGTCGTGCGGTCCTGCACGGGCTGGTTGATCCCGCGGTGGCCGTACTTCAGCTTGTAGGTGCCGAAGCCCAGCGCGCGGCCGAGGATCTGGTTGCCGAAGCAGATGCCGAACAGCGGGGTCCGGCGCTCCAGGACGGCGCGCATCACGGAGACGGGGTGGTCCGCGGTGGCCGGGTCGCCGGGGCCGTTGGAGAAGAACACGCCGTCGGGCTCGACGGCGTACACGTCGTCGACGGTGGCGGTGGCGGGCAGCACGTGCACCTCGATGCCGCGCTCGGCCATCCGCTGCGGGGTCATGCCCTTGATGCCGAGGTCGACGGCGGCGACGGTGAACTTCTTCTCGCCGATCGCGGGGACGACGTAGGGCTCCTTGGTGGCGACCTCCGCGGAGAGGTCGGCGCCCTTCATCTCGGGCTGCGCCCGGACCTTGGCGAGCAGGTCGGCCTCCGCGGCGACGGCGTCGCCGGAGAAGATGCCGACGCGCATGGCGCCGCGCTCGCGCAGGTGGCGGGTGAGGGCGCGGGTGTCGACGCCGCTGATGCCGACGACGCCCTGGCGCTCCAGCTCCTCGTCGAGGGTGCGGGTGGCGCGCCAGTTGGACGGGGTGCGGGCGGGGTCGCGGACGACGTACCCGGACACCCAGATGCGGGCGGACTCGGGGTCCTCGTCGTTGACGCCGGTGTTGCCGACGTGCGGGGCCGTCATGACGACGACCTGGCGGTGGTACGAGGGGTCGGTCAGGGTCTCCTGGTAGCCGGTCATGCCGGTGGAGAAGACGGCCTCGCCGAACGTCTCCCCCACGGCCCCGTAGGCGCGGCCGCGGAAGCTGCGGCCGTCCTCCAGGACGAGTACGGCGGGAACCCTGGTTCCCCGGGTGGAGGTCGTCATCGTGCGGCGCCTTCCGTGGTGGTGTTCGCGGTGCTGGGGGTGGTGCTGGGGGTGGTGCTCGGGGTGGTGCTGAGAGCGGTGAGGGCGGTGACCCAGGCGGTGTGCTCGGCCGCGCGGTCGGAGCGGAAGCCGGAGTCGATGAGCCGGCCGCCGTGCTCCCAGGTGACGACGAGCAGGCCGCCCTCGGTGAGGACCTTGCCGGCGATGCCCTTGTCGAGACGGGCGCCGCGCAGCCGGTCGGCGGGGACGAAGAAGTCGGCGGCTCCGGGGCGTACGACCTCCAGCCCGGCGTCGGTGAGGGCCAGCTCGGCGCGGCTGCGGGTGCCGAGCCCGCGGGCTACGATCCGGTCCAGCCACTGCCCTGCGGTGGTGGAGCCGTGGTAGCGGCCGCTCAGGGTGAGGGTGGGCTCGCCGGGGGCCTCGGGGGCGGTGGGGAGCTCCGGCAGGGTGGAGGACTGCACCTTGTCGCGCCACTTCCAGCCCTGGCGCATCAGCCAGTAGGCGAGGACGACGAAGAGGAGCAGCAGGCCGACCCAGCCGAGGCGGGCGGTCCAGTCGGTCACCTCGGCCGAGCGGGGTTCGGCGGCGAGGGGGATCAGTGTTGTCACGCGAGCTTCCCGTCCATGAGCGTTGCCCTGCCCCGCAGGAAGGTGTGGGTGACGCGTCCCGGCAGCTCGCGGCCCTCGTAGGGGGTGTTGCGGCTGCGGGAGGCGAAGTCCGCGGGGTCCACCGTCCCACGGTATGCCGGATCGACCAGCGTGAGGTTGGCGGGCTCGCCAGCCGAGACGGGGCGGCCGTGCCCGGTGGCGCCGCCGATGCGGGCGGGGGCGAAGGACATCCGGTCGGCGACGGCGGCCCAGTCGAGGAGGCCGGTCTCCACCATCGTGTGCTGGACGACGGACAGCGCGGTCTCCAGGCCCACCATGCCCATGGCGGCGGCGGCCCACTCGCAGTCCTTGTCCTCGTGCGGGTGCGGGGCGTGGTCGGTGGCGACGATGTCGATGGTGCCGTCGGCGAGGGCCTCGCGCAGGGCCATGACGTCCCGCTCGGTGCGCAGCGGCGGGTTGACCTTGTAGACGGGGTTGTAGGTGCGGACCATCTCGTCGGTGAGGAGGAGGTGGTGCGGGGTGACCTCGGCGGTGACGTCGATGCCGCGGGACTTGGCCCAGCGGACGATCTCGACGGAGCCGGCGGTCGACAGGTGGCAGATGTGCACGCGGGAGCCGACGTGCTCGGCGAGGAGCACGTCGCGGGCGATGATCGACTCCTCGGCGACGGCGGGCCAGCCGCCGAGGCCCAGCTCGGCGGAGACGACGCCCTCGTTCATCTGGGCGCCCTCGGTGAGGCGGGGCTCCTGGGCGTGCTGGGCGATGACGCCGCCGAAGGCCTTCACGTACTCCAGGGCGCGGCGCATGATCACGGCGTCGTCCACGCACTTGCCGTCGTCCGAGAAGACGGTGACCCCGGCGGCGGAGTCGTGCATCGCGCCCAGCTCGGCGAGCTTGCGGCCCTCCAGGCCCACGGTGACGGCGCCGATCGGCTGGACGTCGCAGTAGCCGTGCTCGCGGCCGAGGCGCCAGACCTGCTCGACCACGCCGGCGGTGTCGGCGACGGGGAAGGTGTTGGCCATGGCGAAGACGGCCGTGTAGCCGCCGCTCGCGGCGGCGCGGGTGCCGGTGAGGACGGTCTCGGAGTCCTCGCGGCCGGGCTCGCGCAGGTGGGTGTGGAGGTCGACGAGGCCGGGCAGCAGGATCCGCCCCTCCGCCTCGACGACGGTCGCGCCCTCGGCGCTCGGACCGGGGCCGCCGAGGGCGATCTCGCCGGGCCGGGCGGTGGCGGCGATCGTCTCGCCGTCGATGAGGACGTCCTGGGCCTCGCCGCCGAGGACCTTCGCACCACGGATCAGGATCTTGCTCATGCTGGGTTACTTCTCCTCGGTACGGGACGACGACGGGGACGACGGCTGGGTGACGGCGGGCTCGTTGCCGCCGAGCAGCAGGTAGAGGACGGCCATGCGGGTGAAGACGCCGTTCGCGACCTGCTCGACCACGGTGCAGCGCGGCGAGTCGGCGACCTCGGCGGTGATCTCCATGCCGCGCACCATGGGGCCGGGGTGCATGACGACGGCGTGGCCGGGGAGCTTCGCCATGCGCTCGGCGTCGAGGCCGTAGCGGCGGGAGTACTCGCGCTCGGTGGGGAAGAACGCGGCGTTCATCCGCTCCCGCTGGACGCGCAGCATCATGACGGCGTCGGACCCGGGCAGGGCGCTGTCGAGGTCGTACGACACCTCGCAGGGCCAGCTCCCGACGCCGACCGGCACGAGGGTGGGCGGCGCGACCAGCGTGACCTCGGCGCCGAGCGTGTGCAGCAGGTCGACGTTGGAGCGGGCGACGCGGCTGTGCAGGACGTCGCCGACGATGGTGACGCGCCGGCCGGAGAGGTCCCGTCCGACGCCCGCGTCGTGGCCGATGAGGCGGCGGCGCAGGGTGAAGGCGTCGAGCAGGGCCTGGGTGGGGTGCTGGTGGGTGCCGTCGCCGGCGTTGATGACCGGGGCGTCGATCCAGCCGGAGGTGGCGAGCCGGTAGGGGGCGCCGGAGGCGCTGTGCCGGATGACGACGGCGTCGACGCCCATGGCGGCGAGGGTCTGCGCGGTGTCCTTGAGGGACTCGCCCTTGGAGACGCTGGAGCCCTTGGCGGAGAAGTTGATGACGTCGGCCGAGAGGCGCTTCTCGGCGGCCTCGAAGGAGATCCGGGTGCGGGTGGAGTCCTCGAAGAAGAGGTTGCAGATCGTCCGGCCGCGCAGGGTGGGCAGCTTCTTGATCGGCCGGTCCGCCATGCGGGCCATTTCCTCGGCGGTGTCGAGGACGAGTACGGCGTCGTCCCGTGTGAGGTCGGCGGCCGAGATGAGGTGGCGCTTCATCTGGGTGTTCTCCGGTGGGTGTGGAGGTCGGTTCCGTGGGCGTACCGGGGTGCGGGGCCCGGGGAGCGGCGGTGGCGGGCGGCCGGGTGAGGTCGCTGGCGCGCGGCCTCGGGCGGGGCTCGGGGCGGCGGGGCCGGTCCCGGTCGCCGCTGGGCGGCCGCCGCGCCGGCCCGTGTGCTGCGCGCCGTGCTCCGGGCCCGTGGGCTCCGGGCCCGTGGGCTCCGTGTCCGTGGGCTCCGTGTCCGTGGGCTCCGTGTCCGTGGGCTCCGTGTCCGTGGGCTCCCGGCCCGTGCGGGCGGTGCCGCGCGGTGGGCGCCTGGTGGCCGCCGTCGTGCGCCGGGGCGCGGGCGGGCGTACGCGGGCGCCTGTGAGCCGGTGCGGGCCGGTGCGCGGGCGGGCGTGCGGGTGGCTAGTTCTCGCCGGCCGGAGCGGGCTCGCGCACACCGAGCAGCACGGCGTCGCGGCCGTCCTCCTCGGCGAGCTGGACCTTGACCGTCTCGCGCAGCGACGTGGGCAGGTTCTTGCCCACGTAGTCGGCGCGGATGGGCAGCTCCCGGTGGCCCCGGTCGACCAGGACCGCGAGCTGCACGGCGCGGGGCCGGCCGATGTCGCCGAGCGCGTCGAGGGCGGCGCGGATGGTGCGGCCGGAGAAGAGCACGTCGTCGACGAGGACCACCAGGCGGCCGTCGACGCCGTCACCGGGGATCTCGGTGCGGGCGAGGGCGCGCGCCGGGCGGAGCCGCAGGTCGTCGCGGTACATGGTGATGTCGAGGGAGCCGACCGGGATGGCGCGGCCGGTGATCTGCTCCAGCTTCTCGGCCAGGCGCCGGGCGAGAAACACGCCGCGCGTGGGGATGCCGAGGAGGACCACGTCGTCGGCGCCCTTGGCGCGCTCGACGATCTCGTGGGCGATGCGGGTCAGGACCCGCGCGATGTCCGGTCCTTCGAGCACGGGACGGGCATCGGACTGCTGAGGGGCGTCCATACGGAACGGACCTCCTTCTCCGCCTCACGGGACGGACCTTAAAGGACGTCGGAATTGCGTCGTCCACGGTACCAGGGCCCGGAAGGTGCTCGGTACGGACCGTTCGGCTTGACGCACCCAAGTAACGCTGCGTAACCTCACAGTGAGTTACCAGCCACGCGGCGGAGCCGCCACGTTGTGACAGTGTCCAGGGAGCCTTATGTCCAGCGAATACGCAAAACAGCTCGGGGCCAAGCTCCGCGCGATCCGCACCCAGCAGGGCCTGTCCCTCCACGGTGTGGAGGAGAAGTCCCAGGGCCGCTGGAAGGCCGTCGTGGTCGGCTCCTACGAGCGCGGCGACCGCGCCGTGACCGTGCAGCGCCTGGCCGAGCTGGCCGACTTCTACGGGGTGCCGGTGCAGGAGCTGCTGCCGGGCACCACGCCGGGCGGGGCCGCCGAGCCGCCGCCGAAGCTGGTCCTCGACCTGGAGCGCCTGGCGCACGTCCCGCAGGAGAAGGCGGGCCCGCTCCAGCGGTACGCGGCGACGATCCAGTCCCAGCGCGGCGACTACAACGGCAAGGTGCTGTCGATCCGCCAGGACGACCTGCGCACCCTGGCGGTCATCTACGACCAGTCCCCGTCGGTCCTGACGGACCAGCTCATCAGCTGGGGCGTCCTGGACGCGGACGCCCGCCGCGCGGTGGCCCACGAGGAGAGCTGACCCCGCGCAGAAACGTTGCCGCCGGCAGGGCGGTCCCGCGAGCCGGGGCCGCCCTGCCGGCGTGTGGCGGGCCTGGCCGCGCGGCGGGCACCCGGTACGGCGGCACGCGGGCGCACGGGCGGCCGCGTGGCCGGGCGGACACGGGGAGGCCGGGACGAACGGCGCACCCACGACCGGACGGCGCTGGGACGGGAAGAGGGCCCGCGGCACATGGGTGCTGCGGGCCCTCTTCCGTGTCCGTCGCGCGTCCGTCGCGCCTCAGTCGCGGCGCAGGCTCGGCTTCAGGTCCTTGAAGCGGGCCAGCATGCCGTTGACGAACGACGGCGACTCGTCCGTGGAGAACTCCTTGGCGAGCTGGACGGCCTCGTCGATGACCACCGGGTCCGGCACGGCGTCGACCCAGACCAGCTCGTACGCGCTCAGGCGCAGGATGTTCCGGTCGACGACCGGCATCCGGTCGAGCGTCCAGCCCACCGCGTAGGTGGCGATGAGCTCGTCGACGCGCTCGGCGTACGAGGCGTACCCCTCGACGAGCTCCATCGTGTACTCGTTGACCGGCGGCTGCCTGTCGTCGGTCCGGGCGTGCCGGATCCAGTCCGCGAGGACCTCCTGCACGGACACCCCGCGCTGGTCGGCCTCGAAGAGGATCTGGAAGGCGCGCTTGCGGGCCTTGTTGCGGGCGGCCACGGTTAGCTGTTCACCCGGCCGAGGTAGTCGCTCGTACGGGTGTCGACCTTGATCTTCTCACCGGTGGTGATGAAGAGCGGGACCTGGATCTGGTGGCCGGTCTCCAGCGTGGCCGGCTTGGTGCCACCGGTGGAGCGGTCGCCCTGGACGCCCGGCTCGGTCTCGGCGACGGTCAGCTCGACGGCGGCGGGCAGCTCGACGTACAGCACCTCGCCCTCGTGGGTGGCGACCGTGGCGGTGAAGCCCTCGACCAGGAAGTTCGCGGCGTCGCCGACGGCGGCGCGGGCGACGTGGAGCTGGTCGTACGTCTGCATGTCCATGAAGACGAAGTAGTCGCCGTCCATGTACGAGAACTGCATGTCACGGCGGTCGACGGTGGCCGTCTCGACCTTGACACCGGCGTTGAAGGTCTTGTCGACGATCTTCCCGGAGAGCACGTTCTTGAGCTTGGTGCGCACGAAGGCCGGGCCCTTGCCGGGCTTGACGTGCTGGAACTCGACGACGGACCAGAGCTGGTCGTTGTCGAGCTTGAGCACCATGCCGTTCTTGAGGTCGTTCGTGGTGGCCACGGTTGCGGAATCTCCTGGACTGACGCTGGTGGACGACCGAGAAGGCACGGTACGCGCTAGAGCGCGAGCAGCTCCTTGGTCGTGATGGTGAGTAGCTCGGGGCCGCCGTCCGCCTCCTGGCGCACGACGAGCGTGTCATCGATCCGGACCCCGCCCCGTCCCGGGAGGTGGACCCCTGGTTCGACGGTGACCGGCACGCAAGCGTCCAGTTTACCCATGGCCGCAGGGGAGAACTGCGGGTCCTCCTCGATTTCCAGGCCGATCCCGTGCCCCAGGCGCGGCCCGACCCGGTCGCCGTACCCGGCGGCGTCGAGGATGTGCCGGGCGGCGCGGTCGACGTCGCTGTACGCGGCGCCCGGCGCGAGCGCCTCGCGGGCGGCCCGCTGCGCGGTGAAGACCAGGTCGTACAGCTCGATCTGCCAGTCGGCGGGCGCGGTGCCGATGACGAAGGTGCGGCCGATCTCGCAGCGGTACCCGCGGTAGCCGGCGCCCAGGCGGACGGAGAGGAAGTCCCCCTCCTCGACGCGGCGGTCGGAGGGGCGGTGGCGTTCGCGCCCGGAGTGCGGGCCGGTGGCGACCGAGGTGGGGAAGGCGGGGCCGTCGGCGCCGTGGTCGACCAGGCGGCGCTCCAGTTCCAGGGCGAGGTGGCGTTCGGTGCGGCCGACGAGGATCGACTCCAGCAGCTCGCCCAGCGCCTGGTCGGTGATCTCGGCGGCGATGCGCAGGCAGGTGAGTTCCTCGTCGTCCTTGACCAGCCGCTCCTGTTCGACGGCGGTGCCGAGGTCGGTGAGGCGCAGCCGCGGGGCGGCGGCGCCGACGGCCCGGTACCGGGCGACGCTCAGGTGCCGCTCCTCCACCGCGAGGGTGTCGGCGCCGGAGCCGAGCGCGAGGCCGGCTCCGGCGACGGCGGGGTCCTCGCCGGTGGGCGGCAGGACGGTGAGGGGCAAGGCTTCGTCGGCGCGGCCCTCGACCGGGTCGCCGGTGGGGGCGTGCGGGCACAGGAGCACGTCGGCCGACGCGTCGGCGCCGAGCAGCAGGACGGCGCCGGGCGGGGCCGCGCCGGTGAGGTAGCGGACGTTGGCGGGGCGGGAGACCAGCGCCGCCGCGGTTCCGGCCACCGCGCAGCGGTCGCGCAGGCGGCCTCGGCGGTCCGCGTACACCTGGGACATGTCCCGAGCGTACGGACGGACGGCCCGCGCGGCAGTTCGGAGGCGTCCGACCGGGGCGCGGCCGGGTGGGCGCGGGCGGACCGGGGCGCCCGGCGCCCGGCGGCGGGTGCGGGCCGACCGGGACGCGCCCGGCGGGACGGTGGCGGGCGCGGCTGCCCGGTGGGGGGCGCGGGCCGGCCGGGGCGCCCGACGGGCGGGCGGGCGTCCGGCAGGGCGGTGGCGTGCGCGGCTGCTCGGCGGGCGGAACGGGCGGACGGGCGCCCGGCGGGACGGTGGCGGGCGCGGCTGCCCGGCGGGGGTACGCCCGGTCGGCGCCGACCGGGCGGGAGCGAGCCGCCCGGAGCCCGACCGGGCGGACGGGCGTCCCGGTCGGACGGTCACCGCCGGGCGGACGCGACTGCCGGGGGCCCGGCCGGGCCACCGGCCGGGGCGGAAGCCGCGTGGGCCGGGTGGAACGGGCGGGCCCGCGCCGCCGGAGGCGGGCCGCGCCGAGCCGGCGCGGGGGAAGGCCGGCCGGGCCACCGGCCGGGGCGGAAGCCGCGCGGGCCGGGTGGAACGGGCGGGCCCGCGCCGCCGGAGGCGGGCCGCGCCGAGCCGGCGCGGGGGAAGGCCGGCCGGGCCACCGGCCGGGGCGGAAGCCGCGCGGGCCGGGTGGAACGGGCGGGCCCGCGCCGCCGGAGGCGGGCCGCGCCGAGCCGGCGCGGGGGAAGGCCGGCCGGGCCACCGGCCGGGGCGGAAGCCGCGTGGGCCGGGTGGAGCGGACGGGCCCGCGCCGCCGGAGGCGGGCCGCGCCGGGCCGGCGCGGGGGAAGGCCGGCCGGGCGGGCGCGGGGGCGGGTCGGCCGGGCGCGGCGGAAGGCCGGGCGCGGGGGCGGGCTACCAGTTCGGGGGGCTCGCCAGGGCGCGGGCCAGGACCTCGTCCAGGGCGCGGGCGGTGGTCTCCACGTCGTACTTGGAGTTGTCGATGATCGGCAGGCCCGAGGCGTGCCAGCCCGCCATGCGGCCGTGGATGCCGGCGACCTCCTCGTCCGACAGCCGCCGGTTGCCGCTGCGCTCGGCGTTGCGCTCCAGGACGATCTCCAGGCCCGGCAGCAGCACCACCGGCAGCAGCCCGGGGCCGACGTGCCGCTTCCAGCCGCCGAGGCCGACGACCGGGCGGTCCGGGAAGACCGCGTCGTCGATGATGCAGGAGATGCCGTTGGCCAGGAAGTTCCGCGCGGCGAAGCCACAGGTGCGGCGGGCCAGGCGGTACTGGGCCTCGGACTGGTCGTTCCACCCGGACTGCGGGTCGGCGAACCCGGCGCACACCCATTCCCGCACGTCGTCCAGGCTGATGTGCGCGGTGGGTACGCGGCGGTGCCGCGCCCAGTACCGGGCGACGGTCGTCTTCCCCGCGCCCGCGGGCCCGATGAGGAGGACGGCGAGGGTGGCCGTGCCCGTGCCGGGTGACGGGACCGCTCCCGGCTCGGCGGCCGGCGGCGCGGTGACCGGGGCGGCGGGCGGGAGGTGGACGTGGCCCGTCGCGGCGTCGCCGACGTGAGCGGGCCGGGCGGGGGGCGCCGGGGCCGGGTGCGGGGCGGGCCAGGCGTGGCCGTGCGGGTGCGGCGCCGGGGCCGGCGGGCCCTGGGGCGGCATCGGCTGCGGAGCGGGCCGGTGCGGCGCCGGGCCGTGTCCGGCGGGGCCCTGCTGCGGGTGGCCCTGCGGGACCGGACCTTGCGGGGCGTGGCCCTGCGGCGGCGGGGCGTGCGGGGGCGGCGGGGGCGGGCCGGGGTGGTGTGCCTGCCGGGGCCAGCCGGCCGCCGCGTTGCCCGACTGGTGGGGCGGCGGCAGCGGGGCCCCCACTGCGTGCTGCATCCGGTGCCACTCCGTCTCGTACGACTCACGTTGACCGGGCGGCCGTTCGACGGCGCGCCGTTGTCGAACCGTACCCTCCCGGCCCGTCAGACGGGGAACGGTCCGGGAGGGTTCCGGCGGCGGCCGTCAGTCCGTCAGTTCGTCGGCCAGCGCGCGCAGCGCGAGCCGGTACGACCCGATGCCGAACCCGGCGACCGTCCCCGTGGCGACCGCGCCGACCACCGAGGTGTGCCGGAACTCCTCGCGGGCGTACGGGTTGGAGATGTGCACCTCGATCAGCGGCGCCGTCCGCTGGGACGCCGCGTCGCGCATGCCGTACGAGTAGTGCGTGAAGGCACCGGGGTTGAGGACGACCGGGAGGGCGCCGTCGGCCGCCTCGTGCAGCCAGCGGATCATCTCGCCCTCGTCGTTGGTCTCGCGGACGTCCACGTCGAGGCCCAGCTCCTCGCCGAGCTTCCGGCAGGCATCCACCAGACCCGCGTACGACGTGGAGCCGTACACGTCGGGCTCGCGCGAGCCGAGGCGGCCCAGGTTCGGGCCGTTGAGCACGAGGACCCGCCGGGTCACGCCGACACCTCCCCGTACGCGGCGAGCAGCACGGCCGGGTCGGGGCCCTCCAGGACGGTCGGCTTGGCGAGCCCGTCGAGGACGATGAAGCGCAGCAGGTCGCCGCGGGACTTCTTGTCGACCCGCATCGTCTCCAGCAGCTTCGGCCACTGGTCGCCGCGGTACGTCAGCGGCAGCCCGACCGCCTCCAGCACCGTGCGGTGCCGGTCGGCCGTCGCGTCGTCCAGTCGCCCGGCGAGCCGGCCCAGTTCGGCGGCGAAGACCATGCCGACGGAGACCGCCGCGCCGTGCCGCCACTTGTACCGCTCGTTCTTCTCGATGGCGTGGGCCAGGGTGTGGCCGTAGTTGAGGATCTCGCGCAGCCCGGACTCCTTCAGGTCGGAGGAGACGACCTCGGCCTTGACCTTGATGGAGCGCACGATCAGCTCGGCCGTGTGCGGCCCGGCGGGCGTGCGGGCGCCCTCCGGGTCGGCCTCGACCAGGTCGAGGATCACCGGGTCGGCGATGAAACCGGCCTTGATCACCTCGGCGAGGCCGCTGACGTAGTCGTGGACGGGCAGCGAGTCCAGCGCCGCCAGGTCGCACAGCACCCCGGCGGGCGGGTGGAAGGCGCCGACGAGGTTCTTGCCCTCGGCGGTGTTGATGCCGGTCTTCCCACCGACCGCCGCGTCGACCATGGCGAGGACGGTCGTCGGCACGGCGATCCAGCGCACCCCGCGCAGCCAGGTCGCCGCGACGAAGCCGGCCAGGTCCGTGGTGGCGCCGCCGCCCACGCCGACGATCACGTCGGTGCGGGTGAAGCCGGTCTGGCCGAGCGCCTTCCAGCAGTAGGCGGCGACCTCGGCGGTCTTCGCCTCCTCCGCGTTGGGCACCTGGATGGCGACGGCCTCGTACCCCTGCTCGGCGAGGTCCGCGCGCAGCGCCTCGCCGGTCTCGGCCAGCGCCTCCGGGTGGATGACCGCGACGCGCCGGGCGCGGTCGCCGATCAGCCCGGCCAGCTCGCCGAGCAGCTGCCGGCCGACCAGCACGTCGTACGGCTCGGAGCCGGCGCTCCCGCCGACGTGGACGCGGGTTGCGGGCGTGTCGGTCACGTGTCCTCCTGGCCGGGTGCACCGGAACCGGCGGGGTCCGCCGCCGGGGTGCTCGGGTCTGCGGGGTGCGGGGTGCTCGGGTCCGCGGAGCGGGTGAGCCCGAGGGCGTCGAGGACCGCGTCGGCGACCTCGTCGGGGGTGCGGTCGTCGGTGGCGACGGTGACGCGCGCCACCTCCGTGTACAGGTGGCGGCGGGCCTCCATCAGCTCGCGCCACTGCCGGCGCGGGTTGACGGCCAGCAGCGGGCGGGCGGCGCCGAGGCCGACGCGCCGGACGGCCTCCTCGACGTCCATCGACAGGTAGACGACGGGCAGCCCGGCGAGCTGGGCGCGGGTTCCGTCGTCCAGGACGGCGCCGCCGCCCAGGGCGAGGACGCCGGTGTGTTCGGCGAGGGCGGCGCGGACGGCCGCCCGCTCCAGCTCGCGGAAGCGCGGCTCGCCGTCCTCGATGAAGATGTCGGAGATCTCCCGGCCCTCGGCGGCGACGATGTCGGCGTCCGTGTCCCGGTAGGGCACGCCCAGGCGCTCGGCGAGGAGCGTGCCCACCGTGGACTTCCCGGAGCCCATCGGGCCGACGAGGACGACCAGCGGTCCGCTGCTCACCGGATGTGGAGCTGGTCGAGGTAGGAGCGGACGTTGCGGCGGGTCTCGGCCACGCTGTCGCCGCCGAACTTCTCCGCGACGGCGTCCGCGAGGACCAGCGCCGTCATGGCCTCGGCGACGATGCCGGCCGCCGGGACGGCGCACACGTCGGAGCGCTGGTGGTGGGCCTGCGCCGGCTCGCCCGTGGCGACGTCGACGGTGCGCAGCGCGCGCGGCACGGTCGCGATGGGCTTCATCGCGGCCCGGACGCGCAGCAGCTCGCCGGTGGTGAGCCCGCCCTCCGTACCGCCGGAGCGGCCGGTGGCGCGGCGGATGCCGTCGGCGGTGGTGACGATCTCGTCGTGGGCCTTCGAGCCGGGCACGCGGGCCAGGTCGAAGCCGTCGCCGACCTCGACGCCCTTGATGGCCTGGATGCCCATGAGCGCGGCGGCCAGCCGCGCGTCGAGGCGCCGGTCCCAGTGGACGTGCGAGCCGAGGCCGACGGGCACGCCGTACGCGAGGACCTCCACCACGCCGCCGAGGGTGTCGCCGTCCTTGTGGGCCTGGTCGATCTCGGCGACCATCGCCTTCGACGCGTCGGCGTCCAGGCAGCGCACCGGGTCGGCGTCGAGCCGCTCCACGTCGGCGGGGGTCGGGTAGACGCCGTAGGGCGCCTTGGCGGAGGCCAGCTCCACGACGTGCGAGACGATCTCGATGCCGGCGGTCTCCTTCAGGTACGACCGGGCGACGGCGCCGAGCGCGACGCGGGCGGCGGTCTCGCGGGCGCTGGCCCGCTCCAGGATCGGCCGGGCCTCGTCGAAGCCGTACTTCTGCATGCCCGCGAGGTCCGCGTGGCCGGGGCGCGGCCGGGTCAGCGGGGCGTTGCGGGCCATCTCGGCGAGCTCGGCGGGGTCGACCGGGTCGGCCGACATGACCTTCTCCCACTTGGGCCACTCGGTGTTGCCCACCATGACGGCGACCGGGGAGCCGAGGGTGAGGCCGTGCCGCACGCCGCCGAGGAAGGTGACCTCGTCCCGCTCGAACTTCATCCGCGCGCCACGCCCGTAGCCCAGGCGCCGCCGGGCGAGGTGGTCCGCCACCATCTCCGTGGTGACCGGGACGCCGGCGGGAAGCCCCTCCAGCGTCGCCACCAGCGCGGGACCATGGGACTCCCCCGCCGTAAGCCAGCGCAACCTGCTCAACGGTGCTCCTTCTCCTGGGGCCGGATCTGCGGACGGCCCGCCCGGTACGCGGCCCGGACCGGCCTCTCCCCCGATCCTCCCACGGCCGGGCGCCCGTCCGGCCGCCGTCCCAGCAATCGGACAGCGGTCCGGGACGTGGACGCCTCGCGCCCCCGCACCGCCGGCGGATCAGGCCCCCGCGGAGCCCCCCAGGGCCGCCTCGCCCGCCGCCCGCATCGCGGCGAGCGGGGCCGGGGAGCGGCCGGTCATCAGCTCGACCTGGAGCACGGCCTGGTGGACGAGGAGGTCGAGGCCGCCGAGGACCGCGCCGCCGCGCGCGGACCAGGCCGCCGCGAGCGGCGTCGGCCACGGGTCGTACAGCACGTCGAAGAGCGTGCCGGGGCCCTCGGGCACGGACCGGGCCAGCTCGTCGGTGGCACCGGCCGGGGTGGTGGCGACGACCAGGGGCGCGGTGAGGGCGCGGGCGGCGTCGGACCAGTCGGCGGTGCGCACGTCGACGCCGAGGCGCTCGCCCCAGCCGCGCATCTCGCCGGCCCGGGCGGCGCTGCGCACGTAGGCGGTGACGGGGCCGGAGCAGACGCGGGCGAGCGCGGCCAGAGCGGAGGAGGCGGTCGCGCCCGCGCCGAGGACGGCGGCCTCCTCGACCTTCTCGACACCGCGCTCGCGCAGGGCGGCGATCAGGCCGGGGATGTCGGTGTTGTCGCCGACGCGGCGGCCGTCGCCGGTGAGGACGACGGTGTTGACGGCCTCGACGGAACGGGCGGTGTCGCTGATCTCGTCCAGGAGCGGGATGACGGCGCGCTTGAGCGGCATCGTCAGGGACAGCCCGGCCCAGCCGGCGTCGAGGGTGGCGAAGAAGCCGGGCAGCCGCGCCTCGTCCACCTCGAACCGGTCGTACGTCCAGCCGGTGAGGCCCAGCTCGGCGTACGCGGCGCGGTGCAGGACGGGGGAGAGCGAGTGGGCGATCGGCGATCCCAGGACGGCCGCCCGGCGCGCCTCAGCTTCCCTGGTTGTCATTGAACTTCGCCTTCAGCTTGAGGAAGTCGGCGTGGTTCTTGGCGAACTCGGTCTTGTTCATGCCGTCCGTCGCCACGAAGTACATCCAGCCGTCGGACGTCGGGGCGAGGGCGGCGGCGAGCGCCTGCTTGCCGGGGTTGCCGATCGGGCCGGGGGTCAGGCCCTTCTGGGTGTACGTGTTGTACGGGTCCCGGTTGCTGTTGATCTCGGACTCGCTGATCTTGATCTCGCTCTGGCCGTTGAGGTAGTTGAAGGCCGAGTCGAACTGCAGGAGCCGGTTGGTCTCCGTGTTGGTGGGCTTGAGCCGGTTGTAGACGACCTCGCTCATCTTGCGGAAGTCGTCCTCGGTCTTGCCCTCCGCCTGGACGAGGCTCGCGACGGTGACCAGCTCCCACGCGTTCTTCAGGCCCAGCGAGGCGGCCTTCGACTCCAGGCCGAGCGCGGCGTACTCGGAGTTGGCGCGGGTGACCATCTTCTTCAGGACGTCCTCGGGCTTGTTGCCCTTGGCGACCGGGTAGTCGGCCGGGAAGAGGAAGCCCTCCAGCGGGTCCTTGACCTTGGGGTGGCCGGTCGCCCAGGCGGGCAGGCCGAGCTTGTCGGCGTTCTCCCGCGCGGTCTTCTCGGTGGTGCCGGCGGGCAGTTCGAGACGCTTGTCGATCTGCTCGTACACCCAGGCGTTGCGCTTGCCCTCGGGGATGATGAGGACGTTGCGGCTCTTTGGGCTGAGCATGGCGTCGACGGCGGAGGCCGCGGACATGCCCTTCTGGAGGGTGTAGATGCCCGGCTGGATGGAGAGGCCCTTGGGGTTCTTCTCCTGGGCGGTGACGAAGGCGTCCACGCTCTTGACGACCCCGGCCTTGACCAGGGCGTTGCCGATCACGCTGCCGGTCGCGTCCTTGGGGACCTCGACGGTGACCGCCTCGCCCGTGCCGGAGCCGGTGAAGTCCGGCGCGGGACCGAACCGGTCCTGCCAGAACTGGTACCCGACGTAGCCGACGCCGCCGAGGCCGCCGGCGAGGACCAGGGCGACGAAGAGGCAGGCGACGCCGTTGCGGCCCTTGCGCTTCTTGGTGCGGCCGCGGCCCGCGCCGCGCCGGGACCCGGCCGGTTCGTCGTCGTACGCGTCGTCGTACTCGTCGGACGCGTCGTACTCGTCGTGCGCGCCGCCGGGGCCGTCGTGGCCGCCGTCGCCGCCGGGGCCCTCGGGTCCGCCGCCGCGCCGCCGGGAGCCGCCGCGCCGTGCGCGGCCGTCCGGGCCGGTGCCGTCGGCGGCGCCCCGGGAGTCGGAGGGGGCGGCGGGGTCGGCCGGGTCGCCCGGATGCGGCCGGGTGTCGCCGTCCGGGGCCTCGGCCTGCCACTGGCCGCCCTGCCCGTGGCCCTGACCGGCCCGGTCCTCGGCGGTGTGGCCCTGCCCGGCGTGGTCCTGGGCGGCCCGGCCGTGGCCGTGCGGGTCGGTGTCGCGCTGCCCCGGCGGCCTCGGGGGCGGGTACGCCTCGGGGGTGCTGTACGGGTCGGGGGCGCCGGCCCCGTACGGCTCGGCGGGCGGCGGCGTCCCGTACGGCATGGCGGTGTGCTGGCCGGTCCCGGTGTCCCAGCCGCCTCCGTACCCCTGGCCGGGGGCCCCGGCGCCGTACTCGTGGCCGTGGCCGCCGCCGTACTGCTGCTGCGGGTCGTGGGCCTGGGCGCCGTACTGCTGCCCGCCGGCGGCCTGGCCGCCGTATCCCTGGGCGGGTCCCGTGCCGTACTCCTGGCCGGGGGTGCCGTAGTCGTGCCCGGCGGCCCCCGCGCCGTACTGCCCGCCCCCCGCGTCGCACTGCCGGCCGTCGTGACCCTGCTGGTACGGGTCCTGGTGGCCGCCGCCGTACTGCGGCTGCTGCTGGTAGGCGCCCGCGGACTGCTCGCCTCCCCAGCCCTGGTCCCCGTACAGGGGGTCCTCGGGGTGCCAGGGCTGGGAGCCGGGGCTCCGGCCATACTCAGTCATCGATCCCCAAACAGCCGTGAGGCTTCCGGGACGTCCGCCTCTACGTCGTACGGCGGCTGTTCGAACGCCACCGCATCGCGCGGAACGTTACCGTATCGCGATCAGATGACCACTTCGACGCCCTCTCCGGGCGGATTACCCGATACCCGTTCGGACTCAAGAGCGTTCTGAAGGATGATCACAGCGGCGGCCTGGTCGATGACGGACCGGCCCTTCTTCGCCTTCACCCCCGAGGCGCGCAGCCCGTGGGTCGCGGAGACGGTGCTCATCCGCTCGTCGACCAGCCGGACCGGCACCGGGGCGATCCCGCGGGCCAGCTCCAGGGCGAAGCCGCGGACCTTGGCGGCGGCCGGCCCCTCCCGCCCGTTGAGGGAGCGGGGGAGGCCGATGACCACCTCGATCGGCTCGTACTCCTCGACGAGCAGGCGCAGCCGCCGGTGGGCGGCCGGGACGTCGCGCCCCGGCACGGTCTCCACCGGCGTGGCGAGGACCCCGTCGGGGTCGCACGAGGCGACCCCGATCCGGGCGTCCCCGACGTCGACCGCCAGCCGGCGCCCGCGCCGCATCCCGCTCATCAGGCGGTCTCGGCGACCAGGCGCTCGACGGCACCGATGGCGTCGCCCACGGCCTCGGGGTTCTGGCCGCCGCCCTGGGCGACGTCCGGCTTGCCGCCACCGCCGCCGCCGAGGGTCTTGGCGGCCGTGCGGACCAGGTCGCCGGCCTTGAGGCCGCGCTCGCGGGCCGCCTCGTTGGTGGCGATCACGGTCAGCGGCCGGCCGCCCGACGTGCTGAACAGGGCGACCACGGCGGGGCGGTCGCCGGGGATGCGGCCGCGTACGTCGAGGACCAGCTTGCGCAGGTCGTCGGCGCCCGTTCCGTCCGGCACCCGGCCGGTGACCAGGGCGACGCCGCGGACGTCCCGGGCGGACTCGGCGAGTCCGGCGGCGGCCTGGAGGACCTTCTCCGCGCGGAACCGCTCGATCTCCTTCTCGGCGTCCTTGAGCTTGGAGAGCATGCCGGAGATCTTCTCGGGCAGCTCCTCCGGACGGCCCTTGACCAGCTCCTGGAGCTGGGCGACGACCGTGTGCTCGCGGGCGAGGAAGTGGTAGGCGTCGACGCCGACGAGGGCCTCGATACGGCGCACGCCGGAGCCGATGGACGACTCGCCGAGGAGCTTCACCAGGCCGAGCTGGGCGGTGTTGTGGACGTGCGTGCCGCCGCACAGCTCCTTGGAGAAGTCGCCGATGGTCACGACGCGGACCTTCTCGCCGTACTTCTCGCCGAACTCGGCGATGGCGCCCTGGCGCTTGGCCTCGTCGATCGGCATGACCTCGGCGTGCACGTCCAGCTCGCGGGCGAGGACCTCGTTGATCTTCTGCTCGACGTCCGTCATGACCGTCTGCGGCACGGCGGACGGGGAGCCGAAGTCGAAGCGGAAGCGGCCGGGCTGGTTCTCCGAGCCGGCCTGGGCGGCCGTCGGGCCGAGGGCGTCGCGCAGCGCCTGGTGGGTGAGGTGGGTGGCGCTGTGGGCGCGGGCGATGGCCCGGCGGCGCCGGACGTCGATGGCGGCGTAGGCGGTGGCGCCCACGGTCACCTCGCCGACCTGCACGGAGCCCTTGTGCACGGAGACACCGGGGACCGGCTGCTGCACGTCGCGGACCTCGATGACGGCGCCGCTGTGCAGCCGGATGCGGCCGGTGTCGGCGATCTGGCCGCCGCCCTCGGCGTAGAACGGGGTGCGGTCGAGGACGACCTCGACCTCGTCGCCCTCGGAGGCGGCCGGCGAGGAGACGCCGTTGACCAGCAGGCCGACGACGGTGGACTCGCCCTCGGTGTTGGTGTAGCCGGTGAACTCGGTGGCGCCGGAGGCGTCGGCGATCTCGCGGTACGCGGTGACGTCGGCGTGGCCGGTCTTCTTGGCGCGGGCGTCGGCCTTGGCGCGCTCCCGCTGCTCCTTCATCAGGCGGCGGAAGCCGTCCTCGTCCACGGTCAGGCCCTGCTCGGCGGCCATCTCCAGGGTGAGGTCGATGGGGAAGCCCCACGTGTCGTGGAGGAGGAACGCCTTGTCGCCGGGGAGGACCCTGCCGCCGGCGGCCTTGGTCTCGGTGACGGCGGTGTCGAGGATGTTGGTGCCGGCCTTCAGCGTCTTGAGGAAGGCGGCCTCCTCGGCGAGGGCGACCGTCTCGACGCGCTTGCGGTCGGTCTCCAGCTCCGGGTACTGCTCGCCCATGGTGCGGATGACCGTGTCGACGAGCTGCCCGACGACCGGGCCGGTGGCGCCGAGGAGGCGCATGTTGCGGATGGCGCGGCGCATGATGCGGCGCAGGACGTAGCCGCGGCCCTCGTTGCCGGGGGTGACGCCGTCGCCGATCAGCATCACGGAGGTGCGCATGTGGTCGGCGACCACGCGCAGGGAGACGTCGCTCTCCTGGGCCTGGCCGTAGCGGACACCGGTGAGCTCGGTGGCCTTGTCGATGACGACCTTGAGGGTGTCCGTCTCGTACATGTTCTGGACGCCCTGGAGGATCATCGCCAGGCGCTCCAGGCCGAGGCCGGTGTCGATGTTCTTGCTCGGCAGGTCGCCGAGGATCTCGAAGTCCTCCTTCGAGGTGCCCTCGCCGCGCTCGTACTGCATGAAGACGAGGTTCCAGATCTCCACGTACCGCTCGTCGTTGACGGCGGGGCCGCCCTCGGCGCCGAACTCGGGGCCGCGGTCGTAGTTGATCTCGGAGCAGGGCCCGCAGGGGCCGGGGACGCCCATGGACCAGAAGTTGTCCTTCTTGCCCAGGCGCTGGATGCGCTCGGCGGGGACTCCCACGACGTCGCGCCAGATCTTCTCGGCCTCGTCGTCGTCCTGGTAGACGGTGATCCAGAGCTTCTCGGGCTCCAGGCCGTAGCCGCCGTGCTCGACCGGGGTGGTGAGCAGCTCCCAGGCGAGCTTGATGGCGCCTTCCTTGAAGTAGTCGCCGAAGGAGAAGTTGCCGCACATCTGGAAGAACGTGCCGTGGCGGGTGGTCTTGCCGACCTCCTCGATGTCCGGCGTGCGCACGCACTTCTGGACGCTGGAGGCACGCGTGTAGGGCGGCTTCTCCTCGCCGAGGAAGAAGGGCTTGAAGGGCACCATGCCGGCGTTGACCAGGAGGAGAGTCGGGTCGTCCGCGATGAGCGACGCCGAAGGGACGACGGTGTGCCCGCGCTCCTCGAAGAAGCTCAGCCAGCGGCGGCGGATTTCAGCCGACTCCATCAGTGGTCCTCATTCCGGTTGTACGGGTGGGTGGGGTACGGGTGCGGGTGGGCGCGGTGCGCGGGGGCGGGGCCGCCCGGTCCGAGCGCCGTGCGCCGGGGTGCGGGAAGGGCCGGGTCGACCGGTGCCTCCAGCCCCAGCGCCTCCTCCAGCTCGGCCTCGCGCTGGAGCATTCCCGCGCGGACGTCGAGGGCGAACTCCTTGAGCCGGTGGCCCGTCTCGACCGCCTTGTCGGCGGCCTGCGCGGCGAGGCTCTCGGGGGTGAGCTGCTTGAGCTTGCGGTTGACCTTGGTGGTGGCCCACACGCCGGCTGCCGCGCCGGCGGTGAACCAGAATGCCCGGCGGAACATGTGTCGCGTCAGCCTTTCCGGTTCCGGCCGCCGCGCGCCCTGGGGACCGTGCGGCCGACGATGACGGTGCGCCGCGGCCCCTGCCGCTCGGCGGGCCGGTCGGTCTTGTCGCGGGTCAGCGCGCGGCGTACGCCGTAGCCGAAGGCCGCGACCTTGACGAGGGGGCCTCCGAAGGTGGAGGCGACGGTGGTGGAGAGCGCGGACGCGTTGGAGGTGACCTCCTGGACGTCCGAGGCGATGGCGTCGACCCGGTCGAGCTGGGTCTGCGCGGAGCGCACGGTCGCGGAGGCGTCGGCCAGCAGCGGGACGGCCTGCTCGGTCACCTCCGCCACGAGCCGGGTGGTCGCCCTGAGCGTCTGGGCAAGCCTCACCAGCACCACGGCCAGGAAGGACACCAGGATCGCCCAGAAGACGGCCACCAGGATCCCGGCAACCTCTCCACCGGTCACTGCGCACCGCTCTCTGTTCGTCGTAGTCCGCCGGTCTCTCGCACCTGCGAAGTCGTCCTCCGAGCCTATCGCGCCCGTGGTGGCTCCCCGAACGGGTTTCGCCCACCGCGGGAGCCGGTCCCGGAGCCTGCCCGGGAGCCGATCCCGGGGCCGGTGCCGAAGCCGGTGCCGAAGCCGGTCCCGGGACGCGGAAGCCCGCCGGCTCCGCCACCGCGTGGGGTGGGGAGGCGGCGGGCTCGAGAACCGCTGCGGTGCTGTCCGTACCGCGCCCGGATCAGCGGGCGTAGTACTCGACGACGAGCTGCTCGTCGCAGATGACCGGGATCTCCTTGCGGTTCGGCTCGCGGTCGAGGCGGAAGGCCAGGGCCTTCAGGTTGACCTGCAGGTAGCGCGGGATCTCGCCGTCGGGGGCGAAGCCGCCCTCGCGGGCCACCTGGAACAGGGCCTTGGCGCGGGAGCGCTCGCGGACCATCACGACGTCGTCGGGGCGGACGCGGAAGGACGGCTTGTCGACCTTCTGGCCGTTGACCTCGATGTGGCCGTGGACGACCATCTGACGGGCCTGGTAGATGGTGCGGGCGATGCCCGAACGCAGGACCAGGGCGTCGAGGCGGCGCTCGAGCTCGACGACCAGCGCCTCACCCGTCTTGCCCTCGGCCTTCTTGGCGCGGTCGTAGGCGCGGGCCATCTGGCGCTCGCTGATGTCGTACTGGGCGCGCAGACGCTGCTTCTCGAGCAGACGGACCTTGTAGTCCGAGTTCTGCTTGCGGCCACGGCCGTGCTCGCCCGGCGGGTAGGGGCGGGCCTCGAAGTACTTGACGGCCTTCGGCGTCAGCGCGATGCCGAGCGCACGGGACTTCTTGACCTTGGGACGCGACTGGTTAGGCACGTTCTCCAGACCTCCGAAATAGGTTAGGTTAGGCTCACCTTACTCAAGGAGATCGCATGTCTCGCCCTGGGAACACCACGCGCATCACAGACAGCAGCACAGAGAACGACGCCTCTCAACAGGGCGTCGATGTGACGGAGGTCCGATCAGCTCATGGTCAGCCGCGTCCCAGCGGACTTGAAACCGCCCGGATGCCGTCAGCAGCCGAGCGCACACGAACTCTCGTACAGGGTACATGCTCCGCGGCACTGCTGATCCCCGGAGCCGCCGCGGCCCATCCCGGGCACCTCGCCCCCGACCTGCGGGTCATCGGCCCCGACGGCGAGATCCTGCTCCTCTACCCCTCCGGCTCCCCCGCCGTGCGCGCCGCCGCCCCCGCCCGCGGCGACGAGCTCCGGGCCGTCCTGGAGCTCACCGACGTGGCCCCGGTCGCCGTGCCGCACCGCGTCCGGGGCCGCGCCTGGGTATCCGGCCGGCTCACCCTCTCCCCCGCCGCCGCCGAACCCGGCCGCGCCCTGCTCCGGCTGGAGGTCGGCGACCTCCACCTCGACGACCTGTGGGGCGCCGGGCCCGTCGACCCCGAGGACTTCGCGCGCGCCGAGCCGGACCCGCTGCGCGCCCACGAGGCCGAGCTGCTCCAGCACCTGGCCGCCGCCCACGACGACCGGATGCTCGCCCTCGCCGCGCTGCTCGGCCACCGCGCCGGGACGGGTCCCGCCGCCGTGCGCCGGGTGACGCCGCTGGCCCTGGACCGCTTCGGGCTCCGCGTGCGCTGCCGGGACGCCGAGGGCCGTACGTTCGACGCGCGCTTCGACTTCCCCGCGCCCGTACGCCACGTGCACGGGCTGCGGCGCGCCCTGCACGCCCTCTTCGAGGCGGCCGGCGAGGCCCCCTAGGAGGGCTGCCGCGGGGTGTCGCCGCCGCGCAGCCGCTCCCGCACCTTCTCCACCACGTCGGCGTACCGCGCCTCCGCGCCGTAGCGGGTCGGCTGGTAGTAGCGCCTGCCCCGCACGGCGTCCGGGGCGTACTGCTGGGCGGCGATCGCGCCGGGCACGTCGTGCGGGTAGACGTACCCCCGCGCGTGGCCCAGGTCGGCCGCGCCCTTGTAGTGCCCGTCGCGCAGGTGCGGCGGCACCGGTCCGGCCAGCCCCGCCCGCACGTCCGCCTGGGCGGCCTGGATGGCCAGCGTCGCCGCGTTCGACTTGGGGGCCAGGGCCAGGGCGATCACGGCGTGGCCGAGGGTCAGCGCCGCCTCGGGGAAGCCGATCATCGCGACCGCCTGGGCCGCCGCGACCGCCGTGGGCAGCGCCGTCGGGTCCGCGAGCCCGATGTCCTCGCTCGCGGAGATCATCAGCCGCCGGGCGATGAACCGCGGGTCCTCCCCCGCCTCGATCATCCGGGCCAGGTAGTGCAGCGCCGCGTCCACGTCCGAGCCCCGGATGGACTTGATCAGCGCGCTCGCCACGTCGTAGTGCTGGTCGCCGTCCCGGTCGTACGTGACGGCCGCCCGGTCGACCGTCTCCTCCAGCGTCGCGAGGGTGATCTCCGGCTCGCCCTTCGCGAGGGCCGCCCCGGCCGCCGCCTCCAGCGCCGTGAGCGCCCGCCGGGCGTCGCCGCCGGCCACCCGCAGCAGATGCGCCTCGGCGTCGCCGGTGAGCGCGACCGCCCCGGCCAGCCCGCGCTCCTCGGTCAGCGCCCTGCGCAGCAGGCCGCGCAGGTCGTCGTCGGTGAGCGGCTCCAGCGTCAGCAGCAGGGAGCGGGAGAGCAGCGGGGAGATCACCGAGAAGTACGGGTTCTCCGTCGTCGCCGCGATGAGCGTGACCCAGCGGTTCTCCACGGCCGGCAGCAGCGAGTCCTGCTGCGCCTTGCTGAAGCGGTGGATCTCGTCCAGGAACAGGACGGTCTCCTTGCCGAAGCCGCCGGCGGCGCGGCGGGCGCCCTCGATGACCGCGCGCACCTCCTTGACCCCGGCCGTGATCGCGGACAGCTCCACGAACCGCTTGTTCGTCGCCTTCGAGACCACGTACGCCAGGGTCGTCTTGCCGATGCCGGGCGGGCCCCACAGGATCACCGACGACGCCCCGGCCGGGCCGCCGGCGCCGTCGCCGACCAGGCGGCGCAGCGGCGAACCGGGCTTCAGCAGATGCCGCTGGCCGACGACCTCGTCGAGCGTGCGCGGGCGCATCCGCACGGCGAGCGGGCTGCTCGCCGGGTCCTTCTCCTGGCGGTCTTCGGCTGCGGCGGTAAAGAGGTCGGGCTCCACGCCATGAAGCCTATGCCAGCCCGCTGACAGCGCCGCCGGGCCGCCGCGGCCCCCCGTCCGCCCGGCCCCGGCGCGGCGCGCCGGGCCCGGCGCAGGCGGGTGGTCCGGTCACCGGAACCAGAAGTCCCACCAGCGGGTCAGGATCAGCATGCCGATGATGCCGATGTGCACGACCGGCAGGACCCAGGTGAACTCGTCGAGGAAGCGCTTCAGGCCGTCGGGCCCGGGGAGCATCCCGGCGCGGACGTTGTGCGAGGTGACGTACCAGAACATGACGATCGTCGCGACCCAGGCGAGGCAGCACCACAGGCACAGGGCGTTGATCTCGTACAGGGACTGGACCATCAGCCAGGTGCAGAAGCCCACGCCGAACAGCGTGCCGGCGTTGAAGCCGAGCCAGTACCAGCGGCGGTAGCGTGCGCCGGCGAGCAGGCCGACGCCGATGAGTATCACCATGCCGTACGTCACGAGGCCGAGCATCGGGTTCGGGAAGCCGAACACCGTCGCCTGGTCGCTCTCCATGATGTTGCGGCACGCGACCACGGGGTTGAAGCTGCAGCCCGGGGTGAACGAGGGGTCCTCGAGGAGCTTGAACTTGTCGAGCGTGATGACCCACGCGGCGAGCAGCCCTGCGGCTCCGGTGACGATCAGCATCCAGGCGAAGGCCCGGCTCGCGCCGTGGGTGCGCGGGTCGGCGGACACGTCGTCAACTTCTGGGGTCGTCGTCATAGCGGCCATTCCGTGGATGGGTCTGCTGCGGTGGCGTGGTGGAACCGTGGTCATTGTGCAGGAGAGGAGCCCGTGCGCGCCGTTCGTTCGGCATAAGGAAGGACCTTCGACCCGCGGGACGGGGCCGGTTTCGGGCCAGGCGGCCCCGTGCGGCGCCCCGCCCGCGGCCGGGGCCCGCCCGCCGGACGGCTCCCGGCCGCACGTGAGGGGCGGGGCGTCCGCCGCGGCGGGCCCCGCCCCTCACCGGGAGCGCGGGGATCAGGCCAGTCTGGCCCGGAGGGTGCTCACCACCGCGTCGAGCGCGACGGGGACCTGCTCGCCGGACTCCATGTCCTTGAGCTGGGCGGTGCCCTCCGCGAGGTCCCGCTCCCCCGCGACGAGCGCGAAGCGGGCGCCGGAGCGGTTGGCGTTCTTCATCGCGCCCTTCAGCCCCTTGCCGCCGAAGGAGAAGTCGGCCGCCACGCCCGCGCGGCGCAGCTCGGTGACGACGCCGAACAGCACGCGCCGCGCCTCCTCGCCGAGCGGCACGGCGTACACGCTGGTCGCGGCCGGGATGTCCAGGGTGACGCCCTCGGCCTGGAGCGCCAGGACCGTGCGGTCCACGCCGAGCGCCCAGCCGACGGACGGCAGCGCGGGGCCGCCGATCATCTCGGACAGGCCGTCGTAGCGCCCGCCGCCGCCCACCGCGGACTGCGAGCCCAGGCCGCCGTGGACGAACTCGAAGGTGGTGCGGGTGTAGTAGTCCAGGCCGCGCACGAGCTTCGGGTCGTCCTCGAAGGCGACCCCGGCGGCCGTGATCAGCTCGCGGACCTCCTCGTGGTACGCCTTGCACGCGTCGCACAGGTGGTCGCGCAGCAGCGGGGCGTCGGCGAGCTGCCGCTGGACCGCCTCCCGCTTGTCGTCCAGGACGCGCAGCGGGTTGATCTCGGCCCGGCGCAGGGTGTCCTCGTCCAGGTCGAGGCCGCGCAGGAAGTCCTGGAGCGCGGCCCGGTAGACGGGGCGGCACTCCTTGTCGCCGAGGCTGTTCAGCAGGATGCGGAAGTTGCGCAGGCCCAGCGAGCGGTACGCCTGGTCGGCCAGGATGATCAGCTCGGCGTCGAGCGCCGGGTCCTCGGCGCCGATCGCCTCGGCGCCCACCTGGGAGAAGTGGCGGTAGCGGCCCTTCTGGGGGCGCTCGTAGCGGTAGTACGAGCCGGAGTACCAGAGCTTGACGGGCAGGTTGCCCGCCTTGTGCAGGTTGGCCTCGAGCGCGGCGCGCAGCACGGAGGCGGTGCCCTCGGGCCGCAGGGCGAGCCGGTCGCCGCCCTTCGTCTCGAAGGCGTACATCTCCTTGGTGACGATGTCGGTGGACTCGCCGACGCCGCGCGCGAACAGCTCGACGTCCTCGAAGCCGGGCGTCTCGATGTAGCCGTAGCCGGAGTTGCGCAGGGGCGCGGCGATGGCCTCGCGCACCGCCAGGTACGTCGCGGAGTCGGGCGGCAGCAGGTCGTACGTGCCCTTGGGGGCCTGGAAGGTACTCACGGGGATTCTCTCGTCACATTCCTCGTCGGGGAGCCGCCTGGCTCCCGAGGCCGCCGGCCACCTGCCGCAGGTACGGGTTGGTGGCGCGCTCGCGGCCGATGGTCGTCTGGGGGCCGTGGCCGGACAGCACCACGGTCGAGTCGTCGAGCGGCAGGCACACGCGGGCCAGCGACGCGAGCATCTCGTCCATGTCGCCGCCCGGCAGGTCCGTGCGTCCGATGGAGCCGGCGAACAGCAGGTCGCCCGAGAAGAAGACCGGCGGGACGTCCGCGGCCTCGGGCATGCCGAAGGTCACCGACCCCTTGGTATGGCCGGGCGCGTGCGCGACGGTCAGCTCCAGCCCCGCGAGCTCCAGCCGCGCGCCGTCGGTCAGCTCGCGGACGTCGTCGGGCTCCCCGACGGTCAGCTCCCCCATGAGCGGCATGCCGATGGAGCGGCCGACGGCCTTCTCCGGGTCGCTCATCATGTACCGGTCCGACGGGTGGATCCACGCGGGCACGTCGTGGGCCCCGCAGACCGGGACGACGGACGCGACGTGGTCGATGTGACCGTGGGTGAGCACGACGGCCACGGGCTTGAGCCGGTGCTTCCTCAGCGTCTCCTCGACGCCCTGGGCCGCCTGGTGGCCCGGGTCGATGATCACGCACTCCTCGCCCGCGGCGGGGGCGACCACGTAGCAGTTGGTCCCCCAGGCCCCGGCGGGGAACCCGGCAATAAGCACGATCGTCCTCGTTGTGTCGTCGGATGGCCGTCCGGCGGAGGGGTCCGGCGGAAGGAATGCAGCAGATCAGAGCCTACCGGCGCTGCTCATTCAGCAGCCAACCCGTATACGGTACGGGGCACACCAGCCCCGGACGGGACACGACGAGCACGACGAGCGACAAGGAGAAGACCCGGTGGTCAGCAGCGATCAGCGGCGGCGGCAGCTCGCCCGGGAGAAGTTCGAGCGCCAGCAGCGCAAGCGGGAGGAGTCGCGCAGGAAGGCCAAGCGGCGCAACGCCGTCGTGGCCGCGGCGCTCGCCGTGGTCCTCGCGGCCGGCGGCGCGGTGTACGCCTCCGTGCAGCTGACCGGGCCGGAGGAGGACCGCGTGGACACCTCCGACCCGGCCGCGGCGGCCTCCCCCGGCGCGTCGGACGCCCCCTCGCCGTCGCCGTCGCCCGAGCCGTCGATGGCGGTGGACGCGAAGAAGGCGTACACGATGGCGCTGTCGACGGACGCGGGCGAGCTGGCGATCGCCATGGACGCCGCGAAGACGCCCCGCACGGTCAACTCCTTCAAGCACCTGGCGGACCGGAAGTACTTCGACGGCACGAAGTGCCACCGGCTGACCACGCAGGGCATCTTCGTCCTGCAGTGCGGCGACCCGCAGGGCGACGGCACGGGCGGCCCCGGCTACACCATCCCGGACGAGAACCTGGGCTCGCTCGGCAAGGCCGGGGCGAGCGGCAAGGTCGTGTACCGGGCGGGCACGGTGGCGATGGCGAACACCGGCTCGCCCGACAGCGGCGGCAGCCAGTTCTTCCTCGTGTACCGGGACAGCGAACTGCCTCCGCAGTACACGCCGTTCGGGACGCTCGACGCGGCGGGGCTGAAGGCGGTCCGGGAGGTGGCGAAGGCCGGCGTCGCGGACGGCACCGGCGACGGCGCCCCGAAGAAGGCCGTCACCGTCGAAAAGGCCACGGTCAGCGAGAGGTGAACCGCTGGATTTCGGTCGCGCTGGGAGCGGACAGCCGGGCGGCCGTTCGCCTAGATTGGCGTTGTGCGGCGTGGACTGGATGCACGCCGTGAAGGGCGGGCGAGGCCTGTCCGGGAAACTGTGGACGATGCCTGGGGGGACCCCCCTTCATCGGCATCATGTGGAGGAGGCGCTGTGAGCAGCGACCCGTGGGGCCGCGTCGACGAGACGGGCACCGTGTACGTGCGTACTGCCGATGGCGAGAAGGTCGTCGGATCGTGGCAGGCCGGCTCTCCCGAGGAGGCACTGGCCTACTTCGAGCGCAAGTACGAGGGCCTGGTTGTCGAGATCGGCCTCCTCGAGCGGCGGGTGCGGACGACCGACCTGTCCGCGAAGGACGCGATGACCGCGATCGACCACCTGCGCCAGCAGGTCGACGAGCACCACGCGGTCGGTGATCTGGAAGCGCTGTCGAAGCGGCTGGACAAGCTGGTCGAGACGGTGGAGTCGCGCCGCGAGGAGCGCAAGGCCCAGAAGGCCAGGCAGGCCGACGAGGCGCGGCGCGCCAAGGAGGCGCTGGTCGCGGAGGCCGAGGAGCTGGCGCAGAGCGAGCAGTGGCGGTCGGCCGGGGAGCGGCTGCGGGCCCTGGTGGACACCTGGAAGGGCCTGCCGCGGCTCGACCGGAAGTCCGACGACGAGCTGTGGCACCGCTTCTCGCACGCCCGGTCGGCGTTCTCGAAGCGGCGCAAGGCGCACTTCGCGGCGCTCGACGCGCAGCGCGAGGAGGCCCGCAGGACGAAGGAGCGGCTGGCCGCCGAGGCCGAGGCGCTGGCGAACTCCACGGACTGGGGGGCGACGGCCGCGCGGTACCGGGAGCTGATGGCCGAGTGGAAGGCCGCGGGCCGGGCGCAGCGCGAGCACGAGGACGAGCTGTGGAACCGTTTCCGCGGGGCCCAGGACGTGTTCTTCGCCGCGCGTGGCTCGGTCTTCGCGGAGCGTGACGCGGAGCAGGCGGAGAACCTCAAGCTCAAGGAGGAGCTCGCCGGCGAGGCCGAGAAGCTGGTGCCGGTGAAGGACCTGAAGGCGGCGCGTGCCGCGTTCCGGGCCATCAACGAGCGCTGGGAGGCCGTCGGGCACGTGCCGCGGGACGCCCGGCCGAAGGTCGAGGGCCGGATGCACGCCGTGGAGCGGGCCATCCAGGAGGCCGAGGAGGCCGAGTGGCGCCGTACGAACCCGGAGGCGCGGGCGCGCGCCGAGGGGCTGACGGGGCAGCTCCAGGACGCCGTGGACAAGCTGCGCCGGCAGATCGACGCGGCGCGCGCCGCGGGCAACGACGCCAAGGCGGAGAAGCTCGCGCGTGAGCTGGAGGGCCGGCAGGCGCTGCTGGACCAGGCGCTGAAGGGCCTGCAGGAGTTCGGCGGCTGAGGCACCGCCGCCCCGGCACGCCGAAGGGGCCGGTACGGAGATCCGTACCGGCCCCTTCGGCGTGCCGGTCTTTCGCCCGGCGTACCGGCCCGCTCGGCGGCGGGGCCGCGGGCCGCCGTCGACGGCCCGCGCGGGGCCGCCGGCCGGGTGCCCTCCGGTTGGGGGTGCCCGGTCGGCGGCGCCCGGTCAGGGGCGCCGGGCCGAGGTGACGCGGTACACGTCGTAGACGCCCTCCACGCCGCGGACCGCCTTCAGGACGTGGCCGAGGTGCTTGGGGTCGCCCATCTCGAAGGTGAACCGGGAGGTGGCGACCCGGTCGCGGGACGTCTGCACGGCCGCCGACAGGATGTTGACGTGCTGGTCGGACAGGACGCGGGTGACGTCCGACAGGAGCCGGGAGCGGTCCAGCGCCTCCACCTGGATGGCGACGAGGAACACCGACGACTGGGTGGGCGCCCACTCCACGTCGAGCATCCGCTCGGGCTGCTGCGACAGCGAGTCGACGTTGACGCAGTCGGCGCGGTGCACGGAGACGCCGCTGCCGCGCGTGACGAAGCCGATGATCGGGTCGCCCGGCACGGGGGTGCAGCAGCGGGCCAGCTTCACCCACACGTCCTCGACGCCCTTGACGACGACGCCGGGGTCGGCCTTGGCGCGGCGCTTGGCCCGTCCGCGCGCGGGCGGGGCCGTCTCGGCGATGTCCTCGGTGGCGGCCTCCTCGCCGCCGAGGGCCTGCACCAGCTTCTGCACGATCGACTGGGCCGTGACATGGCCCTCGCCGATCGCCGCGTAGAGCGAGGAGATGTCGCTGTAGCGCATCTCGTGGGCGAGGGTGACCAGGGAGTCACCGGTGAGGATGCGCTGGATGGGCAGGTTCTGCTTGCGCATCGCGCGGGCGATGGCGTCCTTGCCCTGCTCGATCGCCTCGTCGCGGCGCTCCTTGGAGAACCAGGCGCGGATCTTGTTGCGGGCGCGCGGCGACTTGACGAAGCCGAGCCAGTCCCGGGACGGGCCGGCGCCGGCGGCCTTGGAGGTGAAGACCTCCACCAGGTCGCCGTTGTCGAGGGTCGACTCGAGCGGGACCAGCCGCCCGTTCACGCGGGCCCCTATGGTGCGGTGCCCCACCTCGGTGTGGACCGCGTAGGCGAAGTCGACGGGGGTGGCGCCGGCGGGCAGCGCTATGACGTCGCCCTTCGGCGTGAAGACGAAGACCTCGTTGCGCGACAGGTCGAAGCGCAGGGACTCCAGGAACTCGCCGGGGTCCTCGGTCTCCTTCTGCCAGTCGAGGAGCTGGCGCAGCCACGCCATGTCGTTGACGTGGTCGTCCTTGCCGGCCTTCTTCGGGACGTCGGTGCGCACCTTGGAGGCGCCGGCGACGGCGTCCTGCTTGTACTTCCAGTGCGCGGCGATGCCGTACTCGGCGCGGCGGTGCATGTCGAACGTGCGGATCTGCAGCTCGACGGGCTTGCCGTTGGGGCCGATGACCGTCGTGTGGAGCGACTGGTACATGTTGAACTTCGGCATCGCGATGTAGTCCTTGAACCGGCCGGGGACCGGGTTCCATCGCGCGTGGACGGTGCCGAGGGCGGCGTAGCAGTCGCGGACCGTGTCGACCAGGACCCGGATGCCCACCAGGTCGTAGATCTCCGCGAAGTCGCGGCCGCGGACGATCATCTTCTGGTAGACGCTGTAGTAGTGCTTGGGGCGGCCGGTGACGGTGGCCTTGATGCGGGCGGCGCGCAGGTCGGCCTGGACCTCGTCGGTCACTATGGCGAGGTACTCGTCCCGCTTGGGGGCCCGCTCGGCGACGAGGCGGACGATCTCGTCGTACATCTTGGGGTAGAGGATCGCGAAGGCGAGGTCCTCCAGCTCCCACTTGATGGTGTTCATGCCCAGGCGGTGGGCGAGCGGGGCGTAGATCTCCAGCGTCTCGCGGGCCTTCTTCTCCTGCTTCTCCCGCTTCAGGTAGCGCATGGTGCGCATGTTGTGCAGGCGGTCGGCGAGCTTGATGACCAGGACGCGCGGGTCCTTCGCCATGGCGACGACCATCTTGCGGACGGTCTCGGCCTGGGCGGCCTCGCCGAACTTGACCTTGTCGAGCTTGGTGACGCCGTCGACGAGGAGGGCGACCTGGTCGCCGAAGTCGCGCCGCAGGTCCTCCAGGCCGTAGTCGGTGTCCTCGACCGTGTCGTGGAGGAGGCCCGCCATCAGCGTGGCGGGGTCCATGCCCAGCTCGGCGAGGATCGTGGTGACGGCGAGGGGGTGGGTGATGTACGGGTCGCCGCTCTTGCGCTTCTGCCCCCGGTGCCACCGCTCGGCGACCTGGTAGGCGAACTCGATCTGGCGGAGAGTAGCCGTTTCGATCTTCGGATCGTTGCTCCGCACTATGCGCAGCAGCGGTTCGAGGACCGGGTTGTACGGGGAGGAGCGCTGCACGCCGAGGCGGGCGAGGCGGGCGCGCACGCGGTTGGAGGAGCCGCCGCCGCGGGCGGGCACGGGGGGCGCCGGCTTGGGCGCCGTGACCGGGGCGGGGTGGGCGGCGCGGGGCGGCACGGCGGGGACCGGCTTGGCGTCCGGGGTCGTGCTCGGCGCGTCCTGCCTGGTCTTCGGCGTGACGGAGGGAGCCGCGGCCTGGTCGGCCCGCTGGTCGGGGGTCGCGGCGGAGAGTGGCTGGGCCTCGTCTGGCAAGGGCGCTCCTCGTGCGGGTCCGGGTCCCCCGGTGAGTCCCGGACATCCCATGGTATCCACCTCGGGCGTCCCCCTCGCCCCGGGCGGTACGCGCTGCAACGGGGAACGGGTACCCGTTGTTCCCGGACGCCCCTCCCGTACGTTTTCGGCCGTTCGCGGGCCGCGGGGCGCGGGGCGGGGCCGGACGGGGGCGCGGATCGGCCCGGACCCGGGCGGGGACGGTGTCGCCGTACGCGGAGGGGACGGCGGGGCGGCATGCGGAGGGCGGGCGCCCTCGCGGCACGCGGCGGGGCGGCACGCGGCGGGGCGGCACGCGGCGGGGCCCGGACCGGGTCCGGGCCCCTCCCTCACGGGTCAGCCGGCCGCCGCGCCCGCGCGGGCGGGGCGGCCGGCCGGCGCCGTCACTTCCAGTCGAAGAGGGCGGCGTTCTTGACCTTCATCTCCTTGGCCGCGAGGACGTTGCCCCACGGCACCTTGATGGCCCCGGACTTGCCGCAGCCCGCGTCGTACCACTTGTCCTTGCCGTTGACGAAGCCCCTGACCTTCACGCAGATGGCGCTGCCCTTGTAGACCTTCCAGGTGTAGCCCATCTTCAGGCCCGGCTTGCCGAAGTGGCCGCAGTTGTCGGAGACCTTGCTCCACTTCAGGGGGAGGCTGCCGGCCTTCTTCCAGCCGGTGCAGCTGCCGGAGGCGGCCATGGGGGCCATGACGACCTGCGCGGACCCGGCCTTGGCGGCCACGGCCTGCGGCGCGGCCGAGGGGGCCGCGCCGGCCGGAGCCGCGCCCGCGGCGAGCGCCGCGAGAGAGACGACGGAAACCATCCCCGTGGTGATCTTGTTCGAGATCTTCAATTGGATTCCTTTGGATCGAGATGCCTGGTCAGTGGCATCGCCCAAGATCAAATCAGAGACGGCACCGGGGCGGCACTCATTTGAGGATCTTCTGAGCCTGCCCGTCGCCGGGATACGGGAAGGGGGCGCCCGGCTCGTCGAGCCGGGCGCCCCCTTCCGTGGCACGGTGGGTGTCACCTCACAGGCGGATGACCGCCTCCAGCGGGGCGCCCTTCAGGGCGGACTCCAGCCGGGCGCGACCGCCCAGGAAGCCCAGCTCCATCAGGACGGCGACGCCGACGACCTCGGCGCCCGCCCGGCGGACGAGCTCCAGCGACGCCTCGGCCGTGCCGCCGGTGGCCAGGACGTCGTCGATGACGAGGACGCGGTCGCCGGCGGCCAGGTCCTCGGCGTGGACCTCGATCTCCGCCGTGCCGTACTCCAGCTCGTACGCCTGCCGCAGGGTGGCGCCGGGCAGCTTGCCCGCCTTGCGGACCGGGATGAAGCCGACGCCCGCGGAGACCGCGACGGGGGCGGCGAGGATGAAGCCGCGCGCCTCCAGTCCGACGATCTTCGTGGCTCCGAAGCGGACGCACAGCTCGGCGAAGGTGCCGGTGAGCGCGGTGAACGCCTCGGGGTCCGCCAGCAGCGGCGTGATGTCCTTGAAGACGATGCCGGGGCTGGGGTGGTCGACGACGTCCCGGATGCGGCTGAGCAGCAGGTCGCGGGTGGCGGTGGGGGTCATCGGCGGTTCTCCGTGGAACGCCCGCGGCGGCCGCGGGGACCGACGACGCCGGCGGTGGCGCCCTGCGGCACCCCGCCGAGCGGCTCGCCGTCCGGGTCGCCGTCCTCCTGCGACGACGCGGTCGCGGCGCGCTTGGCGAGGACCCGCTTGCGCAGCGCCTTCATCTGCGGGTCGCGCTCCTTGAGGTCCGCGACGAGCGGCGTGGCGATGAAGATGGACGAGTACGCGCCGGCGGCGAGGCCGACGAACAGCGACAGCGAGATGTCGTTGAGCATGCCCGCGCCGAGGAAGCCGCCTCCGATGAAGAGCAGGCCGGCGACCGGCAGGAGCGCCACGACGGTGGTGTTGATCGAGCGGACCAGGGTGCCGTTGAGGCTGCGGTTGGCGATCTCGCTGTAGGTGTAGCGGGTCTGCTTGGTGATGTCCTTCGTGCTCTCCTTCAGGCCGTCGAAGACGACGACCGTGTCGTAGAGGGAGTAGCCGAGGATGGTGAGCAGGCCGATGACCGTGCCCGGCGTGACCTCGAAGCCGACGAGCGCGTACACGCCGACGGTGATGGTGAGGTCGTGGATGAGGGCGATGAGCGCGGCGACCGCCATGCGCCACTCGAAGGCGATCGCCAGGTAGACGACGACCAGGACCATGAAGACGCCGAGGCCGGTCCACGCCTTGTTGGCGATCTGCTCGCCCCAGCTCGGGCCGACCAGCTCGGCGGTGATGTCCTTCACCGGCACGTCGACGCCGGCGGCGATCTCGTCCTTGAGGGAGTTGGCCGCCTCCGTGTCCAGGCCGGAGACCTGGATGCGCAGGCCGCCCGTGCCGAGCTCCTGGACGATCGCGTCGTGGCCCGCGGCCTCCTCGGCGACCTTCTCCGCCTGGGAGGCGGACACCGTGGTGCTGGGCGTCGTGTAGACGGCGCCGCCCTTGAACTCGATGCCCATGTTCAGGCCGCGCACACCGAGGCCCACGATGGCGGTGATCGTGATCAGGATGGAGACGCCGTACCAGAGCATCCGCTTGGCGACGAAGTCGTATCCGACCTCACCGCGGTAGAGACGGGCGCCGAGATTTCCGAGTCGCGACATCTCACGCCTCCTTCGGTTCGGTCGGGACGGAGACGCGGCGGGTGCGGCGCAGCGGCGGCTGGGCGCCGAGCCGCTTCGGGTCCAGGCCGGACCAGGGGTGCTGGCCGCCGTAGAACCTGCCGCGGGCCAGGATCGTCATGAGCGGCTTGGTGAAGAAGAAGACCACGACGACGTCGAGGAGCGTGGTCAGGCCGAGTGTGAAGGCGAAGCCCTGCACCTTGCCGACGGTGACCACGAAGAGCACCGCGGCGGCGAGGAACGACACGAAGTCGGAGACCAGGATCGTGCGCCGGGCGCGCGGCCAGCCGCGCTCGACGGCCGGGCGCAGCGTGCGGCCCTCGCGGATCTCGTCGCGGATGCGCTCGAAGTACACGATGAAGGAGTCCGCGGTGATGCCGATGGCGACGATGGCGCCGCAGACGGCGGGCAGGTTCAGCGCGAAGCCGATGGCCGGGCCGAGCAGCGACATGATCGTGTACGTGAGGACGGCGGAGACGCCGAGCGACAGGATCGCGATGAGCGACAGGCCGCGGTAGTACACCACCAGGTACAGCACGACGAGGGCGAGGCCGATGGCGCCGGCGATGAGTCCGGCCCGGAGCTGCTCGCCGCCGAGGGCGGCGGTGACGGTGGTGACGGACTGCTCCTCGAAGGTGAGGGGCAGGGCGCCGTAGGAGAGCATGTTGCCCAGGTCCTGGGCGGACTTCTGGTCGAAGCTGCCGGTGATCTCGGCGCGGCCGCCGGGGATCGCGTTGCTCACGGAGGGGGCGGAGACGACCTCGCCGTCGAGGACGATGGCGAACTGGTTCATCGGCGGGGACTGCGAGGCGAGCCGCCCGGTGATCTCGGTGAACTTCTTCGCGCCCTTGTCGTTGAACTCGAGCTGCACCTTCCAGATGCCGCGCTCGGGGTCGAGCACGCCCGCCGCGTCGTCGACGTCCTTGCCGTCCACGTCGGCCGCGCCGAGCAGGTACTTCTCCCAGACGCCGCCGTTCATCCCGCAGGCGACGGTCGGCTCGGTGGGCTTGGCGCCCTTGATGGAGGCCCGCTGCTTGGGGTCGGCGCAGTTCAGCGCGGCGAACCTGCCCTGGAGGCCGGCGTCGGCGGTCGGGTCCGTGCTCGGCGAGAGCGCCGGGGCGGGCAGGGAGGGGCTGGGGGCCGCCGACGGGGCGCCGGACGGGCCGGGGCTGGGCGCCTCGCGCAGCCCGTCGGTGAGGGCGCGGCCCTGCGTGGTGGCGCTCGGCGAGGGCGCGGTGGCCTTCTCGCCCTCCCCGCCGTCCGCGGCGGGGGCGGAGGGCTTCGGCGACGCGCCCGCGGAGGGGGCGGCGGAGGGGCTGCCGGAGGCGGGCGGCGTCGCGGGCTCGCTGACCGCGATCTGCATGACCGGGCGGAAGTACAGCTGGGCGGTGGTGCCGACCTGCTGGCGCGCCTGCTCCTCGTCGGTCCCCTTGGGGATGTTGACGATGATGTTCTCGGTGCCCTGCTTCTGGACCTCGGCCTCCTGGACGCCGAGACCGTTGACGCGGCGCTCGATGATGCCGATCGCCGTTTCCATGTTGGTCTCGTTGACGGCGCTTTCCTTGCCGGGCTCGGCCTTCGCCTTCAGCGTGATGGTCGTGCCACCCGCGAGGTCGATGCCGAGGCGCGGCGCGGTGTGACCGGACCAGAACATGCCGCCGGTGAGCGCGGCCATGGCGATCAGGATCAGGACCAGAGCGCGCCCCGGCCTTCCCTGGCCCCCCGACGGCCCTCTGCCCTTCTTCGGTGCTGCCACCTTGTCGTATCTCCCTGTCCAACCGCCCCGCACCGGGTGTGCGCGGGGCGGCCACGAAGTGTGTGTGGGGACCTGCCCCCGCAGATGTGACGCATCCAGTGACCGCCGGACACCCGTGGGCGTCCGGCGGTCTCCTGTGACCGGCTACTTCGCGTCGGTCCCGCCGTCGGCCTTGCCATCGGCCTTGCCGCCGGTCTTGCCGTCGGCCTTGCCGTCCTCGGGCGCGTCGTCGGCGTCGGCCTTCTTGGTGAGGTCCGGCTTCGCGGCGCCGTCGGTGGCGTCGGTGTCGTCGCCCGCGACGAGCGAGGACGCGTCGTCCGGCACGACCGGGAGGTCGTCGGCCCCGGCGCCGGAGTGCGTGTCGCCGTGGACGATGCGGTTGTACTCGTCGTCGTCCAGGACGGCGCCGATCGCGTTCTTCGCGTAGACGGCGTGGACGCCGGGCGCGACCTCCAGGAGGACGGTGTCGTCACCGACCTCCTTGACCGTGGCGTACATCCCCCCGATCGTCCGCACGCCGGTGCCGGGCTGCATCTGGTTGCGCATTTCCATGGCCTGCTGCTGCTTTTTCTTCGCAGAGCGGGTCATCAGGAACATGGCCCCGATGAGCACGATGAAGGGGAGAAGCACGCCGATGTTATCCACGGGACGGAATTCCTTCGCACGACCGCGCTGGTGAGCGGCCTGATCTACGGGGGTGGGCACGCCGACCTGAAAGGGCGGCATCGGCGGAGTCTAGGCGAGTCCGCATCGATGGAACAACGCCCAGCATCGCACCGTGGTTCCGGGCGGGGCGAGTCTCCGCGCCGTCACGTGCCGAACAGCCCCGGCTGCCCGGCCGCCGGTCCGGCCCCCCTCGGCGGCACCATTCCGAGGTGGGCCCAGGCGGCCGGGGTGGCCACGCGGCCGCGCGGGGTGCGGGCGAGCAGCCCCTCCCGTACGAGGAAGGGTTCCGCGACCTCCTCGACGGTCTCCCGCTCCTCGCCGACGGCGACGGCGAGCGTCGACAGGCCGACGGGCCCGCCGCCGAACAGCTTCAGCAGCGCCTCCAGGACGGCGCGGTCCAGCCGGTCCAGGCCGCGGGCGTCCACCTCGTACACGCCGAGGGCGGTCGCGGCGATCTCGCGGGTGATGGTGCCGTCGGCCCTGACCTGGGCGTAGTCGCGGACGCGGCGCAGCAGCCGGTTGGCGATGCGGGGCGTGCCGCGGGAGCGGCCGGCGATCTCGGCGGCGCCCGCCGTGTCGATCTCCACGTCGAGCAGGCGGGCGGAGCGGTGGACGACGCGCTCCAGCTCGGCGGGGGCGTAGAACTCCATGTGCGCGGTGAAGCCGAAGCGGTCGCGCAGCGGCGGCGGGAGGAGTCCGGCGCGGGTGGTGGCGCCGACGAGGGTGAAGGGGGGCAGCTCCAGCGGGATGGCGGTGGCTCCGGGGCCCTTGCCGACGATCACGTCGACGCGGAAGTCCTCCATGGCCATGTACAGCATCTCCTCGGCGGGCCGGGACATGCGGTGGATCTCGTCGAGGAAGAGGACCTCCCCCTCCTGGAGGGAGGAGAGGATCGAGGCGAGGTCGCCGGCGTGCTGGATGGCGGGACCGGAGGTGATCCGGATGGGGGCGCCCATCTCGGCCGCGATGATCATGGACAGGGTGGTCTTGCCGAGGCCGGGGGCGCCGGAGAGCAGGACGTGGTCGGCGGTGGCCCCGCGGGCGCGGGCGGCCTTGAGGACGAGGTCGAGCTGCTCGCGGACCTTCTCCTGGCCGATGAACTCGTCCAGGTCCCTGGGGCGCAGCGCCGCTTCGACGGCCTGGTCGTCGCGGTCGGCGACGGACCCCACCAGCCGCTCCCCGGCGGGGTCGGCGAGCCGCTCGGGGGCGGTCGCGTCGCTCGTGTCGTCCCAGTTCACTGAACGTCTCCTCGCGGTGGTGGTGGGGGGGCGGCCGGGCGGGGCCGGGTCAGCGGGCGCGGTTGAGGGTCTGGAGGGCGGCCTTCAGCAGGGCGCCGATCTGCGGCTCGCCGCCGGCGGCCTCGGCCTGCGGGGCGACGGCGTCGACGGCGTCGTCGGCCTCGCGGGCGGCGTAGCCGAGCCCGACCAGGGCGGCGTGGAGCTGGTCGCGCCAGCCGGGGGCGCCGGCGGTGGCGGGGCGGGCCGTGCCGACGGGGGCGCCCAGCCGGTCCTTCAGCTCCAGCAGGAGCTTCTGCGCGCCCTTCTTGCCGATGCCGGGGACGGCCGTGAGGGCCTTCTCGTCGCCGGAGGCGACGGCGGCGCGCAGGGCGTCGGGGGTGTGGACGGCGAGCATGGCCTGGGCGAGGCGGGGGCCGACGCCGCTGGCGGTCTGGAGCAGTTCGAAGACCTGCCGCGCGTCGTCGTCGGCGAAGCCGTAGAGCGTGAGGGAATCCTCACGGACCACCAGGGAGGTGTGGAGGCGCGCCTCCTGACCGATCCTCAGCGTGGCGATGGTGTCGGGCGTGCACTGGACGGACATGCCGACGCCGCCGACTTCGACGACGGCGGTGGTGGGGGCGAGGGCGGCGACCGGGCCGGTGACGAAGGCGATCATGCGGTGCGGCCTTTCGGGGCGTTCTGGGCGTGCTGGGCGGCGACCGCCCGCTGGAGCCGGTTCTGCGCGGGGGCGCGCCAGATGTGGCAGATGGCGAGGGCGAGGGCGTCGGCGGCGTCGGCGGGCCTGGGCGGCGCGGCGAGCCGCAGGAGGCGGGTGACCATGGCGCCGACCTGGGCCTTGTCGGCGCGGCCGCTGCCGGTGACGGCGGCCTTGACCTCGCTGGGCGTGTGCAGGGCGACGGGGATGCCGCGGCGGGCGGCGCAGAGCATGGCGACGGCGCTGGCCTGGGCGGTGCCCATCACCGTACGGACGTTGTGCTGGCTGAACACCCGCTCGACGGCGACCAGTTCGGGCCGGTGGGTGTCGAGCCACTCCTCCAGGCCGCGCTCGATGGCGACGAGGCGGTGGCCGATGTCGGCGTCGGCGGGGGTGCGGACGACGCCCACGCCGAGCATGGTCAGCGGGCGTCCCGCGACCCCCTCGACGACGCCGACCCCGCACCGGGTCAGCCCCGGGTCCACCCCTAGCACGCGCACGCGGCCCCTCCTTCGTCCCTGTGCCGGCTCCCGCCGGGCGGTGCCCTCGTGTTCCCGCAGGCTATCGGCTGGGTCCGACAACGCGGCGGGCCGACGGGGTGTCCCGTCGGCCCGTGGGCGCGGCTGTCAGGCGGTGCCGCCGCAGAAGTCCCGCACGCGGCGGATCAGGCGTCGACCTTCGCCATGACGTCGTCGGAGACGTCGAAGTTGGCGAAGACGTTCTGCACGTCGTCGCTGTCCTCCAGCGCGTCGATCAGCTTGAAGATCTTGCGGGCGCCCTCCTCGTCCAGCTCGACCTGCATGGTCGGGACGAAGCTGGCCTCGGCCGACTCGTAGTCGACGCCGGCCTCCTGGAGGGCGGTGCGGACCGCGACCAGGTCGGTGGCCTCGCTGATCACCTCGAAGGTCTCACCGAGGTCGTTGACCTCCTCGGCGCCCGCGTCGAGGACCGCGCCGAGCACGTCGTCCTCGGTCAGGTCGCCCTTGGGGACGATCACGACGCCCTTGCGGTTGAAGAGGTACGACACGGAGCCGGGGTCGGCCATGGAGCCGCCGTTGCGGGTCATGGCGACGCGGACGTCCGAGGCGGCGCGGTTGCGGTTGTCGGTGAGGCACTCGATGAGCACCGCGACACCGTTCGGGCCGTAGCCCTCGTACATGATCGTCTCGTAGTCGGCGCCGCCGGCCTCCTGGCCGGAACCGCGCTTGACCGCCGAGTCGATGTTCTTGTTCGGAACAGAGCTCTTCTTCGCCTTCTGAATGGCGTCGTAGAGCGTCGGGTTACCGTCGGGGTCGCCGCCGCCGGTGCGGGCGGCGACCTCGATGTTCTTGATCAGCTTCGCGAAGAGCTTGCCGCGCTTGGCGTCGATCACGGCCTTCTTGTGCTTCGTCGTAGCCCATTTAGAGTGGCCGGACATCTGCCTGTCTCCTTCGCGTAACCAAATTCCGAGCGAACCCGAGAGATCCTACCGGGATCTCACACGCGGGCGGAGCGCACCATGTCGACGAAGAGGGCGTGCACCCGGTGGTCGCCGGTCAGTTCCGGATGGAACGAGGTGGCGATCGCGTTGCCCTGCCGTACGGCCACGATGTGGCCGTCGTACTCGGCGAGGACCTCGGCGGCGGCGCCGACCGACTCGACCCAGGGGGCGCGGATGAAGACGCCCTGCACGGGGCCGCCGTCGATGCCGGCGACGTCGACGCGGGCCTCGAAGGACTCGTTCTGCCGCCCGAAGGCGTTGCGGCGGACGATCATGTCGATGCCGCCCCAGGTCTCCTGGCCGGACCGGGGGTCGAGGATCTTGTCCGCGAGCATGATCAGGCCGGCGCAGGTGCCGTAGACCGGCAGGCCCTCGGCGATGCGCGCGCGCAGCGGCTCCGCCATGCCGAACAGGTCCGCCAGCTTGGAGATGGTGGTGGACTCGCCGCCCGGTACGACCAGGCCGTCGACCTCGGCGAGCTCCTCGGGGCGCCGGACCGGCCTGGCCACGGCGTCCGCCGCGGCCAGGGCGATCAGGTGCTCCCGTACGTCGCCCTGGAGGGCCAGGACGCCGATGACGGGGGTGGTCATGCCGTTACCAGCCCCGGTTCGCGTAGCGCTCGGACTCGGGGAGGGTGTCGCAGTTGATGCCCACCATGGCCTCGCCCAGGTTGCGGGAGGCGTCCGCGACGATCTTCGGGTCGTCGTAGAAGGTGGTGGCCTTCACGATGGCGGCGGCGCGCTTGGCCGGGTCGCCGGACTTGAAGATGCCGGAGCCGACGAAGACGCCCTCGGCACCGAGCTGGCGCATCAGCGCGGCGTCGGCCGGGGTGGCGACACCGCCGGCGGAGAACAGCACGACCGGCAGCTTGCCGAGCTCGGCGACCTCCTTGACCAGCTCGTACGGGGCGCGCAGCTCCTTGGCGGCGGCGTACAGCTCGTTGTTGTCGTAGCCGCGCAGCCGGGCGATCTCGTTCTTGATCTGGCGCAGGTGGCGGACGGCCTCGACCACGTTGCCGGTGCCGGCCTCGCCCTTGGAGCGGATCATGGCCGCGCCCTCGGCGATACGGCGCAGGGCCTCGCCCAGGTTGGTGGCGCCGCACACGAAGGGGGTGGTGAACGCCCACTTGTCGGAGTGGTTCACCTCGTCGGCCGGGGTGAGGACCTCGGACTCGTCGATGTAGTCCACGCCGAGGGACTGCAGGACCTGGGCCTCGACGAAGTGGCCGATGCGGGACTTGGCCATGACCGGGATCGAGACGGCGTCGATGATGCCCTCGATCATGTCCGGGTCGGACATGCGGGCCACGCCGCCGTCCTTGCGGATGTCGGCGGGGACGCGCTCGAGCGCCATGACGGCGACGGCGCCGGCGTCCTCGGCGATCTTGGCCTGCTCCGGCGTGACGACGTCCATGATCACGCCGCCCTTGAGCTGCTCGGCCATGCCGCGCTTCACACGCGCGGTGCCGGTCTCGGGGGCCTGCGGGGTGGTGGTGGGCGTGGTGGACACGTCAGACCTCACTCGGGGAAACGGGGCGGGTCGAAGGACCCGGGGGAAACGACATTGGTGAGGAAACACGTCCCGACCAGTCCACAGCAAGGGCCAATGAGGAGCCGGTGGCTCGTTTTCAGGTGGCCGGATCTCGCCCATGCAGCCGAGGCCGGGCGGTCGGGCCCCGCTCGCCCGTCCGTCCGCGCCGCCCAGACCTGCCCCGCCCGCCCGTGCCCGCCCGCCCGTGCCCGTCGCTCAGGCCGGGCGGTCGAGCCGGGCGGTCAGGTCGGCGGCTCAGGCCGGGCGGTCCGCCAGCGCGGTCGGCGGCTCGTCGTCCATCTCGAACGCCATCGGGAACGGCGCGTGCCCGGCCAGCCGGAACCACCGCACCTTCCGGTGCCGCCGCAGCGCCCGCGCCGCCCGCACGGCGTCGTTGTGGAACCGCCGCGCCATCGGCACCCTGCGCACCGCCGCGGCCAGCTCGCCGAGCGCCTCCGCCCCGCCGGGCGCCTCCCGTACCGCCTCCGTCTGCTCCGGCTCGCCGAGCACCGCCCGCAGGGCCTGGCTCAGGTCGCTCTCGGCGACCTCCCGCTGCTCCTCCTCGGCCTGCCGCGCGGCGTGCGCGGCCTGGTAGAGCACGATGGACGCCGCCGGGTCGAGCACCCCCGACGTGGCCAGCTCCTGGGCGACCGAGGCGCGCCGCAGGAGCTGGGCGTCCAGCGCGGCGCGCGCGGCGTCGATGCGGGCGTGCAGCCGGTCGAGCCGCCCCGCGGTCCAGCTCAGGTACAGGCCGACGGCGACGAGGGCGACGGCGATCCAGATCAACGTTTCGGTCACGGGCGGCAAGGCTACCGGGGCGCCCCCGAGGTTCCTCCGCCCACCGGCATGGCGCCCTCCCACACCGACCGGTCGTGCGCGAACACCACGCGGCCGGCCCCCAGGGCGGCCAGCCGGTCCAGCCACGGCCGGTACGGGACGGGCCCGAGGCGGCCTCCCGCACCGTCCGGATCGTCGAGCACCGCCCGGCGGGCCATCTCGTCCGACGCGAACCCGGACGCGAGGTCGAACGCCTGCCCCGCCAGCACGGTCACCCCCGCGGGCCCCGCCACGGCCAGCGACTGGTGCCCGTCCGTGTGGCCGGGCGTGGGCAGCACGTGGACGCCCGGCCAGACCTCCGCCTCACCGTCCAGCTCCTCGTACCGCGCCCCGGGGAAGTCCACCAGCGCGTCGATGGTGTACCCGCCCGCCCGGGCCGCCGCCAGCTCCCGCCGCTGTACGAGTACGGGCCGCCCCGCCAGCAGCGGGTTGCCGCCGCAGTGGTCGAAGTGCAGATGGCAGTTGACGACCAGGTCGAGATCACCGGGCGCCACCCCGGCCTCCGCCAGCGCCCCCCGCAGATCGCGGCGCCTGGGCCGGTAGTGGTCCTCCGCCGCGGGGTCACCGCTCCCGACGCCCGTGTCGAACAGCAGCAGACCCGCCTCGTGCCGCACCAGGTACGCCAGCACCGGCTCCACGCGCGGCCACGGCGTACCGGCCTCGTCGGCGGGCCGTGTGAAGTACCCCAGGTCCAGCCTGCGCACCGACGCGCCGTTCCCCCGCCCCATGGGCGCCCCCTCCCGTCTAGTCGCGCCCCAGCCCCCACCGGGCCAGCAGCCCCGTCGTCCGCTCGTCCGTCGCCACCGACGCAGCGCCGTCCGTCACCGTCTCGTACACCGCCAGGATGTCCGCGCCGACCGTCGACCAGTCGAACCGGCACACATGGGCGCTGCCCCGCGCGCGCAGCTCCTCCCGCCGCCGCGGGTCGCCCAGCAGCCGGATCGCGGCGTCCGCGAGGGCGTCGGCGTCCTCGTTGGCGAACAGCTCGCCCGCCTCGCCCTGGTCCAGCACCTGCGCGAACGCGTCCAGGTCGCTGGCGAGCACCGGGGCGCCCGCCGACAGCGCCTCGACCAGGATGATCCCGAAGCTCTCACCGCCCGTGTTGGGCGCCACGTACACGTCCACGCTGCGCAGCAGCCGCGCCTTGTCCTCGTCGCTGACCATCCCGAGGAACTCGACGTGCCGCCGCATGGAGGCCGGCAGCGACGCCACGGCCTCCTGCTCGTCGCCGCGCCCCGCGACCAGCAGCCTCGTGCCGGGGCGGGCCTCGAGGATCTTCGGCAGGGCCCGCATGAGCACCGGCAGGCCCTTGCGCGGCTCGTCGATCCGGCCGATGAAGCCGAGCGTCCCGCCCTCGGGTCTCCCGGCCCCGCCCCCGGAGGCGCCGCCCGCCCCCTCCGTCTGCCAGGCCGCCTTCGGCTCGGCCCGTGCGAAGAAGTCCACGTCGACGCCGTTGGGGATGACGACCGCGTCGCCGCCCAGGTGCTCCACGAGCGTCCGCCGCGCGTACTCGCTCACCGCGATGCGCGCGCTGATCTTCTCCAGCGCCGGCTGGAGGATCGGGTACGCCGCGATCATCGCCCGCGACCGGGGGTTGGAGGTGTGGAACGTCGCCACGATCGGGCCCTGCGCCGCCCAGCACGCCAGCAGCCCCAGCGACGGCGAGGCCGGCTCGTGGATGTGGATCACGTCGAACGTGCCGTCGTGCAGCCAGCGCCGCACCCGCGCCGCCGACAGGAACCCGAAGTTCAGCCGCGCCACCGACCCGTTGTAGGGGACCGGGACCGCCCGGCCCGCCGACACGACGTACGGCGGCAGCGGCGTCCCGTCGTCCGCCGGGGCCAGCACGGACACGTGGTGGCCGAGCCGGATGAGGTGCTCCGCGAGGTCGCGGATGTGGAACTGGACGCCGCCCGGCACGTCCCACGAGTACGGGCAGACGATGCCGATCCTCACTTCGGTCCCTTCGCGGGGTCCAGGTCGGCGAGCCACAGCCGCTGGAGCATGTGCCAGTCCTCCGGGTGGTCGGCGATCCCGCCGGCGAAGGCGTCCGCCAGCGCCTGGGTCATCACGGCCGTCTTCTGCGCGCGGGTACCCGTTTCCGGCGGATCGACCGGCGGGTGCACCCGCCCGCGCATCGTCGCCGTGTCGTCGTACCAGAGCGTGACCGGCAGCAGCAGCGCCCCGGTGTGCTGCGCGAGCAGCGCCGGGCCGGCGGGCATCCGCGCCCGCTCGCCGAAGAAGTCCACCTCCACGCCGGAGGAGGACAGGTCCCGGTCGGCGACCAGGCAGACCAGCCCGCCCGCCCGCAGCCGCCGCGCCAGCGCGCCGAAGGCGGAGCCGCCCGTGTGCGGCAGCACCTCCATGCCCAGCGACTCGCGGTACGCCACGAACCGGTCGTACAGCGACTCCGGCTTCAGCCGCTCCGCGACCGTGGTGAACGGCACGCCCAGCGACCGGGTCGCCCACACCCCGGCCAGGTCCCAGTTGGCCAGGTGCGGCAGCGCCAGCACCACGCCCCGCCCGGAGGCGAGGCCTTCCGTCAACAGGTGCACGTCCTTCACCTCGACGGAGCGGCCCACCCGCTCGGCGCTCCACGACGGCAGCCGGAAGGACTCCATCCAGTACCGCATGTACGAGCGCATCCCGGCCCGCGACAGCTCCGCCAGCCGCTGCGGCGAGGCGTCCGGCACGACCCGCGCCAGGTTCGCCTCCAGCCGCAGCACGCCCTGCCCGCGCCGCCTCCACGCCGTGTCCGCGATCCGCCGGCCCAGGCCCGCGGCCACCGGCTCCGGCAGCTTGCGGACCGTCGCCCAGCCCAGCCCGTACAGGGCGTCCGTCAACCACTCCCCCACCGCGCTCACGACGTGGCCCCGCTCCCCGTGGCCGCGCCGCCGGCCGCCGCGTCCGCCTCCGCCGCCTCACGCCGTACCGTCACCACGCGCTGCCCCAGCGTCACCGCGCTGCCCACGGCCACCAGCCACAGCGCCACCGGCAGCAGCACCTGCACCCACGGCACGCCGAACGCGTGCAGCCCGGCCAGGCCCGCCGCGACCAGCGACACCACCAGCCGCTCGGCCCGCTCCACCAGGCCGTTCACCGCGACCGGCAGCCCGATGGACTCGCCCCGCGCCTTGGTGTACGACACGACCTGGCCACTCGCCAGGCAGAAGATCGACACCGCGCAGAGCACGTTGTCGTCACCGCCGCCCGCGTACCACAGCGCGAAGCCGCCGAAGATCGCCCCGTCGGCGACCCGGTCCAGCGTGGAGTCCAGGAAGGCCCCCCACCGGCTGGAGACCCCGGCCTGACGTGCCATGTTGCCGTCGACGAGGTCCGAGAACACGAACAGCGTGATCACGATCGTGCCCCAGAAGAACTCCCCGCGCGGGAAGAAGACCAGCGCACCCGCCACGACCCCCGCGGTCCCGACGAGCGTCACCGCGTCGGGGCTCACCCCGCGGCGGAGCAGAAACGCGGCGAACGGTGTGAGAACACGCGTGAAGAAAGCACGCGCGTACTTGTTCAGCATGGCCTTCCCGAGGGGTAGGTGTGCCGGGCGGCCCCGTCGGCCACCGGCTGGCCCATCGTAGCCACGCACCGCCCCGCCCCACCCCCGGGCACCCGCCGCACCCCCTCCGACGTCGGCGGACGGGCGCCGTATGGACGCGGCACCGGCGGAGTGGAAAGCTCGAAGGGACGACCGCGGGCACCACCGGAGCCCATCCCCAGGGGCCGCCCCGCCCACCCGCTCCCCCGCGCGCCCGCGCCCCCCACCTCACCGTTTCAGCCGATCGGGAGGAAGAACCATGGGCGACAAGGCGAACACCCACGTCGGAGCCGCCGGCAGGGCCGTGACGGCCGACCGGCCCTCATCCGTCAGGAACGTCGTGCTGGTCGGCCACAGCGGGTCCGGCAAGACCACCCTGGTCGAGGCCCTGGCCCTGACCGCGGGCGCCGTCAACCGCGCCGGACGCGTGGAGGACGGCACCACCCTCTCCGACCACGACGAGATCGAGCACCGCACACAGCGGTCCGTACAGCTCTCCCTCGTCCCCCTCGAATGGGCCGGCTGCAAGATCAACCTGCTGGACGCCCCCGGCTACGCCGACTTCGTCGGCGAGCTGCGCGCCGGGCTGCGCGCCGCGGACGCCGCCCTCTTCGTCGTCTCCGCCGCGCAGGAGGCCGACGCCGTCCCCGGCTCCACCCGCCTGCTCTGGGAGGAGTGCGCCGCCGTCGGGATGCCCCGCGCGATCGTCGTCACCCACCTCGACACCGCCCGCACCGACTACGACCGGCTCACCCGCGTCTGCGGCGAGGTCCTCGGCGGTGACGACCCCGACGCCGTGCTCCCCCTCTACCTGCCCGTCCTCGGCCCCGAGGCGCCCGACGGGCACGCCCCCGCCACCGGCCTCGTCGGGCTCCTCACCCGCGAGGTCCTCGACTACTCCACCGGCGCGCGCAGGGAGAACCCCCCGGACGACACCCAGCTCCCCCTCATCGAGGAGGCCCGCAACCGCCTGATCGAGGGCATCATCGCGGAGAGCGAGGACGAGACCCTCATGGACCGCTACCTGGGCGGCGAGGAGATCGACCTCAAGAGCCTCGTCGCGGACCTGGAGAAGGCCGTCGCCCGCGGCACCTTCCACCCCGTGCTCGCCGCCGCCCCCGCCGCGCCCGGCGGCACCCAGGGCCTGGGCACCGTGGAACTCCTCGACCTGATCACCCGCGGCTTCCCCACGCCCCTGGAGCGCCCCGCGCCCGAGGTCACCACCCCGCGGGGCGACCCCCGGCCCGCCCTGACCTGCGACCCCGAGGGCCCCCTCGCCGCCGAGGTCGTCAAGACCTCCTCCGACCCGTACGTCGGGCGGATCTCCCTCGTACGGGTCTTCTCCGGCACCCTCCGCCCCGACGACACCGTCCACGTCTCGGGCCACGGCCTCGCCGACCGCGGCCACGAGGACCACGACGTCGACGAACGCGTCGGCGCCCTCTTCGCCCCCTTCGGCAAGCAGCAGCGCCCGATGGCCCACTGCGTCGCCGGCGACCTCGCCTGCGTCGCCAGGCTCTCCCGCGCCGAGACCGGCGACACCCTCTCCGCCAAGGACGACCCGCTCCTCATGGCCCCCTGGACCATGCCCGAGCCGCTGCTCCCCCTCGCCATCGAGGCCCGCGGCAAGGCCGACGAGGACAAGCTCTCGCAGGGCCTGGCCCGGCTCGCCGCCGAGGACCCCACCATGCGCCTGGAGCAGAACCAGGACACCCACCAGGTCGTCCTGTGGTGCCTCGGCGAGGCCCACCAGGACGTCGCCCTCGAACGCCTGCGCACCCGCTACGGCGTCCAGGTCGACGCCGTGCCGCACCGCGTCGCCCTCCGCGAGACCTTCGCCGCCCCCGCCGCCGCGCGCGGCCGGCACGTCAAGCAGTCCGGCGGCCACGGCCAGTTCGCCATCTGCGACATCGAGGTCGAGCCCCTCCCGCCCGGCTCCGGCGTCGAGTTCGTCGACAAGGTCGTCGGCGGCGCCGTCCCCCGCCAGTTCATCCCCTCCGTCGAGAAGGGGCTGCGCGCCCAGGCCGCCCGCGGCGTCGCCACCGGGCACCCCCTGGTGGACATCCGCGTCACCCTGGTCGACGGCAAGGCCCACTCGGTGGACTCCTCCGACGCCGCCTTCCAGACGGCCGGGGCCCTCGCCCTGCGCGAGGCCGCCGCCGACACCCCGGTCGACCTGCTGGAACCCGTCGCCGAGGTCCAGGTCCTCGTCCCCGACGAGTACGTCGGCCCCGTCATGAGCGACCTCTCCGGCCGCCGCGGCCGCGTCGTCGGCACCGACCAGGCGGGGCCCGGACGCACCGTCGTCCGTGCGGACGTCCCCGAACTGGAGATCGGCCGGTACGCCGTCGACCTCCGCTCCCTCACCCACGGCACCGGCCGCTTCAGCCGCGCGTACGTACGGCACGAGCCCATGCCGGCGCACATCGCGCAGAAGGTCCGCGCCTGAGGACCACCGGCCCCCGGCCGCACGCCGGCCTCAAGTCCCCGGCCGCGACGGCGCGGCCCGCCCCTCGACGCCGCGCCGCCCGGAGGCCGCGCCGCCCGCCGGTCACCCCGGCGGGCGGCCCGCGGCGGCTTCCCCGTCGTCCTGACGCGCCGCCCCGCTCCCCGATAGGCTGGTGAGCCCGAGTCAGCAGGTGTGCGCCCGCACCCGGTGGGGAAAGGCCGCAGTGCGGGGACAACGGCTGCGGCACATGCGTCGATGGGGGCGGAAGACACGATGGACAGTTTCGGTCCCGGGGCACAGGTCCCGCTCCAGGGCTCGTCGGGGCAGTCGGTGGCCACGAACGCGCTGGCCTCCGCCGCGTACCGCGACAGCCCGCTCGAGGACATCCTCAAGGCCAACAACGACTGGTACCAATCCACGGTCAAGAAGGGGAAGTTCTCCCTCTTCGAGCCCAATCTGGGCGAGGCGTTCTCCCGCGCCGTCGTCGTCCGCATGCTCGGCGGCGGGCGCTCGGCCGTCATCCAGTCCTTCGGCACCGACCCCCAGCCGGTCGTCGAGCACTGCCTCTCCGCCAACCGCATCCGCAAGCAGCGCGACCTGCGCCTCACGCTCATCACCCTGCTGTGCGGCGTGGTGTTCCTGCCCGGACTGCTCCTGTGGCTGGTCCTCTTCCAGATCCGCCGCACCCTCGCGGGGGCCGCCAACAAGCGCGCCGGGGCCGCCGGCACGGCCCTCCTCGCGGGCTTCGCCATCCTCGCCGTGCTCGTCATGGTCAAGCTGCCGTTCGACGGCTTCCTGTCCCTCTACCTGCGCGCCATGATCATCGCTCCGGTGGTCGGCTGGTTCCTCGCCAAGCACGTCTGCGAGACCACCGCCCGCGACCTGCGCGCCCGCTGGGAGGCGCTGCTCAGCGGAGGCGGGGTCGCCGCCAAGATCCCCGAGGCGGTCCCGCAGAGCCCCGGCGAGACCGCCGCCGAGGAGCTGCGCCAGTCCCTGGAGAAGCTCACCGCCGAGCAGCGCTCCAACGTCGTCTTCTACGCCGGGCCGCGCGGCATACTCGGCATGGGCACCCGCTGGGGCGGCTGGCACCTCGCCGAGGAGCTGAAGCCCCGCGACGGCAAGGAGATCCACGCCTTCCGCACCTGGGACGTGGTGCGCCCCATCCACGACCAGCTGAAACTGCTGGAGCGGGGCTCGCTCAAGAGCGGTTTCCCCACCCCGTCGGTCAACCACTGGATCGTCGTGCCCGTCGGCGACGGCGCCAAGGAGGTCTCGCGCCCCGACGGCGAGGACGTCGTCCACTTCCAGGTCAAGCCGCACGAGATCCAGCGCGTCTGCAACGAGAACCAGTTCGGCAAGGGCAACCGCCACTACCTCGGCGTGCAGTTCGTCCTCTGGGACGGCCAGCTCGTCCTCACCATGCTCGTCACCGTCACGGCGCTGCTGCACACCCTGCGCATCGAGGTCTCCGGGCACGCGCTCGGCCCGGTGCACTCCCTCTTCACGAGCAAGCCCGCCGCGAAGACGAAGACGGTCTCCAAGACCATACGGTTCTGGGAGACCCGCGACATCAAGCTGCCCCTGGTGGAGACCAACGAGGTCGTCCGCCTCGCCGTCCGGGCCCCGCTCACCTGGTTCCCGCCGGTCCTCGACTTCCTCGGCGGCAAGCTCGTGCTGCCCGAGCCGTTCGGCCTGCGCCACGCCTGGGCGGAGGCCCCGTGGAAGCACCGCTTCATGGCCGACGACGTGATCCGCGCCTCCACGCCCGTGATGCGCGCCGTGCACGCCGCGACCGTCAAGATGCTGGACGAGCACGGCGTGGACACGACCTCGCTGGCGGGCAGCAACTTCACCGCCGACCCGGCGCCGAAGAAGGCCGACGTGTACGACGCCTGATCAGGCGGCCGGCCAGGCGTCGGCGAGCATGCGGCGCGTGTCGGCCAGCAGCTGCGGGAGCACCTTGGTGTGGGCGGTGACCGGCATGAAGTTGGTGTCGCCGCCCCACCTCGGCACGATGTGCTGGTGCAGGTGGGCGGCGATCCCGGCGCCCGCGGCGGCCCCCTGGTTCATGCCCAGGTTGAAGCCGTGCGCCCCCGACGCCGTACGCAGCGCGGTCATCGCCCGCTTGGTGAAGGCGGCCAGCTCGGCGGTCTCCGCCTCGTCCAGCTCCGTGTAGTCGGCGACGTGCCGGAACGGGACGATCATCAGATGGCCGCCGTTGTACGGGTAGAGGTTCAGCACGGCGTAGACGCTCTCGCCGCGCGCGACGACGAGTCCGTCCTCGTCCGACTTCGCCGGGATCGAGCAGAAGGGGCAGCCGTCGCCGGCCCCCGAATCGGTGGGCTTGTTCTCGCCCTGGATGTACGCCATCCGGTGGGGCGTCCACAGACGCTGGAACGCGTCCGGCGTCCCCACTCCGATCTGCTGTTCCGGCTCATTCGTCATGCGGTTCAGCATATGGCCCGCCCCTGCCCGGGTGCGCCGAGGGGCGGTACCCGGCCGGGTACCGCCCCTGGTGTCCTCGTCACGCCCGCACGCGGCGCTACACCTGTACGCGGCGCTCCACCACGTCGACCAGCTCGGCGAGCGCGAGGTCCCGGGGGATCCCGTTCTTCTGCGAGCCGTCGCGGTAGCGGAAGGAGACCGTGCCCGCGCTCATGTCGTCGTCCCCCACGATGATCATGAAGGGGACCTTCAGCTTCTGGTGGTTCCTGATCTTCTTCTGCATCCGGTCCGAGGACGCGTCCACCTCGACCCGCAGGCCCTTGCGCTTCGCCTCGGCGGCGAACTCGTGGAGGTACTCGACGTGGGCGTCCCCGACCGGGATGCCGACCGCCTGGAGCGGGGCGAGCCAGGCCGGGAAGGCACCGGCGTAGTGCTCCAGCAGCACGCCGAAGAAGCGCTCGATGGAGCCGAAGAGCGCACGGTGGATCATGACGGGCTGCCGGCGCGAGCCGTCCGCCGCCGTGTACTCCAGGTTGAAGCGCTTCGGCTGGTTGAAGTCGACCTGGATGGTGGACATCTGCCAGGAACGGCCGATGGCGTCCTTGGCCTGCACCGAGATCTTCGGGCCGTAGTACGCCGCGCCGCCCGGGTCCGGGACCAGCGGCAGGCCCTGCTTCTCGGCGGCCTGGCGGAGCGCCTCGGTGGCCTCCTCCCAGTCCTCGTCCGAGCCGATGAACTTGTCCGAGTCGTCGCGGGTGGAGAGCTCCAGCTCGAACTCGGTCAGGCCGTAGTCGCGCAGGAGGTCCAGGACGAAGGTGAGGAGCGCGTCGAGCTCCTGCGGCATCTGCTCCCGGGTGCAGTAGATGTGCGAGTCGTCCTGGGTGAAGCCGCGCGAACGGGTCAGACCGTGCACGACGCCCGACTTCTCGTACCGGTAGACGGTGCCGAACTCGAACAGCCGCAGCGGCAGCTCCCGGTAGGAGCGCCCGCGGGCCTTGAAGACCAGGTTGTGCATCGGGCAGTTCATCGCCTTGAGGCGGTAGTTCTGCTCGTCGAACTCTATGGCGGGGAACATGCCCTCCGCGTAGTGCGGCAGGTGCCCGGAGATCTCGAAGAGGCGCTCCTTCGAGATGTGCGGGGTGTTGACGAACTCGTAGCCGGAGGCCTCGTGGCGCCGGCGCGAGTAGTCCTCCATCACCTTGCGGATCACGCCGCCCCGGGGGTGGAACACCGCCAGGCCCGGACCGAGCTCGTCCGGGAAGGAGAACAGGTCGAGCTCGGCGCCCAGCTTGCGGTGGTCGCGCTTCTCGGCCTCGGCGAGGAAGTCCAGGTGCGCCTTCAGCTCGTCCTTGGACGGCCAGGCGGTGCCGTAGATCCGCTGGAGCTGCGGGTTCTTCTCGCTGCCCCGCCAGTACGCGGCGGCCGAGCGCATCAGCTTGAACGCCGGGATGGCGCGGGTGGTCGGCAGGTGCGGGCCGCGGCAGAGGTCCTTCCAGCACAGCTCGCCGGTCTTGGCGTCGAGGTTGTCGTAGATGGTCAGCTCGCCGCCGCCGACCTCGGCGTCCGCGCCCTCGGCGGCCTGCGCGGCGTTGCCCTTGAGGCCGATCAGCTCCAGCTTGTACGGCTCGCCCGCCAGCTCCTCGCGGGCGGCCTCGTCGGTGGTGACCCGGCGCGCGAACCGCTGGCCGCGCTTCTGGATCTCCTGCATCTTCTTCTCGACGGCCTTGAGGTCCTCGGGCGTGAACGGCTTCTCGACGTCGAAGTCGTAGTAGAAGCCGTCCTTGATGGGCGGGCCGATGCCGAGCTTGGCCTCGGGGAACAGCTCCTGGACGGCCTGGGCCATGACGTGCGCGGTGGAGTGGCGCAGGATGGCGAGACCGTCCTCGGAGGAGATCTCGACGCCCTCGACGGCCTCGCCGTCCCTGAGCTCGTACGCGAGGTCCCTCAGCTCGCCGTCCACGCGGGCCGCGACGATGGCGCGCTCGCCGGCGAAGAGGTCGGCGGCCGTAGTGCCCGTCGTCACCACGCGCTCTTCCCGCTCGGAATCGCGTTGGATGATCACACGGACGTCTGACACCGGTCTCTCCTGACTGAAGGGGTGAGCGCCCCGGGGGGCGCGCGCGTAGGAGGGAATGGTACCGAGCCGTCCCGGCCCCTCGCGAAACGGTTCACGGCCGGGCCGGCGCTCCCCTGCCCGCCGGTCGCCCTCGCCGGTCGTCCTCGTCAGCCGTCCTCGTCCAGGGTCTTCGTCAGCCGGTCGCGTTCGGCGTCGTCGACGTGGACCGCCGCCACGTCGTGGGTGCCGGTGAGGTGGTGGCGGCCCCCGCGGACCTCCAGGCGGCCGTGGACGCGCAGCGGCACTCCGGCGAGGTGGGCGTGGACGGCGGTGCGGTAGCCGTCCTCGTCGAGGGTGGCGCGCAGGTGGGTGGTGCCGGCCCCGGCGAGGACGCGGAGCCGGACGGTGCCGGGCCCGCGGGAGCCCGTGCGGCACAGGCGTACGACGGTGCCGGTGACACGGGCGGGCGCGGAGGACCGGGCGCGCCGGTAGCGGGCGCCGGCCTCGCGGAGTGCGGGGAGGTCGCCGGGGGTGAACTCGACGGGTTCCGGGCGGGCGGCGCAGCCGGCGGGGGCCCCGGTCGCGGGGGCCCAGGCGAGGGTGACGGCGGCGCCTTCGGTGCCGTGGACGAGGGCGACGAGGGCTTCGGTCAGTTCGCGGCCGACGCCCGCGGCGACGGCGGTGTCGAACGCGTCGGGGCGGCCGGTGGCGCGCTGGTAGTCGACGGCCTCGCGGGTGGCGTGCAGCGCGTGGTGGAGGCGTTCGGTGACGGGGCGGCCGGGGTCGACGGGGAGGTACGCCGTGAGGGCCGGGGCGTCGCCGGGCGGGGTGGTGAGGAGGACGTGGTCGAGGAGGGAGGGGCCGGGCAGGGCTTGGCCGGGGAGGGTCTCGGCGAGGTTTCGGCCGGGGGGCGCGCCGGGCGTCTCGGCGCGGTCCCGGTCGGGGAGGTCCGGGTCGGGGAGGTCCCGGTCGGAGAGGGCTGCGGGGCGTCGGGGGCCGGTGCGGCCGTGGGCGGCGCGGGCGGCGGCGAGGAGGGTCCTGCGGGCCGCGGTGCGCAGGCGGTCCTGGGCGGCCCAGGGGGCGGGGCCGGCGGTGGCGGGTGCGGCGCGGTGCCAGTGGATCTCGTCGCTGGGGGTGGCGAGGGCCGTGAGGACGGCGCGGGCGGAGGGGGCCGTGGTGCGGGCGAGGGCGGTGAGCGCTTCGGCGAGGAGGTCGTGGCTGTCGGCGAGGTCGAGGCCGGTGGGGACGAGGAGGCTGGGGGCGGCCGCGGGGCCGGGCGGGGTCCAGCGGGTGTAGGGGCCGCTGCCGCCTCCGGTGCGGTGCCAGCCGTGGCGGCCGAGGAGCGCGGTGAGGACGCGCGGGTCGACGCGGGGAGCGCCGGGCGGGTCGGTGGGGGCGTGCTCGCCGGTCGGTCGGCGCATCAGGGGGTGCCTCCCGCTCCTACTCGGCCCATGATCGCGCAGAGCGCGCGGTCGTCGAAGACGCGCGTGGTCGGTATGCGGACGGTCGTGCGGCGGCGGCCGGTGACGGGGTGGCCGGCGAGGTTGGTCCAGTAGCAGCAGTGGCGGAGGTCGAGGCCGTCGTGGCGGGCGCGGAGCCAGTCGTCGCGGGCGCGCGGGACGAGCATGACGACGAGGATCCTGTGCACGGCGACGGGGGTGCGGGCGAGTTTGACGAGGTGGGCGTTGTCCAGGGTGAACGGGAAGGCGGGGCCGGGAGGTCGCGGGGGGATCTGGTAGGTGGCCTTGAGCTGGACCTTGATGGTGACCTCGTCGTCGACGGTGTGGCCGGGGGCGCTGTGGCTGACGTGCCAGTCGATGCCGTTGTCGGGGAAGGGCTGGGAGAGGGTGCAGCCTGCGGCGGCCGCGACCGCGTGGAGGTAGCCGACCTGGAGGGTCTCCATGCAGGCGGTGGTGGCGAGTGCGCCGCGCGGGGACGGAGCCGGGTGGGTGCCGGGATCGGGCTGGGCGGCGAGCGCCATGCTCCTGGTGCCTTCCGGGCTGGTGGTGTGTCAATCATGTCGCCGTATATGCCTGTTGTCACCGTGCGGCGTACGGGGCAAACGGTCCGGGTATCACCGTTGCGGGCAGGGGGCGGTCCATCTGCCGTGGAGCTGCGAGGAGTTCGGGCTATGGCGCGCTGGTTCGAGGGTCCCCTGGCCGCGTTCGACACGGAGACGACGGGGATCGACGTCGAGCGGGACAGGATCGTCTCCGCGGCGCTGGTGGTGCAGGACACGGAGGGCGGGCGGCCGCGGACGACGCGGTGGCTGGTCAATCCGGGGGTGCCCGTGCCGCCGGGGGCGACGGAGGTGCACGGCCTGACCGACGAGCACCTGCGGCACAACGGGCGCTGGCCGGCGCCGGTGGTGGACGAGATAGCCCGGCTGCTGGCGGAGCAGTGCGCGGTGGGCCGGCCGCTGGTGGTGATGAACGCCCCCTTCGACCTGACGCTGCTGGACCGGGAGTTGCGACGGCACCGGGCGTCGACGCTGGCCCGGTACCTGCAGAACGTGCCGCTGTGCGTGCTGGACCCGCGGGTGCTGGACCGGCATCTGGACCGGTACCGCAAGGGCCGCCGGACGCTGACGGACCTGTGCGCGCAGTACGGGGTGGCGCTGGAGGGGGCGCACGACGCCGCGGCGGACGCGACGGCGGCGCTGGAGGTCGTACGGGCGGTGGGGCGGCGGTTCGCGGCGCGGCTGGAGGAGCTGTCCGCGGCGGAGTTGCACGCCCGGCAGGCGGTGTGGCACGCGGCGCAGGCGCGGGGGCTGCAGGAGTGGTTCGCGCGGAACGGGTCGGACGAGGCGGTGGATCCGGCGTGGCCGCTGCGCCCGGAGCAGTCGGCGGCGGCGGCCTGAGCGGGTCTCGGGGCCGGGGCGCGGGTGGGGAGCGCGGCCGGAGGGCGCGGTGCGGACGGCCGGGCAAAGCGCGCGAAGGCCGGTCCGCTGTCGGGACCGGCCTTCTGCTGGTGGGCGATACTGGGTTCGAACCAGTGACCTCTTCGGTGTGAACGAAGCGCTCTCCCGCTGAGCTAATCGCCCGGGAACGCACTGAACCATACAGGCCCCGCGGGGCTCCGTTCAAACCGCTCGGAGGTGCTCGGCCAGTGCGCGCCGGCCGGCCCGCATCATCAGGGCGTGGTTGGCGCGCAGCAGGGGCCGGGCGGGCAGGGCGAGCCGGCGCAGGAGGGGCGCGCGGGCGTGGACGTCCTGCTCGTACACGGCGAGGGTGCGGCGCGGGCCGTCGGGGGTGAGCGTCCAGCGGGCCCAGCCCTCCACGTCCCCGGTGAGGGCGGCTTCGAGGACGCGGGCGGCGGGGTCGCGGCGGCGCGCGGCGAGCGTGACGGTGAGGGTGTAGGGGACCGCCGAGCGGACGCGGGTGGTGACGGTGCCGTCGCCGGCGCGGCGGGCGGCGCGGACCTGCGGCCACCACCGGGGGTAGTGCTCGGGGTGCTCGAGGACGGCGTAGACGGCGGCGGGCGGCGCCGGCAGCGGCCAGCGGCTGCGGAAGCGGTAGTGGTGCCGCTCCGCGCCGGCCGTCCGGCGGGGGCTCTCGGCGCGGGTGCCTGTGCGCGTGCCTGCCGCGCGGAAGGCGCGGGCGGGGCGGCGGGGGCGGCCGGCGGGGGCGCCACGGCTTTCGCGGCCCTCTCCGTGCTCGCGGTCCTGTCCGTCCATGGGGGACGTCTGCCGCGTACGCGGCCGGGTATGCCGAAGGCCCCGGAGATCATCTCTCCGGGGCCTTCGGGCCGGGTGGTGGGCGATACTGGGTTCGAACCAGTGACCTCTTCGGTGTGAACGAAGCGCTCTCCCACTGAGCTAATCGCCCGGGCGCACCGCAAACATTACCCCATGTCAGCGGGTGCCCTGACCAGGGACGGGAGCCCCGCCGTCAGACCGCGACCCTCCACGGCATCGCCAGGCCGAACTTCCACACGTAGACGGCGATCAAGGCGCCGGCGATGACGAGGCCGACGGCGGTGAGGATCATGTTGCGGCGGCGCACGCGCGGGTCGAGGGCGCGCTGCGCGGCTTCGGTGACCTTGCGCTTCGTCCAGCGCAGGACCAGCTGCGCCCAGACGAACTCGGTCGCCCAGATGGCCATCCCGGCGAAGATGACGAGCCAGCCCGGGCCCGGCAGCACGAGCATGAGCACGCCGACCACGACGACCGCGAGGCCGATGAGGAAGACCCCGGCCTGCCAGCCCATGTGCAGGGTGCGCCGGGCCTTGACGAAGGCGGGCGCCCGCGACCCGAGCGGCCGCTCCTCTCCGTTCGGGTAGTGCTCCACGTCCCCCGCCGCGGGCGCTCCGGTCGCCACCTGGGCGACCTTGCCCCGCTCGTCACTCTCCGCGCTCATAAGGCCAAACTTACCCGACGGGCCGCCCGGCCGCCTTTGCTGAAAAAGGTCGGTTACCTGAGGTTACGCACCGCCGTTCGAGGTACCCAAGACACCGTAAAACGGTCAGAGGGGTTTACAACGGCACCGAAGGTGGGATGTCGATTTGGCCGACGTGCGAATCCCCGAGCGCACACTGAGCGAAAGGCCATGGCGCTTATGAACACCACGGTCAGCTGCGAGCTGCACCTGCGCCTCGTTGTATCGAGCGAGTCCTCACTGCCTGTTCCGGCGGGCCTGCGGTATGACACGGCCGATCCCTATGCCGTGCACGCCACCTTCCACACCGGAGCCGAGGAGACGGTCGAGTGGGTCTTCGCCCGCGATCTTCTCGCCGAGGGGCTGCACCGCCCCACCGGAACCGGCGACGTCAGGGTCTGGCCGTCCCGCAGCCACGGTCAGGGCGTCGTCTGCATCGCCCTCAGCTCCCCGGAGGGCGAGGCGCTGCTGGAGGCCCCCGCGCGGGCCCTGGAGTCCTTCCTCAAGCGCACCGACGCGGCCGTGCCGCCCGGTACCGAGCACCGACACTTCGACCTGGACACGGAGCTCTCGCACATCCTCGCGGAGAGCTGAACGGGACACAGGAGCCATCCGGCGCCGTCCGACTCGGGGCGACGGCGCCGGGACACCCTTCCGCGGCCTTCGCACGGTGTGCGGGCGGCGGTCCGGTGGACAGGGTGGACGGGTACGCCGTCATCGCGCGTCGTCGCGGTGGCGGCGTACCCGTGTGCGCGGTCGCGGTCGGCGGGCGGGCGCCGGGTACGTGCCGGGCGGGAACGTGCCGGGCGGGGACGGACGGGCGGGCCGCGACAGGCGGGGCGGGCAGGGATGACGGGACCGGGAGGACCGGCCGGCGGCGGCGGGCGTCCGGCGGGGCCCCGAGGCGGAGCCGCTAGAGTCGACGGAATCCGTCGGGCGCCCGCCCGCGGCAGGCCAGGGAGCGGAAGAAGCGTGCTGATCCCCCACGACACCCGGATCGCCCTCGACACCGTCGTCGACCTGATGAACACCGCGCCGGAGGGCGGCCGCGGCGAGACCCTCGGGGACGTGCCGTCGCTGTACGCGTTCGTGGAGGGCCACCAGGTGAGCGGCGTCGGCGAGCTCGGGCCGCGCGACCTGCGGGCCGTGCAGGAGGTGCGGGACCGGTTCGCGGAGGTGTTCGCCGCGCCGGACGCCCGTACGGCCGCCGGGCTGATCAACCAGCTGGTCGCCGCCGCCGGCACCACGCCGCAGCTCACCGACCACGACGGCTACGACTGGCACGTCCACTACTTCGCCCCCGGCGCCTCGGTCGCCGACCACCTCGCGGCCGACTGCGGCATGGCGCTGGCGTTCATCCTGGTGGCGGGCGAACGGGAGCGGCTGCGCCGCTGCGAGGCCCCCGACTGCCGCCGGGCCTTCGTGGACCTGTCCCGCAACCGCTCGCGCCGCTACTGCGACAGCCGCACCTGCGGCAACCGGCTGCACGTGGCCGCCTACCGGGCGCGGCGCAAGGACGCGGCGGCCGGCTGACCGGACGCGCGGCGGGCGGCCTTCCGGCGAGCGGCCTCACAGCAGGAAGAGGTCGTGCAGCGACGCCATCAGGAGGAGCACGCCGATCACCGTCAGGAAGATCATGAGCGGTGGCTGGGAGAGCGCGAACAGGCAGCCGCGCGCTTCTTCGGTGGGGGCGGGGTCCTGCCCCCGCGAGGTATCGAGCATCTCGGGGCCGATCATGGCGCAGCCGATCGGCCGCCCCGGACGCAACGGCCCCGGCAAACAGGGGCAGTTCACCGCAAACCCCGATCGAGCGCTGCCGCTCCGCCTCCCACCGCCACCCCTCGCGCCACCCTCGGGCCCCCTGGACCGCGCGTGGAGCCGAAGGGGCGCGCGGGTGCCGAGACGACATCCGCGCGCAGCGCCCGACGAAGGAGGGCCGAGCACGGAGGGCGGAGCGCCCGACGAAGGAGGGCCGAGCACGGAGGGCGGCTCGGCACCCGCTCACAGCGCCCCGGAGGCGCAACGCGCCGAACGAGGGGGGTCGGCTCGGCACCCGCCCACCAGCCCCCGGAGGCGCAACGCGCCGAGAGAAGAGAGGGCCGGGTCAGATGCCGTGCTTCTTGAGGATGGCCTCGATCTCGCTGAAGTCGTCGGCGGGCGCGCCCGGGCCCGTGTCCGCGGCCTTGCGGCGCTTGCCGGGGTCCAGCGGCGGTCGAGCGGCTCCGGGCGCGGCCGCCGCCGGCCCCCCGGACCCGGCCGCGGCCGCACGGCGCTCCCGGCCCCCGGCGCCGCCCCGGCGCCGCTCGACCGCCCGCGTACCGGCGAACATCAGCCAGGACGCGCCGAGCAGGCCGAACCCGGCCCACGCCACCGGGCTGAAGGCCGTGCGGGCCAGCCATTCGACCGCCCCCGTCAGCACCAGGCCGAGCGGCACCAGCGCGTAGGCGGCGACGCGGACCGCGGCGAGGAACCGCCTGCGGTACGCGGTGATCGCCGCGATGCCCAGCCCCGCGGCGGCCACCGCGGAGCAGATCGTTTCGGCAAGCATCGGGTCCTCCACCGGCCCTGGACGCCATGTCTCTTCCATCCTGCATCGTCCGGGCGCCCTCGGGCCACGGCCGGAGGCGGGCCGCGCCCGATCTCCGGGAGATCTCCGGGACTTCCCTGGTACTCCCCCAGGGATTCGCCAGGGGGACTCGCCCGGGTGGCCGCGGGTGTGCGAGGGGCGCGCCGGGCGGTGTGCGGGCTTTCGGGGCGCTTGCGGAGGCGCCTCGCGGGCGGCGCCGGTGCCCCCGGCCGGGTTGGGGCGGCGGTGGCGGGGCTGGGAGACTGGCCCCCATGAACGACTCCACCACCGACCCCACCGCCCGCCCCGTCGTCCTCGACGTCTGGTGCGAGCTGCAGTGCCCCGACTGCCGGACCGCGCTGGAGGACCTGCGCGCCCTGCGGGACCGCTACGGCGACCGGCTGGAGGTGCGGCTGCGCCACTTCCCGCTGGAGAAGCACAAGCACGCGTACGCCGCCGCGCAGGCCGCCGAGGAGGCCCTGGCGCAGGGCGCGGGCTGGCCGTATGTGGAGCGGGTCCTCGGGGGCGTGGCGGAGCTGGACGCGCGGGGCGAGGCGTACCTGCTCCAGGTGGCGCGGGAACTGGGTCTGGACGACGAGGAGTTCGACACCGCGCTCATCGACGGGCGGCACCTGCTGGCGGTCGACGCCGACCAGGCCGAGGGCAAGGCCATCGGCGTGACCGGCACCCCGACCTACGTGATCGGCGGCGAGCGGCTGGACGGCGGCAAGAGCCAGGAGGGCCTGCGCGCCCGCGTCGAGGAGATCGCCGACCGGCTGCTGGCCGGCGGCTGACCCGCCGCGCCGGGGGGCGGGCCCCGGGACTCGCGGGGCCGCGCACCCCGGCGCGTCAGTACAGGGTCTTCTCGAGGTCCGTGAGCAGCGGCCGGTAGCCGAGCGACGCGTAGAGCGCGCGGGCCGGGGCGTTGCCCGGGTCCACCCGCAGGACGAGCCGGCCGCCGCCCGCGTCGCGTACGACGCGCTCGGCGAAGCGCATCAGCCGGCGGCCGTGGCCCCGGCCGCGCTCGGACGCGGCGACGGCGACCTCCCACACGTACGGCACCCGCTCCCCCGTCGGCAGGTCGCGCCATCCGGTCCACAGGTGGCCGATCCGGGTGCCGTCGCGCACCGCGACGTGGAGCCGGGTGCCGTCGGTGGCGGGGCCGTCGGGGAGCAGCGCGGCGCGGCCCGGTTCGGCGGCGATCCAGGCGGCGGCCTCCGCGTCCGTCATGGCCCGGATCCCCACCCCGCCGGGCACGGGCCCCTCCGGATCGGCCGGATCGGCCGGATCGGCGCCGTCCACCGGGCCGAGGTCCTTGGCGAGGACGTGGCCCGTCTCGACGTACCCGAGGGCGCCGGCGAGGCGGCGGGCGGCGTGGGCGCCGGCGGGCACGCTGACCCGTATCCGCTCGCAGCGCCAGCCGCGCAGCACCTCCTCGGCGGCGAGCGCGGCGACGGTGCCCCGGCCGCGCCCGCGGTCCGCCTCGTCCACCCGCAGGTCGCTGATGGTGCCGAGGGGGCGGCCGGGCGCGGGGAGCGTGGCGACGCGGACGGCGCCGACGGGACGGCTGTTGACGCACACCTCGTAGGAGCGCGCCAGGGTGCCGTCGTCGGCCTGCTGGAGCGGCCCGGACGGCCGCAGGGTGGTGGTCATCACCGGTTACCTACCCACCGCGCGGCCCCGGACCATCACCGCTTCACATCGCGGCGGCCCGCTCGGCGAAGAGCCGCATGGCCTTGGTGGTGACCGGGCCGGGCGCGGTGCCCAGCTCGCGGCCGTCCACCCGGTGGACGGCCTGGACGTCGCGCAGCGTGGAGGTCAGGAAGACCTCGTCGGCCGTGCGCAGCACGTCCATGGGGAGGTCGGTCTCCTGGGCGCCGGTCCACTCGACGGCGAGGTGCCGGGTGATCCCGGCGAGGCAGCCGGAGGACAGCGGCGGGGTGTGGATCCGGCCGTCGACGACGACGAAGACGTTGGAGCCGGTCCCCTCGCAGAGCCGGCCGACCGTGTTGGCGAACAGCGCCTCGGACGCCCCCTGGCGGTGGGCGTGGGCGAGGGCGACGACGTTCTCCGCGTACGAGGTGGTCTTCAGGCCCGTGAGGGCGCCGCGCTCGTTGCGGGTCCAGGGGACGGTGACGACCGCGGTCGTGTCGGGGCGGGGGGCGGTCTCGCCGAGGGCGACGAAGAGGCTGGGGCCCGCGTCGCCCCGGTCGGAGCCGAGCGGGGAGAGCCCGCCGGTGTACGTGACGCGCAGCCGGCCGAGCCGGACCGGGTTGGCCTCCACGACGGCGGCGCACGCGCGGCGCACCTCGTCCAGGTCCGGGTCGGGCAGGCCGAGCCCGCGCGCGGAGCGGACGAGCCGGTCGAGGTGGAGGTCGAGGGCGAAGGGCCGGCCGTCGACGGTCTTGAGCGTCTCGAAGACGCCGTCGCCCACGGTCAGGCCGTGGTCCAGGACGGAGATCGTCGCAGCGTCCGCGTCCCGCAGTTCGCCGTTGACCCACAGCTTCATCGTCAGATGGTCCTTCCGCTCCCGCTCGCCTCGTACAGGCCCGACGCTACCGCGAGGAGGCGCGCCGCCTTCAGCTCGGTCTCCTCCCACTCCCGCTCCGGGTCCGAGCCCCAGGTGATGCCCGCGCCGGTGCCGAACCGCAGGACGCCCCGGTGCTCGCGCCGGTCGATCCAGAAGGTGCGGATGCCGACGGCCAGCTCGCCGGTGCGCCGGTCGGCGTCGACCCAGCCGATGCCGCCGCAGTACGGGCCGCGGGGCGCCGTCTCCAGTTCGCCGATGATCCGAAGGGCGCTGGACTTGGGGGCCCCGGTGACGGAGCCGGGCGGGAAGGTGGCGGCCAGCAGGCCGGGCCAGCCCTCCCCGGGGCCCAGCTCGCCGCGCACGGTGGAGACGAGGTGGACGAGGCCGGGGTGGGGTTCGACGGCGCAGAGCCTCGGGACGGTGACGCTGCCGGTGGCGCAGACGCGGCCGAGGTCGTTGCGGACCAGGTCGACGATCATGACGTTCTCGGCGTGGTCCTTCTCCAGCAGGTCCTCGGGGGTCCTGCCGGTGCCCTTGATGGGACCGGACTCGACGGTGGCGCCGTCGCGGCGCAGGTACAGCTCGGGGGAGGCGGTGGCGATCTCCACGCCGTGCGCGGGGAGGCGGATCGTTCCTGCATAGGGGGCGGGGTTGCCGCGGGCCAGCAGGGCGGTGAGGGCGTCCACGTCGGCGGTGCCGGCCGGGAGCGGCGCGGACAGGACGCGGCAGAGGTTCGCCTGGTACACCTCGCCGGCCGCGATGTACGCGCGGATGCGGCGGACGCCCGCGGTGTACGCCTCGCGGTCGAGCGACGACGTCCAGTCGCCGGCGGCGGGCCCGCGCCAGCGGCCGGGCACCGGCGCGGGCACCGGGTCGGGGCGGACGTCTCCGAAGCGGGCGCAGGTGAGGCGGCCCTCGAAGTCGGCGGCGACGGCCCAGAACCCGGAGGACTCCAGGGCCTCCGGATCGCTGGTGACGTCCCGCAGGTCGGTGGCGAGGAGCCCGCCGAAGCGGGCCAGAGGAGCGAGGTCGTACACGCTGCGAGTGTAGGGCGGCCGGGGCGGCCCGACCGCCGGGCGGGGGCGCCGGGCCGCGTGGGCCGCCCCCGCCCGCTCCCGCCCGTGACCGTGCGGGGGCGGTATGGCGCGGGGCGGCTCGGGGCGGACCCGCGGTGGGGGCCGGTTCGGCGGCACGGGGGCCGCGGACGCGCCGCGTGAGGGCCACGGGCGGGGGCGCCGCGGGGGGCGGGGGCGGGGCCTGCGGGACGGCGGGTGCAGCACGCTGCGGAAACGCGTTTTTGTGCTGGCCCGGGAATCCGCTAGAGTTCAACACGTCGCCGGGACGCGCAAGCGGACCGGAAACGACAGGCGGACGTGGCTCAGTTGGTAGAGCATCACCTTGCCAAGGTGAGGGTCGCGAGTTCGAATCTCGTCGTCCGCTCGAACGTGGGGGATCTTCCCGACCCCCGCACTCCTGGTGGAGTGGCCGAGAGGCGAGGCAACGGCCTGCAAAGCCGTCTACACGGGTTCAAATCCCGTCTCCACCTCCAAGGACGATTAGCTCAGCGGGAGAGCGCTTCCCTGACACGGAAGAGGTCACTGGTTCAATCCCAGTATCGTCCACTGAAACCGCTGGTAGCAGCGGCTTCCCCGCGCGATTAGCTCAGCGGGAGAGCGCTTCCCTGACACGGAAGAGGTCACTGGTTCAATCCCAGTATCGCGCACGCAGTGCCCACGGATCCGTACGCACCGTCACGGATCGGTGGTCCCGAGGACGATTAGCTCAGCGGGAGAGCGCTTCCCTGACACGGAAGAGGTCACTGGTTCAATCCCAGTATCGTCCACAGACGAGGGAGCCCCCGTCCGCCCGCCGCGGACGGGGGCTCCTTCGTCGTGGGCGCGGGCGGGCAGAGAAGTGGCGGCGGGCCGGCTCCCCAGCCGTCCCGCCGCCACTGCCGTCCGCCGCACCCCCGTCCCCACGGGGTTGGCCGGATGTCCCGGTCCGGGCCGCTCTCCCGGACCCGGGGCGCCCGCTCAGCGCCCCAGCATCACGCCCACGGACGACGCCTGTGTCATGACCGCCTCCCAGCCGCCGAACGCGACGACCAGGAGAGCGGCCAGCGGGAGGACCATCGCCGTCGCCACCAGGGGGTGGCGACGGCCCGGACGGCCGCTGAACGAGGCGATGAACGCCTTCCGTCCCCGCGTACGGACCACCGTCCGCGCTGCCGTGTCCGCCATGGCTCCTCTCCCATCTGTCTGCGGCGGCGGGTGTCGGTTCCTCGGGGGACGAGTGCTGCACCCGCCGCACGAGGACAACCCTAGGAAACGGGGCGCGGCCGGGCGTCATGCCCGCGTACCGATTGGCGGGCCTCCTCCAGGAGGAGGGCCCCGCCCGCGGCGTACTCCCCTGGTTGGAGACGGCGGCTCCGCCGTACGGGTCTTCCCGGAGGGGTCCCGGTCGACGAGCGGGCAGGAGGAGGAGGAGGCGGGGCGGGCGGGGCGGAGTGGAGCGGCGGGGGCGGTGGGGGGCACCGAACCGCGTCCGGGTGACTTCCCTCACGTGCCCGTCCGGGCCGGGGCCGCTCCCCCGCCGGGCCCGTCGAGGGGGTGTGCCGGGCCGTCCGCCGGGCAGGCGGGGGCGGGGCGCCAAAGCCCTTGCGGGGAAAGGAGCTTGATCGCCCGCGGGGCCCGCGGGAGTGGCGGACGCCGCTGAGGCGGGGTCAGTTGCCGCCGCCGCGGCCGAGAATCGACCGTGACGTGAGGGCGCGGCCTATGAGCGCACCCGGTTGCGGGTACGTAAGCTGGGCGGCGTCAGAAGGACCGCGACGGCGGGGTGGGGAGCTCCCCACGGCAGGTAGGGGACGGACATGGCGATGATGCGGCTCCGGCGCGAGGACCCGCGTGTCGTCGGCTCGTTCCGGTTGCACCGGCGGCTCGGCGCGGGCGGCATGGGCGTCGTGTACCTCGGCTCCGACCGGCGCGGGCAGCGGGTGGCGCTGAAGGTGATCCGCCCCGACCTGGCGGAGGACCAGGAGTTCCGGTCCCGCTTCGCGCGCGAGGTGTCGGCCGCCCGGCGCATCCGCGGCGGCTGCACGGCCCGGCTCGTGGCGGCCGACCTGGAGGCCGAACGCCCCTGGTTCGCCACCCAGTACGTGCCCGGCCCCTCCCTCCACGACAAGATCGCCGAGGAGGGGCCGCTGCCCGCGGTCGACGTCGCCGCGATCGGCGCCGCGCTGTCGGAGGGCCTCGTCGCCGTCCACGAGGCGGGGGTCGTGCACCGTGACCTGAAACCGTCGAACATCCTGCTCTCCCCCAAGGGGCCGCGGATCATCGACTTCGGCATCGCCTGGGCGACCGGCGCCTCCACGCTCACCCACGTCGGCACGGCCGTCGGCTCCCCCGGCTTCCTCGCGCCCGAGCAGGTGCGCGGGGCGGCCGTCACCCCGGCGACGGACGTCTTCGCGCTGGGCGCGACCCTGGCGTACGCGGCGATGGGCGACTCCCCCTTCGGGCAGGGCAGCTCCGAGGTGATGCTGTACCGCGTCGTCCACGAGGAGCCGCAGCTGCACGGCGTCCCCGACGCGCTGGCCCCTCTCGTACGGGCGTGCCTGGCGAAGGAGCCCGAGGAGCGGCCCAGCACCCTGCAGCTGTCGCTGCGGCTGAAGGAGATCGCCGCACGCGAGGCGCAGGGGCTCGGCATGACCGCCCCGCCCGCGGAGGCCCGGCCCGTCGCCCCGCGCTCCGGGCGGGCGGAGCGGCCGGAGCGCGCCGACCGGGCCACGGGCGGGCGGCGGGCCGGCCGCCCGGCGCCCCGGCCCACGGAGCGGTACACCGAGCGCACCGCGCAGGGCCGGGCGCAGCGCACCCCGGCGCCCCGCGGGCGCGGTCCGCAGTCCCTGCCGTCGTCCCGGACCGGCGGGGGGCGGGCGCAGGGCCACCCCTCGCAGGCGGGCGCCAGGACCGGCCCCCGCACCGGGCCCCGTCGGCCGGGCGGGGGCACCGGCACCTCACCGGGCCTGCGGCGGCCCGCCAACCCGCGGCTGCTGCGTCAGCGATTGTTCGTGTTCGTCGTCGTGACGCTGGTCGTCCTCGCGGGCATCGCCGGAGCGCAGGCCCTTCAGGGCTGAGGGCGCCCCGAGGTGACGGCGTAGAACGCCACCGCCGCCGCGGCCCCGACGTTCAGTGAGTCGACGCCGTGCGCCATGGGGATGCGCACCCGTGTGTCGGCCGCCCGCAGCGCGCGGGCCGACAGGCCCTCGCCCTCGGCGCCCAGCATCAGCGCCACCCGCTCCAGCCGGTGGGGGGCGGCCTCGTCCAGCGGGACCGCGTCCTCGCCGGGCGTCAGCGCCAGCAGGCGGAACCCCGCCTCCCGCACCGTCCGAAGGTCACGCGGCCAGTCGCCGAGCCGGGCGTACGGGACGGAGAACACCGCGCCCATCGACACCTTCACCGAACGCCGGTACAGCGGGTCGGCGCAGTCCGGGGAGAGCAGGACCGCGTCCATGCCGAGCGCGGCGGCGCTGCGGAAGATGGCCCCGATGTTGGTGTGGTCGTTGACGGACTCCATGACGGCCACGCGGCGGGCCGCCGCCAGGAGGTCGCCCGCGGCGGGCAGCGGCTCGCGGCGCATGGAGGCGAGCGCGCCCCGGTGCACGTGGTAGCCGGTGACCCGCTCGGCGAGGGCCGGATCCACCACGTAGACGGGGGCCGGGGCCTCGTCGATGACGTCCCGCATCACGTCGACCCACTTCGCGGAGAGCAGCATCGACCGCATCCCGTACCCCGCGTTCAGCGCGCGGCGGATGACCTTCTCGCCCTCGGCGATGAACAGTCCCTCCTCCGGCTCGCGGCGGCGCCGCAACTCCACGTCGGTGAGGCCCGTGTAGTCGTGGAGGCGCGGGTCGTCGGGGTCGTCGACGGTGAGGAGTTCTGCCACGGGAGCTGCTGCCTTGTCGGAGGGGGCCTGGTGGAGGGGCCTGGTGGAGGGACGGGGGCGGGGGCGGGGCCGGGGGGAACGGGCGGGGCCGGGTCAGCCGGCGTGCTTGTCGGGGGCCTCGCGGACGACCTCGCCGATGACGATGACCGCGGGCGGGCGCACGTCCTGGGCCCGTACCGTCTCCGCCACCGTGGCGAGCGTCGCGTCGACCCGGCGCTGCGCCGCCGTGGTGCCCTCCTGGACGAGGGCGAGCGGGGTCGCCGGGTCCTTGCCGTGCGCGATCAGCGCCTCGGCGATCTTGCCGATCTTGTCGACGCCCATGAGGATCACCAGCGTGCCCCGCAGCCTCGCCAGGGACGCCCAGTCCACCAGGGAGCGCGGATCGTCCGGGGCGACATGGCCGCTGACCACGGTGAACTCATGGGCGACCCCCCGGTGCGTGACCGGGATGCCGGCGGCGCCCGGCACGGAGATCGAGCTGGAGATGCCCGGCACGACCGTGCAGGCGATGCCCGCCTCGGCGAGCGCCTGCGCCTCCTCCATGCCCCGGCCGAAGACGAAGGGGTCACCGCCCTTCAGGCGGACCACGGACCTGCCCCGCTTGGCGTGGTCGATCAGCGCGTTGTTGATGGCCTCCTGGGCCATGAACCGGCCGTACGGGATCTTCGCCGCGTCGATCACCTCGACGTGCGGCGGCAGTTCGTCCAGCAGGTCGCGCGGGCCGAGCCGGTCGGCGATCACCACGTCCGCCTCGGCGAGCAGCCGGCGGCCGCGCACGGTGATGAGGTCGGGGTCGCCGGGGCCCCCGCCGACCAGGGCGACGAACGGCGCGCGGGCGCGGTGCTGGGGCGCCGCCAGCGTGCCGTCGCGCAGGCCCTCCACGATCGCGTCCCGCACGGCCGCCGAGCGGCGCGGGTCGGTGCCGGTGAGGACGGCGACGGTGACGCCTTCGATCCTGCCGGTCGCCGGGGTCCAGGCGGTGGCCGCCTCGGCGTCGTCGGCGCGTACGCACCACGTCCTGGTCCGCTCGGCCTCGGCGGACGCGCGGGCGTTGGCCTCCCGGTCGGTCGTCGCGACGAGCGCGTACCAGGTGTCGGCGAGGTCGCCCTCCTCGTAGCGGCGGCGCTCCCAGCGGATCTCGCCCGCCTCGGCCATCGCCTCCACGGACGGGGTGGCGGACGGCGAGACGAGGGTGATGTCGGCGCCCGCGGCGATCAGCGCCGGGAGGCGGCGCTGCGCCACCTGGCCGCCGCCGATGACGACGACACGGCGCCCGGCAAGGCGGAGTCCGACGGGGTAGGCGGGCTGCTCGGCGTTCTCGACCATGGCGGTGTGGTCTCCTCGGCGGATGATGCGGGGTGCGGGGCCACTGCGACGGTGAAGTGGCTGGTGAGGCGGGCGTGCGGTGCGCTGGCGACCACGATACGGGGCGGGGGCGCCGCTGTTCCGGGGCGTCCGCGTTGCGGTCGTCACGCTGCGGGGGGCGGATGGGCGGGACGGTGGGGGCTGTTCGGGAGCCGGGGCGCGGGGCGGGGTGCGGTGGGGGTTCGCCCGGTGCCACCCGGTGCGCCGGTTCGGAGGCGTGCGCGGGGCCGCCGGGCCCTCCCGGGGCCTCCCGGGGCGGTGGCGGGGTGTGCGGGGTGTGCGGGGTGCCGGGACGTGCTGTCGTGGCCGACGGGTGGGCGTGGTGTGGCGGCCGGGGGTACGGGTGGGGGCGCCGCCGGCGGGTCCGGCCCCGCCGGGCTGCCCCTGGGGGGCGGCTCGGACCGGGGGGTGGCTCAGGCGGCCGGGAGGCCCAGAGCCGGGCGGAGGTCGTGGGCGGCGGGGCGGGGTGGTGGGGTCCGGCCCCGGCGGGCCGGGGGCTGCCGGGGCCGGACACCGCTACTTCTCGGTGACGCCCGCCGAGTCGAACGTCGCCACCTCGTGCATCGCCCGTGCGGCGCTCTGGACCAGCGGCAGGGCCAGCAGGGCGCCGGTGCCCTCGCCGAGGCGGAGGTCCAGGTCGACCAGGGGACGCAGGCCCAGCTTGTTGAGCGCCGCCATGTGACCCGGCTCGGCGCTGCGGTGGCCCGCGATGCACGCGGCCAGCGACTCGGGCGCCACGGCCCGCGCGACGAGCGCCGCGGCCCCCGCGCTGACCCCGTCCAGGATCACCGGCGTACGGAGCGACGCGCCGCCCAGGATGAACCCGACCATGGCCGCGTGCTCCAGGCCGCCGACCGCGCCCAGCACGCCGATCGGGTCGGCCGGGTCCGGCTGGTGCAGTTCGAGGGCGCGGCGCACCACGTCGACCTTGCGGGCGTGCATCTCGTCGTTGATGCCGGTGCCCCGGCCCGTCACCTCGGCCGGGTCGGCGCCCGTGTAGACGGAGATCAGCGCGGCGGACGCCGTGGTGTTGGCGATGCCCATCTCTCCCGTCAGGATCGCCTTGTTGCCGGCGGCGACGAGGTCGCGGGCCGTCTCGACGCCGACCTCGATCGCGGCGAGCACCTCGTCGCGGGTGAGGGCCGGGCCGGTCATGAAGTCCGCCGTGCCGGCGCGCACCTTGCGGGGCAGCAGGCCCGGTGTGGCGGGCAGCTCGGCGGCGACCCCGACGTCCACCACGCACACCTCGGCGCCCACCTGGTTGGCGAAGGCGTTGCAGACGGCGCCCCCGCCGAGGAAGTTGGCGACCATCTGCGCCGTCACCTCCTGCGGCCAGGCGGTGACGCCCTGGGCGTGCACCCCGTGGTCACCGGCGAAGATCGCCACGGCGGCCGGCTCGGGGATGGGCGGGGGGCACGTCCGGGACAGGCCGCAGAGCTGCGCGGAGATGATCTCCAGCATGCCGAGCGCGCCGGACGGCTTCGTCATGCGCTTCTGCCGCTCCCACGCCTCGCCGAGCGCCTTGGCGTCCAGCGGGCGGATGCCGGCGACGGTCTCCTGGAGCAGGTCGTGCGGCTCCTCGCCGGGCAGGGCGCGCCGCCCGTACGTCTCCTCGTGGACGACCCACGACAGGGGACGCCGCCTGGACCAGCCCGCCTGCATCAGCTCCGGCTCCTCGGGGAACTCGTCGACGTAGCCGACGCACAGGTACGCGACGACTTCGAGGTGCTCGGGCAGCCCGAGGGCGCGGACCATCTCCCGCTCGTCGAAGAAGCTGACCCAGCCGACGCCGAGCCCCTCGGCGCGGGCCGCCAGCCAGAGGTTCTCCACCGCGAGCGCGGACGAGTACGGCGCCATCTGCGGCTGCGTGTGGCGGCCCAGCGTGTGGCGCCCGCCCCGCGTCGGGTCGGCGGTGACCACGATGTTCACCGGGGTGTCGAGGATGGCCTCGATCTTCAGTTCCTTGAACTGCTTGGCCCGCCCCTTGGGCAGCGACCTGGCGTACGCCTCGCGCTGGCGCTGCGCCAGCTCGTGCATCGCGCGGCGCGTCTCGGCGGACCGGATGACGACGAAGTCCCACGGCTGGGAGTGCCCGACGGACGGTGCCGTGTGCGCGGCCTCCAGGACCCGGAGCAGCACCTCGTGCGGGATGGGGTCGCTCCGGAAGCCGTTGCGGATGTCGCGCCGCTCGCGCATCACGCGCAGGATCGCCTCCCGCTCGTCGTCGGCGTAGCCGGGCGCGGGCGGGCCGGCCGGGGCGGGCGCGGCGACGGGGGTGGCCTCCGGGGCCGGGGCGTCCGGGGCGGGGGTGGTCTCCGGGGCGGTGGCCTCCGGGGCGGGGGTGGTCTCCGGGGCGGTGGCCTCCGGGGCGGTGGCCTCCGGGGCGGGGGTGGTCTCCGGGGCGGTGGCCTCCGGGCCGGGGGTGGTCTCCGGAGCCGGGGTGGTCTCCGGGGCGTTGGCCTCCGGAGTGGGGACCTCCGGGGCGGGCGTGGGGTCCGCCTCGGGCGCGGCTTCGGGGGCCGTCTCGGGCGCGGGTTCCGGTGCCGCCTCGGGAGCCGGTGCGGCCGCGGGCGCGGTGTCGGCGGGCTGTGCGTCCAGGGCGGTGGCCGGGGCCGCCGTCTCGGGTGACCCGGTCTCGGTGGGCGCGGCCGGGGCGGGCGGCTCGACGGTGCTCTCCGGCGCGGTGGCGGGCACGGCGCCCGCGTCGGCCGTCTGCGGCTGCGGCTCCTGCCGCGGCTGCCCGGCGGGGGCGGCCGGCGCCCCGGGCTCGGCCTGCTCGGTGCCCGGCAGCTGGGTGGGGGCCTGCTCGGTGGCAGCGGGCTCCACCGGGGCGGCCACCGCGTCGGCGGGCACCTCGGCGGCGGGCACCTCGGTGGCGGGCACCTCGGCGGCGGGGGCCGGGGACTCCTCCTCCGGGGTCGCCACCGGGGCGGGCACGGTCTCGGCCCGGGGCTCGGCGGGGGTCTCGGCGGGCGGTGCGGTTTCCGCGACCGGTTCCGCGACGGGTGCCGCCTCGGGCGCGGGCGGGGCCGCGGGGGCCTCCTGCGCCGGGGCTTCGGCGGGCGCCTCGGCCTCCTGGGCCGCCTCGGGCGCGCCCTCGGCCGGAGCGGGTACGGCCGTCGGCTCGGCGGACTCCGGCTCCGCCGCGGGCTCCACCCGGGCGGGCGCCTCGTCCGCGGGGGCGGTGGCGGTGGCCGGGTCGGCGGGCGCCGCGTCGGCGGCCGGGGCCTCGGGGGCCTCCGGGGCGTTCGGCTCCGCGGGGGCCGGGTCGACGGCAGCCTGGGCCTCGTCCTCCGGGGCCGGGGCGGGGGCGGCGGGGGGCTCGGTCTGGGCGGCGGCCGGTCCGGGCCGCGCCTCGGTCACCGGTTCGGGCTGCGGCTGGGGGGCCACCGTCTCGGGGGCCGGGGCCTCGGTGGGAGCGCCGGCGGGTGCCTCGGCCGGTGCGTCAGCGGCGGGTGCCGCCTCCGCGGGCTCCGTCGGCTGCGCGGGCTGGGCCGGGGCCTCGGGCGTCGCCTCGGCCGGAGCGGGGGCCGTCTGGGCGGCCTCCGGCTCGGGCTGGGCCGCCGTCGCCGCCTCGACGGGCTGGGACGGCTCGACGGGCTGGGACGGCTCGACGGGCTGCGCCTCGGCCGCTTCGGCGGGCGGGGCGTCGACCGGCTGGGCCTCGACCGGCTGCGTGTCGGTGGGCGCCTCGGCGGCGGGCTCCTGGGCCGGGGCCTGCTCCGCCGCCTGGGGCGGGATCGGGGCGTGCTGCGCCGGGACACCGGTGGCCGGGGCCTCGGGCGCGGGGTGCTGCGCCGGAGCGGCATGACGGGGCGCCGGAACGGTCGGCGCGGGCGGCGCGAGCTGCGCGGCCGGCGCGGCGGCCTCGGCCGGCGCGTAAGGGCCGGTCGCCGTCGCGTCGGGGGCGGCCGTCTCCGCAGGGCCGGGGGCCTGGGCCCACGGCTGCGCCTCCGGCGCGGCCGGGACGGCCGCGGTCTGCTGCTCGGGGCCGGGCGCCGGGACGCTCACGGCCGGCATGGGCGCGGGTGCCGGGGCCGGGGCGGCGGGGGCCACGGGGGCCGGGCCGCGGTCGGCCAGGGAGCGGACGACGCCGCCCGTGTCCGGCATGGGCGGGCCCATGTGCAGAGGACGCCGCGGGGCCTGCTGCGGCGGCTGGGCGGGGTGGGGCTGCTGGGGGGTGTGGGCGATGCCGTGGCCGTCCGTCGCCGGGCCCTGGGCGGTCGGGTCCTGCGGGGTGTGCTCGTACGGCGTCTGCTCACCGGGCGGGGCCTGCGGCAGCGGCACGGTGACGGGCGGGGCCGGGGCGACACCGGGCTGCGGCTCCGTCCAGGCGCCCTGGGCGCCCGGCATCAGGAGCAGGTCGTCGTCTTCGGTCGCGGGGGCGGAGGGGTCGAGGTAGGTGTACGCGTCCGGGGCGGGCGTGCCCGGCTGCTCCACCGTGCCTGCGTGCTCCGGCTGCCCCTCGCCCGGGACCTGGCCGGTGTCGGTCATGCGTACCCCTCGCCCATCGGTTGTGCTCCTTCACTTCCGCCCGCATCGACAACGAGCGTGCGCGCCGCGCGGCACGAACGCGTGCGGACATCAGCATTCTCGCCGCGTTCGGGCCCCGTGGCAGTGGCTTTCGCCACGGGCGGCTGTGGACTGCGCCACGTCGCGCGTCCCCCCTGTGGTGTCCGCCCACGGGTGCCCCTGCGGGGCGCCCTCCGGCGGGTAGGGGGCGAACACATCGCCGATTACCCGCCTGTGGTCGAACGGTCGGCCAGCCTACCTGCCCTTCCGTAGCGGGGGGATCACGGGGCGGGCCTGCGCCCGGCGATGAGGAAGGCCAGCGAGCGGTCGCGTTCGGCCCAGCCGGCGGGGTCGAGGTCGACGGACTGGAGGAGGGCGCACTCGACGGCGTAGCCGCCGGCGGCGAGCGCCGCGCAGGCGGCTTCGGCCTCGTCGCGGGTGTCCGCGTGGGTGACGATCCGTTCGGGGCGCCGGTCGGCGCAGGCGGCCACGACCTCCGCTCCCCCGCCGCCGACCCGCACCACGTCCGGCTCCGGGAGGCGTTCCAGTACGTACGGGGCGCGGCCGGCGACGGCTTGGAGCTGCACACCGAGACGGCGGGCCGCGGCCTCGGCGCGGGCGCAGGCGGCCGGGTCGGCGTCGACGGCGATGACGGCGGCGCCGAAGTGGGCGGCCTCGGCGGCGAACGCCCCGGACCCGGTGCCGATGTCCCAGACGAGGTCGCCGACGCGGGGCCCGAGGCGGGCCAGTTGGGCGGCGCGCAGGGCGGGCGACTCGCCGGTTCCGGGGTGGGGGGCGGAGGGCGGGGCGGGGTGGCCGGCCGTGTGCGGCGCGGGGTGCTGCCCCGGGTGGGGGACGGGCCCCGTGTTCGGGGCCGGGGCGGGGGCCTCGTCGTACGTCTCCGGGGTGAGCCCCCAGCCGCGCACGGGTCCGGGGTCGGGGCCCAGCAGCCAGCCGCCGCCCGTGGGGGCGGGAAGGGCGCCGCCGATGGCGATGACGACGTTCGGGTCGCGCCAGGTGAGGTCGGCGGCCTTGTCGGAGGTGAGGACGGTGACCTGTTCGCGTTCGGTGCCGAGGGCCTCGCAGATGACGAAGGTGCGGTGCACTCCGTCGAGCATGAGGGCGAGTTCGGCGGGGCCCGCCCCCGGCGAGGTGAGGACGGCGACCTTCGGGTGGGCGCGGCAGACGTTGACGGCGCGGCGCAGGGTGCGCGTGTGGGCGACGACCACGCGCGCGTCGTCCCAGGGCATGCCGGCGCGGGCGAAGGCGGCGGCGACGGAGGAGACGGCCGGGACGACCTCGACCTCCAGGCCGTGCCGGGGGTCGCGGAGGGTGCGGACGACACCGAAGAAGCCGGGGTCGCCGTCGGCGAGGACGACGGCCGTGCCGCGGTGCCCGGCGATGCGGCGGGCGGCCAGCTCGACGCTGCCCAGGCGGATGCGCTCGGCGGCCTCCGGGACTTCGGGGAGGGCCAGATGGTGGGCGGCGCCCGCGACGAGGGTGGCGGCCGAGAGGGCGGAGCGCGCCGCGGCGGTGAGGGGTGAGCCGTCCCATCCGATCACCGTGACCCGGTCGGCCATCTTCGTCTGTCTCCCTGGGGGTGTCGGTGCGGCTCGGGGCTCTGCGAGCGTACCCGGAAGCGGGGTGTCCGGGCGGGCGGCGCGGGCGGCAGGTGCCGGAGCGCTGCGGGGCGGACGGCAGGTTCCGGAGCGCTGCGCGGCTGGGGCGGGGCGGGGCGGTGCGGGGGTGGGGCGGGGCGGTGCGGGGGTGGGGCGGGGCGGTGCGGTGATGTGCGTGTGGGGGGTGCGGAGGTGGCGGGGCGGGGGTGCGGCGGTGGCGGGGCGGGGGTGGGGCGGTGGCGGGGTGGGGGTGGGGCGGTGCGGGGGGCGAGGGCGGAGGCCGGTACCGGTGCGGGGGGCGAGGGCGGAGGCCCGTGGCGGGGGGACCGGGCGCCGTCGGGCGGGGCGGCCCCGCGGTGCGGGCGTGCGGTCAGGGCGCGGGGCGGCGGGCGGGGCGGGGCCGGGTGCCGGCGTCGTGTGTGCGGGTGGGGGCGTGCGGGCGCGGTGGTCAGGGGCGGTTGCCGGTGTGCCGGCGGAACGCGGTGTACGAGCCGTACTCGGTGTGCCGGCCGGACCGGCCGTACCGCCCGTACGCGGCCTGTCCGGCGTCGGCGTAGCGGCCCTCTTGGTCCTCGGTGCCTTCGAGGTCCTCCGGGAGCAGGCTCCAGACGATCAGGTCGGTGCGGGTGTCGGTCCACGCCCCGTCCTCCGTCTGGGTGCGGGCTATCCAGGCGTTGCGCAGGACGCCCTCGCTGACGCAGCCGATCTTCTGGGCGACCTGCTGGGAGGCGGTGTTGCCGGCGGCGGTGCGCAGTTCGAGCCGCTCGAAGCGCTGGGTGCCGAACAGCCAGCGGGCTACGGCGAAGACGGACTCGGTGGCGTAGCCCTCGCCACGGGCCCAGGGGGCGGTGATGTAGGCGATCTCGGTGGAGCGGGCCCGCCAGTCGGTGTGGCGCAGGCGCACGGCGCCGACGAGGCGCTGGGTGAGGAACTCGGTGACGGCGAGGGCGAGTCCGCGCCCGCCGGTGCGTTCGGCGGGCGCGGTGCGGTGGACCCACTGCGCGGCGTGGGCGGCGGTGTAGGGGTGGGGGGCGGAGGTCCAGGCGACGACGAGCTCGTCGTTCATCATCTCGGTGTGGGCGGGGATGTCCGTCTCGTCGTAGGGGCGCAGCACCAACCGTTCCGTGCTGATGGAGACGTCCGGAAAGGTGGTAGTCATGCGCAACTCCATGCCGGTGGCCGGGGACTGGGTGTGAGTGGGCCGTGAACGCACAGCATGCAGCATGAGGAGCCGGGCGTGCATGGCGGGACGGGAAGGGCCCCGCGCACCGGGTGGTGCGCGGGGCCCTCGCCGGGGCGGGTGCGGCGGGGGTTACCCGGCGGCGCCGAAGGCCGGGATCACGGAGCCCTGGTAGGTGTCCTCGATGTACTTCTTGACCTCGGGCGAGTTGAGGAGGCCGGCGAGCTTCTTCACGCGCGGGTCGTCCTCGTTGCCGTCCTTGACGGCCAGGAAGTTGGCGTACGGGTTGCCCTCGGACTTCTCCAGGGCCAGGGCGTCCTCGGCGGGGGTGAGCTTGGCCTCGATCGCGTAGTTGCCGTTGATGACGGCGGCGTCGACGTCGCTCAGGGCGCGCGGGACGGTGGCGGCCTCCAGCTCCTTGAACTCCAGGCCCTTCTTGTCGGTGATGTCGGAGAGCGTGGCGCCGGCCCCGACGCCGGGCTTGAGGGCGATCAGGCCGTTGTCGGCGAGGAGCTTGAGGGCGCGGCCCCCGTTGGTGGTGTCGTTGGGGACGGCGACGGTCTGGCCGGGCTTGATGTCCTTCAGGGACTTCAGCTTCTGGGAGTAGAGGCCGAGCGGCTCCAGGTGGACGTCGACCACGGGGACGATGGTGGTCTTGTTCTTCTTGTTGAAGTCGTCCAGGTACGGCTTGTGCTGGAAGTAGTTGGCGTCGACCTGGCCGTCCTGCGTGGCGGTGTTGGGCAGGACGTAGTCGGTGAACTCCTTGACCTCCAGCTTGAGGCCGGCCTTCTCGGCCAGGTTGTCCTTGACGTAGGTGAGGATGTCGGCGTGCGGCGTGGGCGACGCGGCGACGACGAGGGGCTTGGACGCGGCGTCGCCGGAGCCCGAGCCGGAGGCGGCCGGGTCGGAGGCGGTGCCGCAGGCGGTCAGGCCGGCGGCGAGGGCGGTGATACCGGTGAAGGCGGCGAGGGCCTTGAGGTTGCTGCGCACGAAGAGTGCCTCTTTCTGGTGGTGCGGATGACGCCCGGACAAGGAGTGCGGGCTCTTTTCTCCGGTGGCGAGCGTGAGGTCGCCCGAAGCTGTGGGTGCGCCGGTCAGGACGCGGTGCGGCCCCGGCGGGCGAGGAGCCGTACGGCTCCGTCGCCGATGAGCTGCACGGCGGAGACGACGACGATCAGGATCGCGACGGTGACGAGCATGAAGGTCGTGTCGAACCGCTGGTAGCCGTAGGTGATCGCCTTGGAGCCGAGTCCCTCGCCGCCGACCGCGCCGGCCATGGCGGAGTAGCCGATGAGGACGATCACCGTGGTGGTGACGGCGGAGACGAGGGAGGGCAGGGCCTGGGGCAGGAGCACCTTGCGGACGATGGTGGGGATGGAGCCGCCCATGGACTGGACGGCTTCCACCAGGCCGTGGTCGACCTCGCGGACGGCGGTCTCGACGAGGCGCGCGAAGAAGGGGATCGCGCCGATGGCGAGGGGCACGATCATCGCGGTGGGGCCGATGAAGGTGCCGACGACGAGCTTGGTGAACGGGATCAGCGCGATCAGCAGGATGATGAACGGCAGTGAGCGGCCGATGTTCACCACGACGCCGACGGCCTTGTTGACGGGTGTGTTCTGGAGGAGGCCGCCCTTGTCGGTGAGGACGAGGAGGAGGCCGAGGGGGAGCCCGCCGAGTACGGAGACGACGGTGGCCCACAGGACCATGTAGAGGGTGTCGAGGGTGCCCTGGACGAGCAGGGGCTGCATCTCCGGCCAGGTCACTTCGCGGCCTCCTCGGCGAGCGGGGTTGCGGTGGGGGCGGGGCTCCCGGTGGTGCCGGGGCCGTCGGCGGTGCCGGGGCCGTCGGTGGTGGCGGGACCGTGGGTGGTGGCGGTCGGCGCGTCGGCGCGGGTGGCGGGGGCGGGCGCGTCCGGGTCCACGACGGCGACCTGGAGGCCCTGTTCGCGCAGGAAGCCGACGGGGACGACGTTCTCGTCGTAGCGTCCGGGCAGCTCGATGCGCATGCGGCCGATCTGCCGGCCGCCGACGGTGTCCATGGCGGCACCGAGGATCGATATGTCGATGTTGTACGTACGGGCGAGCTGGGAGATCACCGGCTGGGTCGCGGCCTCCCCGTGGAAGGTGACGTCCACGACCGTGCGGTCGGGGCCGGTGGCGTGGCCGCTGACCGGGAAGAGCTCGCCGGCGAGCTCGGAGCCGGGGGTGGCCAGGAGCCCGGCGACGGTGCCGGACTCGACGACCCGGCCCTTGCGCATCAGGGCGGCCGAGTCGCAGACCGTCTTGACGACGTCCATCTCGTGGGTGATGAGCAGGACGGTCAGGCCGAGCTGCCGGTTGAGGTCGCGCAGCAGCTGGAGGATGGAGCGGGTGGTCTCCGGGTCCAGCGCGCTGGTCGCCTCGTCGGAGAGGAGGACCTTGGGGTTGCCCGCGAGGGCGCGGGCGATGCCGACGCGCTGCTTCTGGCCGCCGGAGAGCTGGCCGGGGTAGGCCCTGGCCTTGTCGGCGAGGCCCACGAGGTCGAGGAGTTCCAGGGCGCGGCGGGCGCGTTCGGCGCCGGAGACGCCGAGGATCTCCAGGGGCAGCTCGACGTTGTCCTGGACGGTGCGCGACGACAGCAGGTTGAAGTGCTGGAAGACCATGCCGATGCGGCTGCGGGCGCGGCGCAGCTCCTTGCCGGCGCGGTGGCCCCGGCCCGCGAGGGCGGTGAGGTCGGTGCCGTCGACCGTCACGGTGCCGGAGGTGGGGCGCTCCAGGAGGTTGACGCAGCGGATGAGGGAGGACTTGCCGGCGCCGCTCTGGCCGATGACGCCGAACACCTCGCCTTCGCGGACGTGCAGGTCGACGCCGTCCAGGGCGGTGACCTGGCGGCCGCGCGACTCGTAGACCTTGGTCAGGCCCTTGGTGGTGATCACAGGGGTATCCGTCACTGTCGGGTGCGCGGCGCGGTGTCCGCCGGGCACGGGGCATTCGTCGTTCCGACACGGGGGCGTCGAGGGGCGCCGACGGGGGCGTCGCGGCGCCGGGCGCGGCGGCCGCGGGGGCGGGGTGCGCGCGGGGGCGACGCGGTCCTTGACCGGCCGGGCGCGTACCGCCCCGGCTCCGGTGCTCCGCCGTCGGTCTCGCTTCGGGGCGCGAGGCTCGTCAGGGGCCCTCTAGAAGGCGCACATTCGACACATACAACGAGCACCGGGCGTCGTCATCGCCTCGGTCGCGGATACGCGGATGCTCGTCGTGGTCATGGCGCCAGTAAAGCAGACGGGTCGGCGCGCCGATCCGAGCTGTCCGAATAGCGGACACGATGTGCACGGTATGCGGACTCCCGGACGGGTGCGCGGGAGGCCGCCCGCTGCCCGCCGACCCGCTGCGGCCTGCGGGAACGCGGGCCGGCCGCGACGGCGGGCGGAGGGCGCGCCCGAGCCGCGGCCGGCGCGGCCTGTGGTCAAGACCACGCGGGCTCCCCGGTCGGGACCACGTGGGTGCGGGGGCGGCCACGGCCGGGGTTTTCGTCCGTAATAGTCTCGCCCCATGCTCAACGCCCTGACCCTCACGGTGTCCCTCGCCGCGCTGGCCCTCGCCGCGTGGTGCGGTCTCGCCGCGTACCGGGACCAGCCGACGAAGGACTGGCACTTCATCGGCATGGCCGTGGTGACCCTGCTCGCGCTGGCCCAGCTCGTGGTGGGCGTGGTGCGGCTGGCGGGGGGCGGGGAGGCCGACGAGGGCACGGCCATCTTCGTGGCGTACCTGCTGGGCGCCCTCTTCGCGGTGCCCGCGGCGGGGTTCATGTCCCTGGTCGAGCGGAGCCGGTGGGGCTCGGCGACGGTCGCGGCCGGCGCGCTGGTGCTGGCCGTGCTGGAGGTACGCCTCCACGACATCTGGTGGGAGGGCTGAGATGGCCGCCGAACGGCTGGTCAGGGGACCCGGCATGCTGCTGGTGTGGCTGTACGGGGTGATGTCGGTCGGCGCGGTGTCGCGCTCCGCCTACCAGATCGCGACCGAGTTCGACCGGGCCCCGCTCGCGTACACGCTGTCGGGGATCGCGGCGGTCGTGTACGTCTTCATCACCTACACGCTGGTGCGCGGCGGCGAGACCGCCCGCAGGGCGGCGCTCGTGTGCTGCGCCGCCGAGCTGGCGGGCGTGCTCGTCGTCGGCACCTGGACGGTGCTCGACCCGGCGGCCTTCCCCGACTCCACGGTGTGGTCGGAGTTCGGCTACGGCTACGTGTTCATCCCGGTCCTGCTGCCGGTGACCGGGATCCTGTGGCTGCGCCGCGCCCGCCGGGCCGTCCCCGCCGCCTGACGGCTCAGGCCGCCTTCTCCAGCGTGACCACGGTGACGCTCGGTCCGACCTGACGGGTGCTCACCGTCTCGTACCCCTTCCTGCGGTAGAGGCGGAGGTTGCCCTCGCTGCGGTTGCCGGTGAACAGCCGGAACCGCTTGGCCGCGGCCTCCGCGTCGCGCGCGAAGTGCTGCTCGATCGCGTCCAGGAGGCGCCCGCCGAGGCCGTGCCCGCGCAGCCGGGGGTGGACGATCAGCTTGCCGATGCGGGCCGTGCCGGTCTCGTCGACCTCGCCGCGCACGGAGGCGACGACCTCGTTCCCGAGGCGGGCGACGAGGGCGTGCCCGCGCGCGATCTCGGCCTTCAGGTCGTCCAGCGGCTGGGTGAGCGGCTCGATCGAGTAGTCGCCGTACAGCTCGGCCTCGCTTTGGAAGCAGAGGTACTGCAGCTTGAGGATGTGCTCGGCATCGTCCGCGCTTGCCGCTGAGATGGTCACGCTCATGCCCATGTGTGCATGCCTCCGGCTCACCTGATACGCCCTGTCGGTCTACCGCACCCTTCCCGACGGGTGGGAACGGCAACCCCTGCCGGGAGCATTCTGCGCGGGCATCCCAGGCGGCGGGAACGCATTGTCCGCAAACTGCCCTGTGAGATAGCCAACTTCCCTGTGATTACGTGGCCGACGAGGCCCTTCGGTGCCGATAACGAAGCCTGCGGGGATCGGCGGGGGGTGAACGGAGGGTGAGGGAGGGGGTGGGGTGGCGGCGGGGTGGCGTCCGGACCGGCACCGGTACGGACCAGGCGGGAGGGGCGGGGACCGGTGGTGCGGGACGGACCGGGGTGGGCGGTGGCCCGCCCGGCGCGGGGGCCCGCCCGGCGCGGGGGCCCGCCCGGCGCGGGGGCCCGCCCGGCGCGGGGGCCCGCCCGGCGCGGGGGCCCGCGGGAGCGACGCGCGGCCGGACGGCGCGTCGTCCCCGCGGGCGGCGGGTCAGCGGGCGGCGGGTCAGCGGGCGCGGTGGTCGGCGGCGGCGAGCAGGCCCGTGTCGGGCTGGTCGGTGAAGATGCCGTCGATGCCCGTGGCGAAGTAGGCCCGGTACGCGCCGAAGACGTCCCCGTAGGCGTTCGGGTCCGTGCCGCGCCGGAAGTCCGCGGGCAGGAAGCCGTTCTCGTTGCGCAGCGTGTACGGGTGGAGGACCAGGCCGCGCGCGTGGGCGTCCCGCACCAGCGTGGTCGGCTCGCCCAGCCGGCCGTCCGGGCCCTTGGGGACGACCAGGTCGAGGAGCGGGCCGATGCCCTGCGCGAAGGAGGCGATCCAGTCCAGGCCGCCCGGGGTCACCAGGTCGGCGACGGTCCGCGGGTCGCCCGCCTCGACGAAGTCGTACGGGCGGTCGTCGGGCGTCCACAGCAGCACCACGCGCGGGGTGCCGACCAGCCGCGCCATGCGCCGCATGCTCGTCGGCTCGAAGGACTGCAGGAAGGTGGGCGAGTCGGCGCGGTGCCGGCCGTAGCGGCGCAGCAGCTTCGCGAGGCGCTCCTCCAGACCGAGGCCGATCCCGCGGAAGTAGGTGGGGTGCTTGGTCTCGACATGCAGCCACACCGGGTGCCCGCGGCGGCGGCCCTCCTTCTCGGCCCAGCGGAGCACCTCCTCGAAGCTGGGCACGGTCCAGCGGCCGTCGTAGAGCGTGTTGTCCGGGCGGGTGCCGGGGATGCGCTCCTTGGCGCGCAGCGTCTTCAGCTCGGCGAGCGTGAAGTCCTCGGTGAACCAGCCGGTGATGCGCTGGCCGTCGACGGTCTTCGTGGTGCGGCGGGAGGCGAACTCGGGGTGGTCGGCGACGTCCGTGGTGCCGCTGATGTCGTTCTCGTGACGGCACACCAGATGGCCGTCGCGGGTCGGCACGAGGTCCTGCTCGATGACGTCGGCGCCCATGTCGAGGGCGAGCTGGTAGGCGCCGAGGGTGTGCTCGGGGCGGTAGCCGCTGGCGCCCCGGTGGGCGATGACCGCGGGGACGGGCAGGCCCCGGTGGGCGCCGCCGCGCGCGCCCGCGCCGGCGGCGGCGGTGGCGGCGGACCCCGCGGGGGCGGCCACCGCCGCGGCGGCGCCGGCGGTGGAGACGGCGGCCGCGGTGGTCAGCGCCGCCGCTCCCAGTACGGTCCGGCGGGCGGGACTCCTGCGCGCACCCTGAGTCATGAAGGCTCCTCCACTGAACGTTTCCAAGGTTTCGGCCCGGCGGGCGCGGCCGATCGTAGGCGCCCGCGCGTGACGAGCGGCAGACCCCGGGCGAACGCCGGGGAAACGGGGATCGACACCGCGTAGCGGGCGGTCAACCCGATGTGCGGTGGGGGGTGACTCGCGAGTATCGTCCTCACCTGCACAGACATCGTCGGCCGTGTCAGGACCGCGACCGCTCACGACACCGGAGGACTCGTTGTCCCGCTTCGCGCTCATCAAGTCAGTGATCGGCCCGGTCATGCGGCTGATGTTCCGCTTCCGGGTGGAGGGCGCCGAGAGGATCCCCGCGACGGGTCCGGTGATCCTGGCGGGCAACCACCTGACCTTCATCGACTCCATGATCCTGCCGCTGGTCGTGGACCGGCAGGTGTTCTTCATCGGCAAGGACGAGTACGTCACCGGCAAGGGCCTGAAGGGCCGGCTGATGGCCTGGTTCTTCACCGGGGTCGGCATGATCCCGGTGGACCGGGACGGGGCGGGCGCCGCCGTGGCCGCGCTGAACACGGGCCGCCGGGTGCTGGAGGAGGGCAAGGTCTTCGGCATCTACCCGGAGGGCACCCGCTCCCCCGACGGGCGGCTGTACCGGGGGCGTACGGGCATCGCGCGGCTGACGCTGATGACGGGCGCGCCGGTCGTGCCGTTCGCGCTGATCGGCACGGACAAGCTGCAGCCGGGCGGGGCGGGGCTGCCCCGGCCGGGCCGGGTGACGGTCCGGTTCGGCGAGCCGATGGAGTTCTCCCGCTACGAGGGCATGGACCGCGACCGGTACGTGCTGCGGGCGGTGACGGACTCCGTGATGACGGAGGTCATGCGGCTGTCGGGGCAGGAGTACGTGGACATGTACGCCACGAAGGCGAAGGCGGCCTGACCGCCACGCCCGGCCGGGCGCCGGACACCGCGGGCCGGGCGCCCGACAGGTGGAAGGGCCGCGCCCCCCGGCGCTGATCGCCGGGGGGCGCGGCCCTTCCCGCTGCGCTCCGGCCCCGCGGGCGCCGGGGCTCACGGGTGCCCGGCGGCGCCGTCCTCCAGCTTCTGGCCGCGCAGCAGCCGCCAGGCCGCCGCGGCCGTCACCAGCAGGACCGCCGCGCCCACGGCCGCCGCGCCGCGCAGGCCGTCCACGAACGCGTACTGCGCGGCGGTGACGAGCGCCTCGGCGGATCGTTCCGGCAGCGCCGAGGCGGCCTCCACGGCGCCGCCCAGGGACTCCCGCGCGGCGGCCACCGCGTCGGCGGGCACCCCGGCCGGGGCGGCGAAGTCCCGGTACACCCCGGTCACGATGGAGCCGAGCACGGCGATGCCGAGGGCCGCGCCCAGTTCGTACGCGGTCTCGGAGACGGCGGACGCCGCGCCGGCCTGCTCCTTGGGGACGCTCGACAGGATGACGTCGGCGGTCACGGTGAACGACAGGCCCGCGCCGACGCCGACGGCGAGCAGCGAGGCGCCCAGCACCGGGTAGCCGGTGTCCTTGCCCAGCACGGTCAGCGCGGCCAGGGCGAGGCCGACCGCGGCGAGCCCGCAGGAGACCACGGACCGCACGGAGAACCGCCGTGCGGCCGTACCGGCGACGAGGCCCGCGCCGACGGCGCCCAGCGCGGCGGGCAGTTCGGCGAGGCCGGCCTGCAGGGGGCTGCGCCCCTGGACCAGCTGGAGGAACTGGGACAGGAAGAAGATGAGCCCGGCCAGCCCCAGGATGGTCAGCAGGTCGGCGAGGACCGCGCCGGAGAAGCCCCGGTGCCGGAAGAGGCGCATGTCCAGCAGCGGCGCCGGGAGGGTGAGCTGGCGGCGTACGAACCCGAAGAGCGCGCCGGCGCCGACCGCGGCGGCGGCGAACACGTCCGGGCGGGCGCCGTGCGCGGCGGCCTCCTTGATCGCGTAGACGACGCCGATCATGCCGACGAGGGACAGCACGACGCTCGGCAGGTCCCAGGGGCCGGGCGCGGGGTTCTTCGACTCGGGGATGAACCGCACGCCGACGACGACGAGGACGGCCATCACGGGCAGGTTGATCAGGAAGACCGAGCCCCACCAGAAGTGCTCCAGCAGCAGGCCGCCGACGACCGGCCCGACGGCCGCGCCCGCCGACGCCATGGCGCCCCAGACGCCGATGGCGAGGCTCCGCTCGCGCGGGTCGTGGAAGAGGTTGCGGATCAGCGCGAGCGTCGACGGCATGAGGGTCGCCCCCGCGACGCCGAGCAGCGCCCGCGCGGCGATCATCATCTCGGGCGTGGTGGCGTACGCGTTGAGCACGGACACCGCGCCGAAGGCGGTCGCGCCGGTCAGCAGCAGCTTCTTGCGGCCGATGCGGTCGCCGAGGCTGCCCATCGAGACGAGGAGACCGGCGATGACGAAGGAGTAGACGTCGCCGATCCACAGCAGCTGCGTGCCCGACGGCCGCAGGTCCTCGCTGAGGTACGGCGTGGCCAGGCCGAGCACGGTGGCGTCGACGGCGACCAGCAGCACGGCGAGGGCCAGGACGGCGAGCGCCAGCCAGCGGCCCGGCCTGCGGACGGTCTGCGGGGCCTCGGCGGCCCGTACGTCGGGGGTCATCGCTCCACGCTCCTGCGCGCTCCGCCGAGCAGCAGCTCGACGATCATGTACGAGAAGTCCTTGCCGGCGACCCGGCCGTCCTGGACGGCCCAGGCGCAGCCGCCGACGAGGCTGTACAGCGCCTCGGTCAGCCAGGCGGGGGTGAGGTCGATCCGGAACTCGCCCCGCTCCTGGCCGCGCCGGAACAGCGCGGAGACCCGGGCGTCGAGCCGGGCCCAGCCCTCGTTGACGTCGCCTTCGAAGAGCTGGTTCTCGGTGACGAGGAAGGACAGCAGTCCGGCGACCGGCTCCACCCCGGCGACGAGGCGCCGCAGGGCGTCCTCCGCGCGGTCCTCGTCGAGCCGGGCCGCGTCGAGCGCGGCCTCGAACTCCTGGATGCCCAGCTCCTCCAGCGCCCGCACCAGGGCGTCCCGCCCGGCGAAGTGCCGGTGCAGCGTCGCCCGGCCGATGCCGGCCGCGCGGGCGACCTCGTCCATGGTGGCGGTCGCCTTGCGCGAGAGCAGCGCGGCGGCGGCGCGCAGTACCTGGTCACGATCCACACTCATGAGACAACCATAGCCTGAATGAGACATGAACGTCTCACGCAAGTGGCTGACGCCTCACTGCACGGGGGACGGGCGCCGCACGGGAGGGCGGGCGCCGCACGGGGGCGCTGCACGGGGGGGCGGGCGCCGTACGGAGGGGCGGGTAGGCTCCCTGCCGGGCGTGGGGGCGGGCGGGTCCGCTCCGGGCGGTGGCACGGAGACGGTCCGCGCCGGAGGGGCCCGGAAACGCCGGAAGGCCCCGTGGCGGGGCCTTCCGGGAGGGCATGGGGGGCGTGCGTACGGGCCCGCGCGGGCTACTTCCCGCCGGCGTCCGCCCAGGCGTGCTGGATCACCAGGTCGGCCTTGACCTCCGCGAGCTGGACCGCCACCGCCGAGGGGGCGGTGCCGCCGCGGCCGTCGCGGGAGGCGAGCGCGCCGGGCACGTTGAGGACGGTGCGGACCTCGGGGGTCAGGTGCTCGGAGATCTTCGCGAACTGCTCGTCCGTGAGGCCGTCCAGCTCCTTGCCCTCCGCCTCGGCCGCCTTCACGCACTCGCCGGCGACCTCGTGCGCGTCCCGGAACGGCACACCCCGCTTGACCAGCCACTCCGCGATGTCCGTCGCCAGGGAGAACCCGGCCGGGGCCAGCTCCTCCATCCGCTCCCGGTTGACGGTGAGGGTGGCCATCATCCCGGTGAACGCGGGCAGCAGCACCTCCAGCTGGTCGCAGGAGTCGAAGACCGGCTCCTTGTCCTCCTGGAGGTCCCGGTTGTACGCCAGCGGGAGCGCCTTGAGCGTGGCGAGCAGGCCGGTCAGATTGCCGATCAGGCGGCCGCTCTTGCCCCGCGCCAGCTCCGCGATGTCCGGGTTCTTCTTCTGCGGCATGATCGAGGAGCCGGTCGAGAAGGCGTCGTGGAGGGTGACGAAGGAGAACTCCTTCGTGTTCCAGATGATCACTTCTTCCGCGACCCGGGAGAGGTTCACCCCGATCATCGCCGTGATGAAGGCGAACTCGGCGACGAAGTCCCGCGACGCCGTCCCGTCGATCGAGTTGCCCGCGCTGCCGTTCTCGAAGCCCAGGTCGCGGGCGACCGCCTCGGGGTCCAGCCCGAGGGACGACCCGGCCAGGGCGCCGGAGCCGTAGGGGGAGACGGCCGTCCGCTTGTCCCACTGGCGCAGCCGCTCGGCGTCCCGTGAGAACGCCTGGACGTGGGCGAGCACATGGTGGGCGAAGAGCACCGGCTGGGCGTGCTGGAGGTGCGTACGGCCCGGCATCGCGACGTCCGGGTGCGCCTGCGCGAGGCCCACGAGCGCGTCCTGGAGGTCGGCGAGGAGGCCGCCGATGATCCGGGCGTGGTCGCGCAGGTACATCCGGAACAGGGTGGCCACCTGGTCGTTGCGGGACCGGCCGGCCCGCAGCTTGCCCCCCAGCTCGGCGCCGAGGCGCTCCAGCAGCCCGCGCTCCAGGGCGGTGTGGACGTCCTCGTCGGCGATGGTGCCGGTGAACGCGCCGGAGGCGACGTCCCGCTCCAGCTCGTCCAGCCCGGCCAGCATGCGGGTCAGCTCGTCCTCGGTGAGGAGCCCCGCCCGGTGCAGCACGCGCGCGTGGGCGCGGGAGCCGGCGATGTCGTACGGGGCGAGCCGCCAGTCGAAGTGGACGGACGCGGAGAGCCGCGCCAGCGCCTCGGCCGGGCCGTCGGCGAACCGGCCGCCCCAGAGCCGGACGTCACCGTGGTTGCTGCTCACTGTGGGAAGCTCCTCAGTCCTCGGGAGGGAGGGATCGGTGGTGGTGCGGATGCGCGACCGCCTCCCTGCGCACGGGAGGCGGGGAGGCGGACGCGGGTGGTGCCGGCGGGGACCGCGGTGGTGCGGTCGCCGCGGGAGTGCTGGTCGAACGGTCCCCGGTCAGACCAGGTCGCGCTTGGCGGCGATCTTCGCCGACAGGCTGAAGATGTCGATGAAGCCCTGCGCCTTGGACTGGTCGAAGGTGTCGCCGGTGTCGTACGTGGCGAGGTTGAAGTCGTACAGCGACTGCTCCGAGCGCCGGCCCGTGACGACCGCCCGGCCGCCGTGCAGGGTCATCCGGATGTCGCCGGTGACGTGCTGGTTGGCCTCGTCGATGAAGCCGTCCAGGGCGCGCTTGAGCGGGGAGAACCACAGGCCGTCGTAGACGAGCTCGCTCCAGCGCTGCTCGACCTGCCGCTTGTACCGGGCGAGCTCCCGCTCGACGGTGACGTTCTCCAGCTCCTGGTGGGCCGTGATCAGCGCGATGGCACCGGGGGCCTCGTACACCTCGCGGGACTTGATGCCGACGAGCCGGTCCTCGACCATGTCGATCCGGCCGATGCCCTGGGCGCCCGCCCGCTCGTTGAGCTGCTGGATCGCCTGGAGGACCGTGACCGGCTTGCCGTCGACGGCGACCGGCACGCCCTCCTTGAAGCTGATGACGACCTCGTCCGGGTCGCGCGGGACCGCCGGGTTGGAGGTGTAGTCGTAGATGTCCTCGATCGGCGCGTTCCAGATGTCCTCCAGGAAGCCCGTCTCGACGGCCCGCCCGAAGACGTTCTGGTCGATGGAGTACGGGGACTTCTTGGTGGTGGCGATCGGCAGGTCGGCCTTCTCGGCGAAGGCGATCGCCTTGTCGCGGGTCATCGCGTAGTCCCGGACCGGGGCGATGCACTTGAGGTCGGGGCCGAGGGCGGCGATGCCGGCCTCGAACCGGACCTGGTCGTTGCCCTTGCCGGTGCAGCCGTGGGCGACCACGGACGCGCCGTGCTTCTTCGCGGCGGCGACGAGGTGCTTGACGATCGTCGGCCGGGAGAGCGCCGAGACGAGCGGGTACCGGTCCATGTACAGGGCGTTCGCCTTGATCGCCGGGAGGCAGTACTCGTCGGCGAACTCGTCCCTGGCGTCGGCGACCTCGGCCTCGACCGCACCGCAGGCGAGCGCGCGCTTGCGGATGACGTCCAGGTCCTCGCCGCCCTGGCCGACGTCCACGGCGACGGCGATGACCTCGGCGCCCGTCTCCTCGGCGATCCAGCCGATGGCGACGGAGGTGTCCAGGCCGCCCGAGTAGGCGAGTACGACGCGCTCGGTCACGGGTTTCTCCTTAGCGGTGCATTCAACGATGGGTATAACTATGCAGACCTCCGTATGGTTTGTCAACGCGGCCCGTCCCCCGCCCGGTCGGACGCGCCGGGGGCGCGGGTGCGCGCGGGGGCGCCTACGGTCGGGGCATGCGCCGTCCAGGACCCCTGCTCACCGCCGCCCTGCTCACCCTGACCGCCCTGGCCGCCCTCGTCTCGCCGGGCGCCCACTCCCCCGCGCGGGCCCGGACCGCCGGGCCGCCCGGGTTCTCGCCGGCCGCGGCGGGGCCCGGGCGCCAGCTGATCACCGCCGAGGCGCCCTCGCCCCGCTCCACGACCGGCACGGTCACCTGGTGGGAGCGGCGCGGCGGCCGGGGCGCCTGGACCCGCGTGGGGTCGGCCCCGGCGCGGTTCGGGGCGGGCGGGCTGGTGCGGGGCGACCAGCGGAAGCAGGGCACGTCCACCACGCCGGCCGGGGTGTACGGGCTGCCGTTCGCGTTCGGCATCGAGGCCGCGCCGGCCGGCACGGGGTACCCGTACCGGCGGGTGACCCGCGCCTCCTGGTGGTGCCAGGACAACGCGTCCCGGTCGTACAACCGCTGGGTGGAGCCGCTGCCGGCGGACTGCCGGGCGGCGGAGGCGGAGCACCTGATCACCTACCGCGCGCAGTACGCCCACGCGCTGGTGATCGGCTTCAACTACGAGCGCCCCGTGCGGGGCCGGGGCGCCGGGATCTTCCTCCACGCCGACGGCGCGGGCGCGACGGCGGGGTGCGTGTCGGTGCCCGAGGAGGCGATGGAGCGCATCCTGCGGTGGGTGCGCGCGGACGCGCGCCCGCGCATCGCGATCGGATGGACGGGCGCCTGAGCGTCCTCACGGCGGGGCCGGTGGCCCGCGGCTCGCTGGTCCTGCGGCCCGCGGCTCGTCGGGGCCTGCGGCTCGCGGTTCGACGGGGTCGGTGGCCCGCGGTTCGTCGGGGCCGGTGGCCCGAGGCTCGTCGGGTCGGTGGCCTGTGGCTGCTCCTACCGGTGACGGGCCGTCCCGCCGGACGGTGGCGGGCGGCTCGCCGGCCCGGTGGGCCGCGCCCCCGCCGGGGCGGTGGCCCGCGGCCGCTCCCACCGGGGGCGAGGGGGCCCGCCGGGCCGGTGCGGCGGGGTCAGCGGTCCTTCTGCGCGAGGCGCAGCAGGTGGTCGGCGAGGGCCTGGCCGCCCGCCGGGTCGCGGGAGATGAGGAGCAGCGTGTCGTCGCCCGCGATCGTGCCGAGGATGGCGTGCAGCTCCGCCTGGTCGATGGCCGAGGCGAGGAACTGCGCCGCGCCCGGCGGGGTGCGCAGGACGACCAGGTTGGCGGACGCCTCGGCGGAGATGAGGAGTTCGCCGGAGAGCCGCCGCATCCGCTCCTCCTTGGCGGACTCGCCCAGCGGCGCCTGGGGCGTGCGGAACCCTCCCTCGCTGGGCACCGCGTAGATCAGCTCGCCGCCGGTGTTGCGGATCTTCACCGCGCCCAGCTCGTCGAGGTCGCGGCTGAGCGTCGCCTGGGTGACGCTCAGTCCGTCGTCCGCGAGGAGCCTGGCCAGCTGGCTCTGCGAGCGCACCGGCTGCCGGTTGAGGATGTCCACGATCCGGCGGTGGCGCGCCGTGCGGGTCTGCGGTACGGATGGGCCGCCGTGGCCGTTGTCCTGCGCCTCGGTCATCGCTGTGTCATTCTCCGGCTCGTCTCTCCCCGTCGGCCCCGATGGCCTCGTCCAGGACGCCGGGCAGGGCCCGGACGAACGCGTCCACGTCGTCGTCCCCGACGATCAGCGGCGGCATGAGCCGCACGACGTCGGGAGCGGGCGCGTTCACCAGGAGGCCGGCGTCCTGAGCCGCCTGCTGCACGCGGGGTGCGAGGGGCTCGGTGAGCACGATACCCAGCAGGAGGCCGGCGCCGCGGACGTGGGAGACCAACGGGTGCCCCAGGGCCTCGATTCCGCCGCGCAGCCGCTCCCCGACGCGCTTGACGTGGTCGAGCGCCCCGTCGGCGGCGAGGGTGTCCAGCACGGCGAGCCCGGCGGCGCACGCGACGGGGTTGCCGCCGAAGGTGGAGCCGTGGTGGCCGGGCTTGAGGAGGTCGGCGGCCTCGCCGAAGGCGAGGGTGGCGCCGATGGGCAGGCCGCCGCCGAGTCCCTTGGCGAGGGTCACGACGTCGGGCTCGACGCCCTCGGCCTGGTGGGCGTACCAGTGGCCGCAGCGGCCGATGCCGGTCTGCACCTCGTCGAGGACGAGCAGCGTGCCGGTGGCGCGGGTGATCTCGCGGGCGGCCCGGAGGTAGCCCTCGGGCGGGACGACGACGCCGTTCTCGCCCTGGATCGGCTCGATCACCACGAGGGCCGTGTCGGTGGTGACGGCGGCCCGCAGGGCGTCCGCGTCCCCGTACGGCACGTGCGTCACGTCGCCGGGCAGCGGCTGGAAGGGCGCCCGCTTGCCCTCCTGGCCGGTGAGGGCGAGGGCGCCCATGGTGCGGCCGTGGAAGCCGCCGGTGGTGGCGACCATGTGGGGGCGGCCCGTGAGCCGCCCGATCTTGAAGGCGGCCTCGTTGGCCTCTGCGCCCGAGTTGCAGAAGTAGACCCGGCCGGGGCGGCCGGACAGGCGGACGAGCCGTTCGGCGAGGGCGACGGGCGGCTCCGCCACGAAGAGGTTGGAGACGTGGGAGAGGGCGGAGACCTGCTCGGTGACGGCCCGCACGACCGCCGGGTGGGCGTGGCCGAGCGCGTTGACGGCGATGCCGCCGACGAAGTCCAGGTACGCCGTGCCGTCGGCGTCCCAGACGCGGGTGCCCTCGCCGCGGACGAGCGGCAGCCGGGGGGTGCCGTAGTTGTCCGCGAGGGCGGACCGCCAGCGCTCCGTGAGCCGTTCGTTGCTCATGCGGGTACCTCCGCGTCGTCGGGTACGACCATGGTGCCGACGCCCTCGTCGGTGAAGATCTCCAGCAGGATCGCGTGCTGGACGCGCCCGTCGATGACGCGGGCGGTGCGGACGCCGCCCCGCACGGCGTGCAGGCAGCCCTCCATCTTGGGGACCATGCCGCTGGACAGCTCGGGCAGCAGCTTCTCCAGTTCGGTGGCGGTGAGGCGGCTGATGACCTCGTCGCTGTTCGGCCAGTCCTCGTAGAGGCCCTCGACGTCGGTGAGGACCATCAGCGTCTCGGCGCCCAGCGCCGCGGCGAGTGCCGCGGCGGCCGTGTCGGCATTGACGTTGTAGACATGCCCGTCGTCCTCCGAGCGGGCGATCGACGACACGACGGGGATGCGGCCGTCGGCGAGGAGCGCCTCGACGGCGCCCGTGTCCAGGGCGGTGATCTCCCCGACGCGGCCGATGTCGACGGGCTCGCCGTCGATGAGCGGCTGGTGCCGGGTGGCGGTGATGGTGTGGGCGTCCTCGCCGGTGAGGCCGACGGCGAACGGGCCGTGCTGGTTGAGCAGCCCGACCAGCTCGCGCTGCACCTGGCCGGCGAGGACCATCCGTACGACGTCCATCGCCTCGGGCGTCGTGACGCGCAGACCGGCCTTGAACTCGCTGACCAGGCCGTGCCGGTCGAGGGCCGCGCTGATCTGGGGGCCGCCGCCGTGCACGACGACCGGCTTGAGGCCGGCGTGCCGGAGGAAGACGACGTCCTGGGCGAAGGCCGCCTTCAGGGCGTCGTCGACCATCGCGTTGCCGCCGAACTTGATGACGACCGTCTTGCCGTGGTGGCGGGTGAGCCAGGGCAGGGCCTCGATGAGGGTCTGGGCCTTGGGGAGCGCGGTGTGCTTGCGCGGGGCGGACCCGGGCCGGGGCGTGGAAGGGCTCATGAGCTGTAGGCGCTGTTCTCGTGGACGTAGTCGGCGGTCAGGTCGTTGGTCCAGATGACGGCGGACTCCGTGCCGGCGGCGAGGTCGGCGGTGACGGTGACCTCCCGGTACCGCATGTCGACCAGGTCGCGGTCGTCGCCGACGGAGCCGTCGCGGCAGACCCACACGCCGTTGATGGCGACGTTGAGGCGGTCCGGCTCGAAGATCGCGCCCGTGGTGCCGATGGCGGACAGGACCCGGCCCCAGTTGGGGTCCTCGCCGTGGATGGCGCACTTGAGGAGGTTGTTGCGGGCGATGGACCGGCCGACCTCGACGGCGTCGGCCTCGGTCGCGGCGTTCACCACCTCGACCCGGATGTCCTTCGAGGCGCCCTCGGCGTCGCCGATGAGCTGCCGCCCGAGGCTGTCGCAGACCTCCCGCACGGCGTCGGCGAAGTCGTCGTACGCGGGGGTGGTGCCGGAGGCGCCGGAGGCGAGCAGCAGGACGGTGTCGTTGGTGGACATGCAGCCGTCGGAGTCGACCCGGTCGAAGGTGACGCGGGTGGCGGCGCGCAGGGCCTTGTCCAGCTCGGGGGCGTCGAGGTCGGCGTCGGTGGTGAGGACGACGAGCATCGTGGCGAGGCCGGGGGCGAGCATGCCGGCGCCCTTGGCCATGCCGCCGACCGTCCAGCCGTCGCGGGTGGCGACGGCGGTCTTGTGGACCGTGTCGGTGGTCTTGATGGCGATGGCGGCCTTCTCGCCGCCGTGCTCGGACAGTTCGGCGGCGGCCTTCTCGACGCCGGGCAGCAGCTTGTCCATGGGGAGGTGGACGCCGATGAGCCCGGTGGAGGCGACGGCGACCTCGCCCGCGCCGACGCCGAGGACCTCGGCGGCCTTCTCGGCGGTGGCGTGGGTGTCCTGGAAGCCCCGCGGGCCGGTGCAGGCGTTGGCGCCGCCGGAGTTGAGGACGACGGCGGCGAGCTCGCCGGTCTTCAGGACCTGCTCGGACCACAGGACGGGGGCGGCCTTGACGCGGTTGGAGGTGAAGACGCCCGCGGCGGCGCGGCGCGGGCCGTTGTTGACCACCAGGGCCAGGTCCGGGTTGCCGTTCTCCTTGATCCCGGCGGCGATGCCCGCCGCCGTGAATCCCTTGGCTGCCGTGACGCTCACTGTGCTTCTCCGTTTCCGTTCGCCTCTGCGCCCGCGACGCGGGGCGCCGGTGCGGCCGTCGCCGCCGGCCGCGGCCCGGTGCTCACGGTGCTCATGGTGCGATTCCGATGGTGGACAGGCCGGTCTCCTCGGGGAGGCCGAGGGCGATGTTCATGCTCTGCACCGCGCCGCCGGCGGTGCCCTTGGTGAGGTTGTCGATGGCGCTGACGGCGATGACGCGGTCGGCGGCCGGGTCGTACGCGACCTGGACGTGGACGGCGTTGGAGCCGTGGACGGACGCCGTGGCGGGCCAGCGCCCCTCGGGGAGGAGGTGGACGAACGGCTCGTCGGCGTACGCCTTCTCGTACGCCGCCCGCAGGTCCTGCGCGGTGGTGCCCGGCCTCGCCTTGGCGCTGCACGTGGCGAGGATGCCGCGCGCCATGGGGGCGAGGGTCGGCGTGAAGGAGACGGTGACCGGCTCCCCGGCGGCGGCGCCGAGGTTCTGGGCCATCTCCGGGGTGTGCCGGTGGCCGCCGCCGACGCCGTACGGCGACATGGAGCCCATGACCTCGGAGCCCAGCAGGTGCGTCTTGGGCGCCTTGCCCGCGCCGGAGGTGCCGGAGGCCGCGACGACGACCGCCTCGGGCTCGGCGAGGCCGTGGGCGTACGCGGGGAGGAGGGCGAGCGTCACGGCGGTCGGGTAGCAGCCGGGCACCGCGACGCGCCGGGACCCCTCCAGCGCGGCGCGGGCGCCCGGCAGTTCGGGCAGGCCGTAGGGCCAGGTCCCGGCGTGCGGGGAGCCGTAGAACCGCTCCCAGGCGGCGGGGTCCGCCAGCCGGAAGTCGGCGCCCATGTCCACGACGAGCACCTCGTCGCCGAGCTGCGCGGCGACGGCGGCGGACTGGCCGTGCGGCAGGGCGAGGAACACCACGTCGTGCCCGGCGAGCACCTCGGCGGTGGTCGGCTCCAGGACCCGGCCCGCGAGCGGCAGGAGGTGCGGCTGCAGCGCTCCGAGCGGTTGCCCGGCGTTGGAGTTGCCGGTCAGCGCGCCGATCTCGACGCCGGGGTGCGCGAGCAGCAGGCGGAGCAGTTCCCCGCCCGCGTACCCGCTCGCTCCGGCCACTGCCACTCGTACCGTCATGGACCCTCCTTCTGGATGGCATGACTATACGTACCTACGCAGCTTTATGCAAAGGGGTGGCCGAGGTGGGCCGAGGTGGATGTGACCGGGACCATCGGGTCACCGCTGGATGGACCGTGCCCGCGGGTGGCGCGAGCGAAGGACGGTCGGGTACGGAGCGGGCAGTCACGTCTGCTGCGGCCTGCGGAGTGGCTCGCTGTCGAGGCCGGCTGCCAGGGTCACCGGTGGTGCGATGCGGCGTGGCCAGGTCCAGGCGGAGCGCAGGATGAAGGCCAGGAACAGCACCTCGAGTCCGATGGAGAGGCCGTAGAAGTAGAAGTAGGTCCAAGACTCCCCTACCGCGTTGAACATCGAGACGGGGATGTAGAGCGTTGCCACGACGAGGTTGATGCCGCGGTTGACACGGGCGGGCAGCGTCGCGGAGAGCAGGATCATGAGGATCGGGATGGCCATGAGCGTGAGCGCGACGGCGACGAAGGTCGGACCGGCGTCGAACTCGTGGACGATGCCAGCCCGGATGTCGTCGACGAAGCCGGGCTTGTACAGGGCGAGGTAGTCGACGTAGAGGTAGAGGAACATGAAGCCGGTCCATGCCGCTGCGAGCTTGGCCCGCACGGGCATGCGCAGATCTTCCAGCGTGCTCTGCGACGGCGGATCCTCCGGCGCGGTATGGGATTGCGGCGCTCTCATCACAATGCTCCCTGGCTTGACCGGGTGGGTGCTTCCACCTTCACGGATGCCGGCGGTGGGCACATCAGCCGCGGAGCCCGACTCGACCTGGCCGTTGGCACAGCCGGGCTCTTGTACTTTCGGCGGATACACCGAGCACGCGGGCCTCCTAGGCTGATCAGATGGCTACCGACGCACTCCGCTCGCTGTGGGCCGAACCTCGACCCACGAATGCCCCGGACCGGAGGCCGCGGGAATGGGCCTTGATCGCAGCACTGATCTGCTGGTCCCTGCTGGAAGTGGTGCTTCGCCAGGACCTGGCGCCGCGCCCGCTGCTGCTACTCGCGGTGCTCGCGGTCCTCGGCCCCCTGCTGTGGCGACGCACGCACCCGCTCTTCGCGGTTGCGGTCTCCTTCGGCACGTTGACGATCGTCGACATCGTCAGAATCCTCACCGGGTCGCAGGGCGCCCTGCCGAACAGCATCTCCGCGACGCTGATCCTGGCCTACGCCCTGTTCCGATGGGGCTCAGGTCGGGAAGCCGCAAGCGGCCTCGGCGCCATCCTGCTCTGGCTGGCCCTCACCAACATCGCCGACACCACCAGCCTGGCGGATTCGGTCGCAGCATACGGCTTCTTCCTGTTCGCCGCCGTGCTCGGCGCCGCGATTCGCTATCACACGAAGATCCTCATCCGCGACATCGACCAAGCCAAGGCCCGCGAACGCGAACAGCTCGCTCGTGAACTCCACGACACTGTCGCCCACCACGTCTCGGGCATCGCCATCCAGGCCCAAGCAGGACGTGCCATCGCGGCCTCCCAGCCCGAGCGTGCCCTCGAAACCCTGGCCATCATCGAGGACGCAGCGACCCGCACCCTCACCGAGCTGCGCGCCATCGTCGGCGTGCTCCGCGCCACACAGGACACCGAGTTCGCGCCGCAGCCCGGCGTGGCCGAGGTCGAGCGGCTCGCCACCGACGGCCAGACGCGTCCCCGCGTCGAGGTGACGCTGTCCGGCGAGTTCGACGACCTCAGCCCGGCGGTCGAGGCCGCGATCTACCGCCTGGCCCAGGAGTCCATCACCAACGCTCGACGGCACGCCCGCCACGCGACCCAGGTCACCGTCGCCGTCACAGGCGACGCCGACCAGGTACGGCTGACCATCGACGACGACGGCTCCGCCGCCGGCGGCCGCGCCCCAGGAGGCTACGGCCTGGTGGGCATGCGGGAACGCGCCTCACTGCTCGGCGGCACCTTCCACGCAGGCCCCGCCGCCGAGCGGGGCTGGCGGGTAGAGGCGGTCCTGCCCCGAACCGGGACGCCACGATGAGCATCAGGGTCCTCATCGCCGACGACCAGCACATCGTGCGCACCGGGCTGACGATGCTGCTCGACGCCCAACCCGACATCGAAGTGGTCGGCGCGGCCGCGGACGGGCGCGAGGCAGTCCGCCTGGCGCTCCAGCTGCGTCCCGACGTCGGCCTGTTCGACATCCGAATGCCGCTGATGGACGGTATCGAAGCCACCCGACGCCTCGCCGGCCCCGACGTCACCGATCCCCTGCCGATCGTGGTCATCACCACCTTCGATCTCGACGAGTACGTCCACGGGGCACTCAAAGCCGGCGCCCGCGGGTTCCTGCTCAAGGACGCCGGACCCGCCCTGCTGACCCAGGCCATCCACGCCGCCGCCGACGGAGACGCACTGATCGCACCCAGCGTGACTGTCCGACTGCTCGCAGCGTTCGCCCGCGCACAGACCCCACCACCAAGGCAGCCGACAGAACCGCTCACCGCCCGCGAGGAGGAAGTCCTCGTGCTTGTGGCCCGAGGCCGCACCAACAATGAGATCGCCAACGAGCTCCACATCACCCCAAGCACCGTCAAGGCTCACCTCGCCAGCCTCATGCGAAAGCTCGGCGCCCGAAACCGCGTCGAGGTCGCCATGTGGGCCCACGAGACCAGCCGCATCTGACGCCGCATGGGCTCCCGCCGTTTGCCGCGACTCCTCACAGCGAGGTGAACCGTGCGCGGGCCGGATCGCTCGCCGACCCGCGTACCAACGGGGGCGTCTCGTAGGGTCGTTCGTATGACAATCGATAACGAGGCCGCATCGGACTCGCTCTTCGCGTCCCTCCGGAGGAACGCCCTCACCGGCCCGGACCAGCTGCGCGAGCTCTACCCGCAGCCGGGTCCGCACGCGCTCCGCAAGGAGACCGACCGACTGACCGAGGAGACCCGGGCGCTGATCGGCCTCTCCTCTCTCGTCTTCATCGGCAGCGCGGACGCCGAGGGCCGGGCGGACGTGACACCGCGCGGCGGCCCGGCCGGGTTCGTCTCGGTGCTGGACGAGCGGACCCTGGCGATCCCCGACGCGACCGGCAACAAGCGGCTCGACACCCTCCACAACGTGCTGGAGACCGGGCGCGCCGGGCTGCTCTTCCTCATCCCCGGCCGCCCGACCACGCTGCGCGTCAACGGCCGCGCCTGCGTCTCGGCGCGCCCGGAGCTGCTCGCCCGGCTCACCCCGGTCGGCAAGCCGCCGGTCTCGGCGATCGTGGTGGAGGCCGAGCAGGTCTATCCGCACTGCCCCAAGTCGCTGATGCGCGCCCACGCCTGGCAGCCGGATCAGTGGGTGCCCGCCGACGCCCAGCCGACCAGCGCCGAGGTGACCCTCGCCCAGCTGGACCTGCCGGGCCTGACCGTCGAGCAGATCCAGCAGATCGAGCGCGAGTCCCTGCGCCTGCGGTACGAGTGACCCCGGGCCGGCCATGCGCTCCCGGCCACCGCACCTGGGTCCCTTCCCCGTGCTCCGTGCCGGGGCGTTCCACCGCCCTGGGCCCCCTCGACCCGTCGACGCGGTGCATGGGGACACTCGCGGAGCACGGACCCCGAGAGGACGCGACCGCGAGGTGGGGGTGCCGGCGCCGGAGGAGGAGCGGCGGCAGGTGATCCGCCGGCGGGCCTCCTCCCCGCGCCGCGTGCGGTCCCGGCACCACGGGGCGATCGGCCTGAGGGAGTCGCGGTCCACTCCGGAACCGGCCACCCCGCGCCACCGCGACGCCGTGCCCGGCCGCCCGCGCCGGGCGGGGCTCTCCCTCGCCCCGACGGCCCACGCCCTGACGGTCCTGGACAGCTACGTCTACGGATTCGCCCTCCAGGAGAAGGCCCCGCGCTTCACCGCGGACGGGAGCACCGAGCCGGGATGCGCGTACGGGGACGCGTTCGCGTTCGGCCCGGATCCGGTGCTCGGCGGGCTCCGGCGGAGGGCGGTCGACAGGGCGGAGGGCGGTCGCGGGCGGCTGCCGGGCCGGCGGGACGGGGAGCCCGGAGGGGGCGGGGCGGGGAGCCGGGAGGGGGCGGGGTGCGGCCGGGCGGATCGGGCCGGGGCCGGGGCCGGGTGGGGCGTATCGGTGGGATGACCGATGTGCGGGGCCGGGGCGCGCGGCCATAGTCCTCGGGAGATCGCTCGCGGGCCGCCCCGGGGCGCCCGCACTTCGAGAGGAACCCTTCTGTGGACACGTACGCGGACCTGGTGTTCGTCGGCGGCCGGGTGGTCACGGTCGACGCGGACTTCTCCGTGGCCTCGGCCCTCGCCGTGACCGGCGGGGTCATCGCCGCCGTCGGCGGGCGGGACGACGTGGCGCCGCTCATCGGGCCCGGCACCCGTGTGATCGACCTGCGCGGGGCCACGCTGCTGCCCGGCATCAACGATTCCCACCTGCACGGGTGCGCCTACGGAACGGCGACGCCGCCGCTCTCCCTCGACCTCGGCCACCCGGCCGTCTCCTCCCTCGCGGACGTGGCCGACTCCGTACGGGACGCCGTCGCGCGGGCGGCGCGCGGACAGTGGATCACCGGGCACGGCTGGGACACCGGGTACCTCGCCGAGTGCGCCGCCGACCCGTCGCGGCTGCCCTCGCGGCACGACCTCGACGCCGTGAGCCCGGACCACCCCGTCGTCCTGTACTCCTTCTCCGGGCATGCCACCTGGGTCAACTCCAAGGCGCTGGAACTCATCGGCGTCGATCGGCACACCGTCGCCCCGCCCGGCGGCGCCGTCGTCAAGGACGACTCCGGGGAGCCCACCGGCCTGCTCCACGAGGGGGCCCAGGCGCTCGTCCAGAACGCCCTGCCGCCGCTCAGCCGCCGGGAGCGGGCCGACGCGGTCAGGTCCACCCTCGCCACCCTGGCCCGGCTCGGCATCACCAGCTACACCGAGCCCGGCCTCGGCCCCGGCGGCGACGGCATCATGCGGGGCGCGCTCGGCACCGAGACCCTCGACGTCTACCGCGAGCTGCTGGCCGACGGGGAGCTCACCGCCCGTGTCGGCGTCCTCCTGCTGCCCACCGGCATGGCGAGCACCGCCGAGGAGTTCGCCCGCGCCCTCACCGCCCTGGACGAGGCCGGGTACACCCGCACCACCGACCCGCGCCGCCTCGCCGTCCACGGCGTCAAGGTGTTCGCCGACGGGATCGTCCCCAACAAGACCGCCTGGATGAGCGAGCCGTACGTCGGCGGCGGCTGCGGGTCCCTGTGCGTCGGCGGCGAGACCGACGCCGAGCGGACCGCCGAGATCAACGCCATGATCCGCCACGCCCACGCCGCGGGCCACCAGCTCGGCGTCCACGTCACCGGCGACCGGGGCAACGACACCGTCGCGGACGCCTTCGCCGCGGCCGTCGCCGAGCACCCGCGCGACGACGCCCGCCACTACATCATCCACGGGGACTTCCTCACCGCCCATGCCATGAAGGTGCTGGCCGCCCACGACTTCGGCGTCAACATGAACCCCACCATCAAGTGGACCGTCGCCGACATGGAGGAGGACTTCGTCGGCGCCGAGCGGGCCGCGTACGCCTGGCCCTACCGCGACGCCGTCGACGCGGGCGTGCGCGTCGCCAGCGGCTCCGACGCCCCCGTGACCCACCCGGACTGGCGCCAGGGGGTCGCCACCATGGTGCTGCGCGAGTCGAAGGCCGCCGGCCGGGTCAGCGGGCCCGAGCAGCGCATCGGCCTGGCCGAGGCGATCCGCACGTACACCATCGAGGCGGCCTGGCAGGACTTCGCCGACGACTGGAAGGGCTCCCTGGAGCCCGGCAAGGTCGCCGACCTGTGCGTGCTCGACGGGGACCTGCTCGGCGCCGACCCCCGCGACATCCCCGGGATGCCCGTCGTCCTCACCGTCGTGGACGGGCGGATCGTGCACGACGCGCTGCGCGATTGACGCGAACCGGGCACATGATCATCCTGGGGGGATGGCAGCGGAGCGGAGTACGGCGGCGGACATCCTGGACGCGGCCGTACGGGTCCGCGAGGCCGCCCGCGGCGCCGCGGCCGGGGCGGCCGGGACCGACGCGGTCCTGACCGCGCTGGCGGAGGTCGTCCCGTACGACCACGCCTCGCTGGCCCGCTGGGACCCCGTGCGCCGGCGGCACACCACCCTGGCCGGGAGCTATCCGCAGGAGGCCACGGCGTACATCGAGACCCGCCTCCACCGCGACCCGGTCTTCTCCGTGCTGCGCGGCCCGGCCAGGGGCGGCCTCTGGCTCGGGGACGTTCCCCGGCCGCTCCTGGCCTCGTCGCCCGGCTTCCGGGACGTGCTGCTCCCCCTCGGCATCGAGGACGGGGTGGCGCAGTGCCTCTTCGCCGCCGACGGGCGGTACGTCGGCATGCTGAACGTCAGCGCCCGGGGGCCGCGGCGCGCCCCCGAACCGGCCCGCGCCGCGGTCACCCTCCTCACCGAGGCCCTCGCCGCGGCCCTCGACCCGCGCGCCGCCGCCCCTCCGGCGGACGCCCCCGCGCACGGCCCGGCCCGCGCGCCCGGCGGGCTCTCGCCGCGGGAGCGTGAGGTACTGGCGCAGCTGACCACCGGCCGCACCAACCGGGAGATCGCCGAGCGGCTGTACATCACCCCGCGCACGGTCGGCACCCACGTCGAGCACATCCTCGCCAAGCTCGACCTCCCGAACCGCGCCGCCGCCGCGGCACGCGCCGCCGCCTGGGGCATCACCCCGCCCGGCTGAGCGGCATACGCGGCCGTGCAGGGGTGGCGGGGTGGCGGGGTGGCGGGGTGGCGGGGTGGCGGGTCGCTACGATCGCTGGGGCCGGACCTGATCGCGTACTCGGGAGGAACACCGTGGCAGCGTCCCCGGAGGCGAGCGTGCTCGCCCGGATGGCCGAACTCGTACGGGCGATGCCGGCGGAGCGGGGCGGCGCCCTGTGGCGGCTCGCCGAACCCGACCGGCAGCTCGACGCGAACGTGGTGCGGCTGGCACCCGGCGCCGAGGTGGCCGTGCACGTGGAGCCGGACCTCGACGTGCTGGTCTTCGTGGTGAGCGGCCAGGGGCGGCTGGAGACCGGGGAGGGGGCCGGGACGCGGGTCCTGGAGGCGGGGTGCGTGGTGTGGCTGCCGCGCGGCGCCCGGCGCGGCCTGGCCGCGGGCCCGCACGGCCTGGACTACCTCACGGTGCACCGCCGCCGCCCCGGTATGACGATCGGCCGGGCACCGGGTGCGGGGCGCGAGCCGGAGACGCGGCCGGCGGGGGCGGAGCCGCTGGGCGGGGAGCCGGTGTGCCTGCTGGACCGGGTGTGCCCGGAGTGCGGCCGGCTCGCTCCCGAGGGCGCCGAGGTGCGGTTCTGCGCCCGCTGCGGCACCGCCCTCCCGGAACGCTGACTCACGCGGCCACCGCCTGCGCGACCGCGGCAGCCAGCAGGGCGCCCGGCAGCGAGCGCTCCGCGAGGGGCCCCGCCGCCGCCGCGCCCAGCGCGAAGCCGCTGGTCTTGAGGCTGGCCCCGGTCGTGAAGACCCGGCCGCGCAGCCGCGGCGGCGCCTCCCGGTCGCGCACCGCGAACAGCGCCGTCAACTGCGGGCCCTCGCCCGCCCCCGCGAGGGCCACCGCCGCCAGGAGCACGGCGGGGTGCCCGGCCACCGCCACGAGCGGCAGTGCCGCGGCCTGCACGAGCGTGGCCGCCCGGAACACCGCCTCCGGCCCTGGGGCCGTGCGCAGCCGCGCGTACAGGGGGTACAGCGCGTTCGCCGCGAGTGCGGCGGCGGCCAGGACGGCGAGGAGCAGCGCCCCGTGGCCCGCGCCGCCCAGATGGCGCGCGCCGAGCAGGGGGGTGCAGGCGACGAGGAGCCCCTGGGCGGCGCAGGACAGGACGGACGCGCCGGTCACGCGCGCCAGGACCGGTGTCCCGGTCAGCGCCCGGAACCCGGCGGCGAGACGGACGGCGGGCTGCCGAGCGGGGCCTTCGGGGCTGGCTGCGGGCCGGCCGGGGCGGGGTGCGGACCGCTCGGGACGGGGTGCGGACCGCTCGGGACGGAGTACGGACCGCTCGGGACGGGGTGCGGACCGCACCGGGCCGGCCGCCCCTCCGCCGGGGTGCGTCGAGGGCTGGGACCGGTCGGCCGGGAGCCCGTGTCCGGGGCGCACGCGCGCACGAGGGCTCGCGGTGGCCGATGGGCGCGGGGTGGCCGTCGCCGCCAGCGCGAGGAGGGCCGCCGCCGTCAGCACGGCCGCGCCCGCGCCGTGCAGCATGGCCGCGGCGGCCGTCAGGGCGGGGCCGGCCAGGGCCGCCGCGTGGAAGGTCATGGCGTCCAGGGCCGTGGCGCGCGGCAGGTGCGGCGCGACCGCCACGCGCGGCAGTTGGGCGCTCCAGCCGCCGGACAGCGCGGGCGCCAGGAGCCCGGACGCCGCCGCGATCAGGAGCGGTACGGCCACCGGGGTCCGGCCCAGGCAGACCAGTACCGCGACGAGGCCCGCCGCGTAGCCGGCGAGGGCCGCCGCGAGGAGCCGGCCGGGCCGGGGCGAGCGGTCCAGCAGGGCTCCGGCGGCGGGCCCGCCCACGGCCGCCGCCGCGGTGCTCGCGGCCAGGAGGGCGGAGGCGGTGGCGGTCGACCCGGTGGCGGCGAGCCCCGCCAGGAGCAGCGCGGGGCCGGCCATCTCGTCGCCCGTGCGGGCGAGGGCGGCGCCGGCCGCGTACCGGGCTAGGGCGTGGCGTTCTCTCACGGGCGGCACGGTACGTCCGTAACGGAAAACCTCACCAGATGCGTTACGTTCGGGGGATGCACGCCCCAGACGCCGTCGGCCGCGCCGCTTCCGCCGGGCCCGCCGCCCCCGTCCGCGCCGAGGCTCCTCCCGGGCCCGCCGTCCGCCCGTCCGTACGGGCCGTCGCCCGCCGCACCGAGGACCTCGTGAACGCGCTCACCCGCGACGACCCCCTCCCCGCTCCGGAGGGGATCGCCGGGCTGCTGCGGGAGCACGGCGAGGTGGAGCCGGTCGTCGTCACGGTGGAGGACGTGGCCCGGATGAGGGAGGCGGCGCTGGCGCTGCGCGCGGTGTTCGCCGCGGAGGGGCTGGACGCGGCCGTGGCGGAGCTGAACGGGCTGCTCGCGCACGGCTCCGGTCCGCTGCGGCTGACCGCGCACGGCGGGAGCGGCCCGTGGCACCCGCACCTGGACACGTCGGACGACGCCCCGTGGGGCGAGTGGTTCCTGGCGTCCTCGTGCCTCTGCCTGGCGGTCCTGGTGTGGGAGAGGCAGCGCCCGCCGGGCGGGGTCTGCGCGGCGCCGGGCTGCGGGCGGGTGTACCTGTCCCTGGGCAGCGGCGTGCCGCGCCGGTACTGCTCGCGCCGGTGCGCGACCCGTGAGCGGGTGGCGGCGCACCGGCGGGCCCGGGCGGGCGGGGGCCGGTAGGCGGGACCCGCCCGGCACGTGTGCCGGCGCCCGCCGGCGCGACGGCGCCCCGGTCAGCGCTTGACGGCGCGCAGCACCACGAACTTCGGGTCGCTGCCGACGACCTCGCAGTTGCCGAACACCCGGCGCAGGGCCACGTGGTAGCCGAGATGCCGGTTGCCGACGACGCGCAGCTCGCCGCCGCGGCGCAGCACGCGCCGGGCGCCGGTGAACATGCGGCGGGCGGTCGCGTCGGTGAGGGCCTGGTGGCTGTGGAAGGGCGGGTTGTTGAGGACGACGTCGACGGAGCCGTCGGGCACGTCGGCCGTGCCGTCGCCGACGGCGAAGCGGGCCTTGGCGCCGGGCGGCGCGGAGGCGCGGAAGGTCTCCCTGGCGGAGGCGACGGCCATGTACGACTCGTCGGTGAGGATCACCTCGGCACCGGGTTCCGCGACCGCGACGGCGAGGCCCACCACGCCGTTGCCGCAGCCCAGGTCGAGGACGCGGGCGCCGCCCAGGCCGGTCGGCAGGTGCCGGAGGAACAGCCGGGTGCCGATGTCGAGGCGGTCGGCGCAGAAGACGCCCGCGTGGTTGACCACGGTGCGCCCGGCCACGGCCGGGGCGTCGTCGGGCAGGGCGTAGGTGAGCGGCCACGGGTTGGCGGGCCGCCGCAGGGCGGGGTCGGGGGTGCTGTGGATCAGCCGGGCCTTCCGCACCGCGAGGGAGGTGCGGGTCGGGCCGACCAGCCGCTCGAAGAGGGTGAGCGTGGAGGTGTGGATCTCCTTGACCATGCCGGTGCCGACCACGGCCGTCCCCGCGTGCAGGGCGGGCGCCAGCCGGTGGAGCTGGTCCTCCAGGAGGGCCAGGCTCTTCGGGACGCGCACCAGCAGCAGGTCCACCCGCTCCGGCGGGGCGTCCCGCGTGGTGAGCAGGCGCACGCGGTCCTCGGCGTGGCCGGCGCGGGCGAGGTTGGCGCGGGTGGCCTCGCGGCCCAGGTACGAGTCGGTGATCTGCGCCAGTTCCCCGGCGGGGCCCGTGTCCGGGTGGCCGGCCAGGGCGGTGACCAGCGCGCCCCAGCGGTCGCCGGCCACGGCGACGGTCCCGGCGACGGCGGGGGCGCCGGGCTCGGCGAGGTGCCGCAGCAGGTACTCGTCGGCGGCGTCCCAGGCGCGGAGCGGGTCGCGGGGGTGGTCGGGGAAGCGGGTGAGGGCGAAGGTGCCCCAGGCCGTGGTCAAGCGGTTCATCGTGAGGTTCAGGCTAGCGCTTCGCCCGCGCCCCGCCTCCCGCTCCCGCGCCCCCTGGCCCCGGCGCCCCCTGCCCCCCCGGCGCCCCCGGCGCCCCCTGACCCCCGGCACCCCAGGGACCCGGCGGCCCCGGCCTCAGCCGGGAACCACCTCCCGGCGGCGCCACCCCGGGCCCCCACGCCCCGTGGCCCGCCCCCGCGCTCCCCGCGCCCCGCACGCGCCCCTAAGCGCGCCCCTCCGCCGCCTGCGCCTCGGGCGCCGGGGACGACGGGCTGCCGGGCCCGCCGGGGGTGAGGGCCATGAAGTGGTCCGGCCTCGCCAGCGGCGCGAAGCCCAGCTTCTCGTAGACGCCGTGCGCGTCGTGGGTGGCGAGCAGCACGCGGCTCAGGCCGTACGGCTCCAGGTGCTCGCGGACCGCCGCCACCAGGGCCGTGCCGAGCCCGGTGCCGCGCGCGCCGGGCTCCACGTACACGTCGCAGAGCCAGGCGAAGGTGGCCCGGTCTGTCACCACGCGCGCGTACGCCACCTGCTCCCCGCTCCGCGCGTCGTACGCGCCGAAGCCCAGGGAGCCGTCGATGGCCCGGTCCTGCTTCTCCCGGCTGCGGCCGAGCGCCCAGTACGCGTCCGTGGACAGCCACCGGTGGATGCGGACGCGGTCGAGTCGTGCAGGGTCGGTCGAGATCTCATACGAGCCGAAAGCGATTGTCTCCGTCATGGTCGAACGTTCGCAGGCGGAAGGGGCCCTGTCAGTGGCGGGTGCCACGATCGGAGGCATGAACGCGACTGCTGCCGACTACCGCTGGCTCGGCGACCACTGCCCGGACCTCGTGGAGGCGTACTGCGCGACGCTGGTGCACGCGGTCTCGCCCGAGGAGGCGATCGGGCGGCTGCGGGCACGGGCGGACGGGCGGGTGCAGGGCATAGGCGCCCTGGTCGAGGCCGCGGCGCGGGCGTGGAAGGAGTCCGGCGGGGACCGGCACTTCCTGGGCCTGTGCGCGGTCGACGGCTGGACGCTGATGGTGGAGCCCAACGGCTACCTCGGCAGCCTCGACGAGGCGGCGGTGCCGCTGTCGCGCGGCACGGAGCTGGTCGCCCACTTCCGGAACGTGAACGCGGTGGACCACTTCAGCCGGTACGTGGACGGCGAGCTGCGGCTGCACTTCGAGCCGCTGTTCCCGCACGAGCGGGACGGCGCCGACCCGGACGGGGCGGTGACGCTGATGCGGGAGGTCGGTTTCGACCTGCGCGACGACTCGGCCGACGTGGAGGCCACCACGGAGGCGGCGTTCGCGCTGGCGGAGCGGCTGACAGGGGTGCGGCTGACGGCCGGGCTGCTGGACGGCGCGGAGTTCCTGACCGGATCGGTGCCCGTGTTCTGACTCCTTCCCGGGCGCCGCCCGGAAGCGGTCCCGTGACCCGCCGCCGCGCGGCGCGACCGGGCCCTGCCCGGGGCGGAGGCCTCTCGGGTGACATGGAGCACAGGTGCGGACGTAGACTCCCAGATACGGAGAATCCGGCGCGAGGAGGTCACTCCCGATGGAAGCAACCGTGGGCGACAAGCTGCTGGTGCACGGCCGGTTCGTCGGCCAGCACGACCGCACGGCCGAGATCGTCGAGGTCCTCGGCGACCACGGCCACCCGCCGTACCGCGTCCGTTTCGACGACGACGGGCACGAGGCCGTGATGGCCCCGGGCCCCGACTCCGTCGTCCGTCACAAGGAGGAGCCCAAGGCGGGCTGAGCGCGCCCGCGCGCCCCGCCCGTGCGTCTCACCACCCCGGAGGGCGGACCGGCGTCGGGTAGTGGTCGGCCACCACCCTGGCCATCGCCCCGATCCGGTCCGCGACCACGTCCCGCGCGCCGAAGAAGGCGTGGCCGAGCACCCCGTCGTGGTCCGCGGCGAGGGCGAGGTGCCGGGACAGTTCCGCCGGGTCCTGCCACGCGGCCGGCGCGGCCGGGTCCCCCGCGCGGTACAGCGCCTCGCCCACGTAGAGGTGGACGCCCGTGCCGCGCACCACGTCGCTCCACCACGGCACGAGGGCGGCGTAGTCGGCGGCGCCGAAGCCGATGTGCCAGTAGAGCTGCGGGACGACGTAGTCGATCCACGCCTGCTTGACCCACTTGCGGGTGTCGGCGTGCAGGGCGTCGTACGTCTGGAGGCCCCGGGTGTCGGAGCCGAGCGGGTCGGTGGTGGCGTTGCGCCAGATGCCGAAGGGGCTCACACCGAAGGCGACGTCCGGTTTGACGGCCTTGATCCGCTGGGCCGTCTCGCGGATCAGCAGGTCGATGTTGTCCCGGCGCCAGGCCGCCCGGTCGGGGAAGCCGCCGCCGTGCGCCTCGTACGCCGCGTCGTCGTCGAAGGACTCCCCCGCGACCGGGTACGGGTAGAAGTAGTCGTCGAAGTGGACGGCGTCGACGTCGTACCGGCGTACGGCGTCGAGCATCGCGTCCTGCACGAACCGCCGGACCTGCGGCAGGCCCGGGTTGTAGTAGAGCTTGCCGCCGTGGGTGACGACCCAGTCCGGGTTGCGGCGAGCCGGGTGGTCGGCGGCGAGCCGCGCCGGGTCGGCGTGGGTGGCGACGCGGTACGGGTTGAACCAGGCGTGCAGGAGCAGGCCGCGCCGGTGGGCCTCAACGACGGCGGTGCCGAGCGGGTCCCAGCCGGGGTCCTTGCCCTGGACGCCGGCGAGGCACTGGGCCCACGGCTCGTACGGCGAGGGCCACAGCGCGTCGGCGGTCGGCCTGACCTGGAGGATCACCGTGTTGAGGCGGCGCTTGACCGCCTGGTCGAGCAGGGCGGTCAGCTCGGCGCGCTGCTCCGCGGCGGACAGTCCGGGGCGGGAGGGCCAGTCCCGGTTGGTGACCGTCGCCACCCACATGCCGCGGAAGTCCTCGGCGCGGGCCCGGCCGCGCGGCGGCTTGCCGTCCCCGTGCCCGTGCCGCCGCCCGCGCTCCCGCTCCCCGCCGCCGTCCGGGCCGGCCCCCGCCGCGCCCGTCGCGTCCCCGCTGACCAGCAGGGAGGCCACCAGCCCCGCCGCCCCGGCCACCATTCCCCGCCGTCCGAACCCGCCGCCCGCCTGACCCATGTGTCGTCCCAGCCCTTCCTCGTACCCGGATCGCCCCGCACACGCACTTGATCGTTTCGGGCGTTTCGCCCCCTGTGCACTCTATGAGACGGGTGCGGGCGCCCTGGACCGTATGGCCGTCTCCGCAGAGCATGCCCGGCCCGGACGACCGCCGATCCGCGCGAACGGAGTAACGTCGTGGGGTCGGGCGGGGAGTGCCGGAACCATACGGCGGCCCCGCCATCCGGAGATCAGCGAAAGGCACGAGGTGACGGACTCAATGACCGACATTGCACGCGTCGGAGTGGTGGGCTGCGGTCAGATGGGCGCGGGCATCGCGGAGGTGTGTGCCCGCAGCGGCCTCGAGGTCAGGGTGGCCGAGACCACCGGCGAGGCGCTGGAGATCGGCCGTACCCGGCTGTACAACTCCCTCGACAAGGCCGCCCAGCGCGGCAAGATCAGCGAGGAGGAGCGCGACGCGACGCTGGCCCGGCTGAGCTTCACGACCGACCTCGGGGAGTTCGCCGACCGCGACCTGGTCATTGAGGCCGTCGTGGAGAACGAGCAGATCAAGACGGAGATCTTCCAGGTCCTCGACCAGGTGGTGACCCGGCAGGACGCCATCCTGGCGTCCAACACGTCGTCCATCCCGCTGGTGAAGCTGGCCGTGGCGACGTCCCGCCCCGACCAGGTCATCGGCATCCACTTCTTCAACCCGGCCCCGGTCCAGCAGCTCGTCGAGCTGATCCCGGCGCTCACCACGTCGGAGGGCACGATCAGCCGCTCCCAGGCCGTGGTCGAGAAGGTCCTCGGCAAGCACGCGATCCGGGCGCAGGACCGGTCCGGCTTCGTGGTGAACGCCCTGCTGATCCCGTACCTGCTGTCGGCGATCCGGATGTTCGAGTCGGGCATCGCCAGCCGCGAGGACATCGACAACGGCATGGAGATGGGCTGCGCCCACCCGATGGGCCCGCTGAAGCTGTCCGACCTGATCGGCCTCGACACGGTCGCCTCGGTCGCCGACTCGATGTACGCCGAGTACAAGGAGCCCCTGTACGCCGCTCCCCCGCTGCTCCAGCGGATGGTGGACGCGGGCCGGCTGGGCCGCAAGACGGGCTCCGGGTTCTACCCGTACTCCTGAGCCGCCGGGGGCGGCGCCACCGCTCCGGCACCCGTGACCTCCCCGCCCCGCCCGCCTCGGGTCCCGCACACCGCGGCCGGGCCGCCGGGGCAGCCTCCGCACCTTCCGCGTCCTACCGGGGGAACGGCGCGGGGCGGACCGGCCGCGCGGTGCCGGGCTGCGCCGGGACGAGGACGCGCCCGGCGGGCACCCGGTCGTTGCGTACGACGACGAAGGCGACGTCGTCGTCGAGGTGGCCGTCCGTGTGCGCGAGCAGCGCGGCGCGGACCTCCTCGACGAGCGCGGCCGGCGACCGGGGCACCCGTCCCGCGGCCCGGCCGAGCACCTCCTCCAGCGGGAAGAAGCGCCCGCCGGCGTCCCGCGCCTCCGCCGCGCCGTCCGTGTGGAGGAAGAGCGCCTCGCCGGGCAGCAGCCGGTCGCACCGCCGGACGGGCAGGGTGTCCGGCAGCGGGAAGGCGCCGAGCGGCGGCAGCGGCACCCCGGTGGCGAGCGGCTCGGCGTCATGGCCGATCCGGTAGGGCCAGGGGTGGCCGCAGTTGAGGACCAGCACGTCGCCGTTGCGGTGGATGTCCAGCAGCAGGACGGTGACGAAGTCCTCGGCCGAGCCGCCCGGTCCGGCCTGCTGCGCCCCCTCGTCGCGGGGCGGCTCCCCCAGGTACCGCTGGAGGGCACGGTCGAGGCGCCGCAGCAGTCCGCCGAGCCCCGGCTCCTCGTACGCCGCCTCGCGGAAGCTGCCCAGGACCGCGGCGACCGCGCCGAGCGCCGCCAGCCCGTGGCCGCGCACGTCGCCGATGATCACCCGCACCCCGTACGGGGTGGACACCACCTCGTAGAGGTCGCCGCCGACCACGGCGCCCCGTACGGCGGGCAGCTGCGTCCCGGCGAGGGCGAGCCCGTCGAGCCGGGGCGGCAGCGGCCGCAGCAGGACGCGCTGGGCGGCCTGCGCGATGGCCTCGATCTGCCGCAGCTCGCGGCGCAGACCCCGGCAGATGCCGACCACGAGGCCCGTGCCGACGGCGAAGAAGACGGCACTGGTGGCGATCCGCGTCGCCATGTCGTCCTGCCGCGCCAGCGGGCAGGTCAGCTTCCACGTCACGGCGACGGCTCCCCACAGCGTCGGCAGGGCCAGGGGGGCGAGCGAACCGGCGCCACGCCGCCGGGGCCTGCGGGACCACCTACGGATCATGCGGACCGCCCTTCTTCAGGCCCCTTGTCGCGGTCGGGACGATTCTGTCGATCGTCCCGTCTCGCGGGGAACGTCCACCAGGCTTCTCACTCGAATGAGTGAGCAACCCCGTGGACGCCCTCGGCCCCCGCCTCCGGCACCGGAAGGGCCGCGGCCAGGGGCGGACGGCCTTCGGGGCGGGGCCGGGGACCGGGGCCGGGGACGGGGCGGGAGGCACGCGGAAGGGGCGCGTCCGGGATGGGACGCGCCCCTCACACCTCAGGGCCGGAGACCGGTCGGCGGCCCCGCGCGGGGTGCCGGACGGCCGCACGAGGCGGCCCCGCGGCACCCCGCGGCACCCGGCACCTCGCACGAACCGGGCCCCCGGCCCGCCGAGGACCGAGGCCCCCGCCGAGACCGCCACCCCCGCCGGGGTGTCCCGTGGGACCCGCGCCCCCGGCGGGAGGCGGGCGCCGGCCGGTCGTCCCCCGCGCGGCCCGTCAGGCGCCGCGCAGTACCGCCCCGGTGCGCTCGGCGGCCAGCGCCACCGCGGCGTCGCGGGCGGCCGTGGCCTCCTCGACGGTCAGCGTGCGGTCGGCGGCGCGGAAGCGCAGTGCGTACGCCAGGGACTTCCTGCCCTCGCCGATCTGCTCGCCGGTGAACGTGTCGAACAGCCGGATGGACTCCAGCAGGTCGCCGGCGCCCTCGCGGAGCACCCGCTCCACCTCGGCGGCCGGCACGCCCTGGTCGACGACGAGCGCGACGTCCTGCGTGGCCACCGGGAAGGTGGAGATGCGCGGGGCGGCCACCGGACCGGCGGAGGCCCGCTCGACCAGGTCGAGGTCGAGCTCCATGGCGCAGGTGCGCGCGGGCACGCCGAACGCCTTGACGACGCGCGGGTGCAGCTCGCCGGCGTGGCCGACGATCCGCTCGGCGCCGTCCACGACGACGGCCAGCTCGGCGCAGCGGCCCGGGTGCCACGGGCCGTACCGGCCCTGGCGGACGATCAGCTCGGCACCGGCCTCGCGGGCGACGGTCCGGGCGGCCTCGACCGCGTCGGCCCAGTCGGCCGGGCGGCCCTTGCCCCACCAGCCGGCCTGCTCGCGCGCCCCGGCGAGGACCACGGCGGCGTGCCGGGGCTGCTCGGGCAGGACGGCGTCGACCCCGGCCAGTTCCGCGTCGGTCGGGCGGCGGTCGACGGGCAGCCGCACCGCGACGCCGGGCTCGGCGGCCGGGTGGAAGACGAGGCCGGTCTCGAAGAGGGCCAGGTCGTGGCTGCCGCGGCCGTCGTTGCGGCGCAGCGCGGCGAGGAGGCCGGGCAGCAGCGTGGTGCGCAGCGCGGGCTCCTCGTCGGAGAGCGGGTTGACGAGCCGGACGACCCGGCGTGCGGGGTCGTCGGCCGGGAGGTCGAGCTGGTCGAAGACCTGCTCGCCGACGAAGGGGTAGTTCAGCGCCTCGACGTACCCGGCGCCGGCCAGGGCCCGGCCCACGCGGCGGTGGGTGCGCTGGCGCTCGGTGAGCCCGCGGCCGGCGGGCGGCCTGGGCAGGGTGGAGGGGAGGTTCTCGTACCCCTCCAGCCGGATGACCTCCTCGGCGAGGTCGTTCGGCGCGGCGAGGTCGGGACGCCAGGACGGGACGGTGACGACCAGCTCGTCCTGCCCGTACACGTCGCAGCCGATCTCCTGGAGGCGGCGGACGACGGTCTCGCGGCCGTAGGAGACACCCGCGACGCGGTCCGGGTGGTCGGCGTGCATCGCGACCGTGCGCGGGGCGGCCGGGGCGACGATCTCGGTGACGCCGGCCTCGGCCGTGCCGCCCGCGAGGAGGACCAGCAGGTCGACCGTGCGCTGCGCGGCGGCGGCCGCGGCCTGCGGGTCGACGCCCCGCTCGAAGCGCCGGGACGCCTCGGAGGAGAGCTTGTGGCGGCGGGCCGTGCGGGCGACGGAGATCGCGTCGAAGTGCGCGGCCTCGATGACGACCTCGGTGGTGCCCTGGACCTGGCCGGTCTCCGGGTCGGCGACCGCGTCGGCGATCTCGGTGTCGGCGCCGCCCATGACTCCGGCGATGCCGATGGGGCCCCGGCTGTCGGTGATGACGAGGTCGGCCGGGTCGAGGGCGCGGACGGTGCCGTCGAGGGTGGTGATCTTCTCGCCGGGCTCGGCCCGGCGCACGCCGATCGGGCCGTCGAGACGGGCGCGGTCGTAGGCGTGGAGCGGCTGGCCCAGTTCGAGCATCACGTAGTTGGTGACGTCGACGGCGAGGGAGACCGGGCGCATGCCGGCCTTCTGCAGGCGGCGCTGGAGCCAGATCGGCGAGCGGGCCTCGGGGTCGAGCCCGACGACGGTGCGCGCGGTGAAGCGGGAGCAGCCGACGGGGTCGGTGACCTGGACCGGGTAGCCGTACGAGTTCGGCGCGGGCACGTCGAGGAGGGCCGGGTCGCGCAGCGGCAGTCCGTACGCGATGGCGGCCTCGCGGGCGACGCCGCGCATCGACAGGCAGTAGCCGCGGTCGGGTGTGACGGCGATGTCCAGGACCTCGTCGTACAGCTCCAGCAGGGCGGCGGCGTCGGTGCCGACCTCGTGCTCGGGCGGCAGGACGATGATGCCCTTGGTGCCGTCGTCGCCCATGCCCAGCTCGTCGGAGGAGCAGATCATGCCGCGCGACATCCGGCCGTACGTCTTGCGCTCGCCGATGCGGAAGTCGCCGGGCAGGACGGCGCCGGGGAGCGCCACGACGACCTTGTCGCCCTCGGCGAAGTTCCGGGCGCCGCAGATGATCTCCTGCGGCTCGCCGGTGCCGTTGGCGGTGCCGACGTCGACGGTGCAGAAGCGGATCGGCTTCTTGAAGTCGGTCAGCTCCTCGATGGTGAGGACCCGGCCCACCACGAGGGGGCCGGTGAGGCCGGCGCCGAGCCGCTCGACGGTCTCGACCTCCAGCCCGGCCGAAACCAGCTTGGCCTGTACGTCACGGCCGGTCTCCGTCGCCGGCAGGTCGACGTACTCCCGCAGCCACGAAAGCGGGACCCGCATCAGATCTCCATCCCGAACGGCCGGGTGAACCGGACGTCACCCTCGACCATGTCTCGCATGTCTTCGACGTTGTGCCGGAACATCAGCATCCGCTCGATGCCGAACCCGAAGGCGAAGCCGCTGTACTTCTCCGGGTCGACGCCGCAGGCGACGAGGACCTTCGGGTTGACCATGCCGCAGCCGCCGAGCTCGATCCAGCCCTCGCTGCCGCAGGTGCGGCAGGGGCGCTCCGCGTCGCCGACGGACTCGCCGCGGCAGACGTAGCAGAGCATGTCCATCTCGGCGGACGGCTCGGTGAACGGGAAGAAGTTCGGCCGGAGCCGGGTCTTCATGTCCGGGCCGAACAGGGCCTGGACCATGTGGTCGAGGGTGCCCTTGAGGTCGGCCATGGTGAGGCCCTCGTCGATGGCGAGCAGCTCGATCTGGTGGAAGACCGGGGTGTGCGTGGCGTCGAGCTCGTCGGTGCGGTAGACGCGGCCGGGGCAGACGACGTACACGGGGGGCTCGCGGTCCACGAGCGTGCGCGCCTGCACCGGGGAGGTGTGGGTGCGCAGCACGATGCCGGACTCGTCGCCGCGGGTGCCTTCCGGCCCCTCGACGAAGAACGTGTCCTGCATCTGGCGGGCCGGGTGGTCGGGGACGAAGTTGAGGGCGTCGAAGTTGAACCACTCCGCCTCGGCCTCGGGGCCCTCGGCCACCTCGTACCCCATGGAGACGAAGACGTCCGCGACGCGCTCCATGAGGGTGGTCAGGGGGTGGCGGGCGCCGGCCGGGGTGCGGTCGTAGGGGAGGGTGACGTCCACCGCCTCCTCGACCAGCACGCGGGCGTCCCGCTCGGCCTCCAGCTCGGCCTGGCGCGCGGCCAGGGCCTTGGACACCGCGCCGCGCGCCTGGCCGACGCGCTTGCCCGCCTCGGCCTTGGCCTGCGGGGGCAGGGCGCCGATCTCTCGGTTGGCGAGGGCGAGGGGCGAGGTGCCGCCCGTGTGGGCGACCTTCGCCTGGGCGAGCTGGTCGAGGTCGCCGGCGGCGGCGAAGGCGGCGAGCGCCTCGTCCCGCATGCGCTCGATCTCTTCCGGTTTCAGTGCCTCGACCTCGACTGGGTCGTACGACTTGTTGGGTGCCGACATCTCTTCCCGTACTTCCGAATGGGCTGGCTGGGGCCCCCGCTCGACGACCGAGGACGCAAAGGTGCCAAAGCTTGAGTCTAACGGGGTACGGCTGTCCTGCTGGAGCCCGTGGGGGGCGGCCGGGGTCCGGACCGGCGGGTCAGATGCCCTGGGTCACGTACGCCGGGGCTCCCACGGGCAGGGTGAAGCGGAACCGGGCGCCGCCCGAGGGGGCGCGGCCGACGGTGATGGAGCCGCCGTGGGCCTCGACGAGGCCCTTGACGATGTACAGGCCGAGGCCGGTGCCGCCGCGGGTGCTGCCGCGCCAGAAGCGGGTGAAGACACGGCCCATCGACTCCTCGGGGATGCCGGGACCTTCGTCGCTCACGGTGACCGCCGTTCCTTTCTCGCCGTCCGGCATTCCGGTGGGGGCGACTTCGATGGTGACGGTTCCGGCGCCGTGGCGCACCGCGTTTTCCAGGAGGTTGCCGAGGATCTGGTCGATCTTGTCGGGGTCGGCCCACAGGTCGGGGAGCGGGCGGCCGACGCGGACGAAGAAGCGGTCGGGCGGCAGGCCCCGCGCGGTGAGGCCGTGGACGTGGCGGCCGACGGCGGCGGCGATGTCCACGGGCTGGCGGCGCACCTCCAGCCGGCCGGCGTCGATGCGGGAGATGTCGAGGAGCTCGGCGATGAGCCGGGTGACGCGTTTGGCGTCGGCGTCGACGGTCTCCAGGATGAGCCGCTTCTGGTCGTCGGTGAAGCGCTCCCACTTGGTGAGCAGGGTGTGGGTGAAGCCCTGTACGGAGGTGAGCGGGGAGCGCAGCTCGTGGGCGACGGTGGCGATCAGCTCGGCGTTGCTGCGCTCGGTGCGGCGCCGGGCCTCGGTGCCGCGCAGGGTGACGACGACGCGGCGCACGGGGCCGAGCGGCACGTCCCGTACGTACCGGGCGGCGACGAGGACCTCCCGGCCCCCGGGCAGCAGCAGGTTCCGCTCGGGCTGGCCGGTGCGGGTGGCGAGGCCGCCGTACGGGTCGGTCAGCGGCCACCAGCGGTTGCCCTTGAGGTCCTCCAGGGGGAGGGCGTCCTCCAGGCGGGCGCCGACGGCCCGGTCGCGGGGGACGCCGGTGACGCGGGCGGCCTGGGCGTTGAACCGGACGACCCGCCCTTCGGCGTCCGCGACGACGAGCCCGTCGGGCAGCTCCTCGGCCACGCACGGGGGGACGCCCGGGCGGGAGGTGGAGCGGGCGTGGCCGTCCGCCGCCTCGTGGCTGCTGCCGGGTGTCATCCCCGTACCCCCATCCCTCGGTGTCGCGGCGGGCTCCGAGCCCGTCACCCTACTAGCTCCCGGTGACGGAGCGGCACCCTCCGGCCGCGCGCTGCGCACGGGCGGAGGCGTACAGGCACACGGCGGCGGCGGTCGCCAGGTTGAGGCTCTCGGCCCTGCCGTGGATGGGGACGCGCACGACGGCGTCGGCGAGGGCGCGGGTCTCCTCGGGCAGGCCCCACGCCTCGTTGCCGAAGATCCAGGCGGTGGGGTCGCCCATGGTGCCCGCGTCGAGTTCCGCGTCGAGGTCGTCGTCGCCGGCGCCGTCGGCGGCGAGGACCCGCACGCCGGCGTCCCTGAGTCCGGCGACGGCCCGCTCGACGGGGACGCCGACCGCGACGGGCAGGTGGAACAGGGAGCCGACGGAGGCGCGCACGGACTTGGGGTTGTAGAGGTCGACGGAGGCGTCGGTGAGGACGACGGCGTCGGCTCCGGCCGCGTCGGCGCAGCGCAGGACGGTCCCGGCGTTGCCGGGGTCGCGTACGTGGGCGAGGACGGCGACCAGCCTGGGGCGGGCGGCGAGGATGTCCTCGAACGGCGAGTCGAGGAAGCCGCACACGCCGACGATGCCCTGCGGGGTGACGGTCTGGGAGACCTCGGCGAGGACGGCGTCGGACGCGTGGTGGACGCGCGCGCCGGCGGCGCGGGCGGCGTCGACGATGGCGGCGTACCGGGTGGCGGCCTCGGTGGTGGTGAACAGTTCGAGGAGGGTCGGCTCGCCGCCGGGTCCCCGGTGTTCGACGGCCTCGCGGACGGCCTGCGGTCCCTCGGCGATGAACCGGCGCTCCTTGCTCCGGAAGTTCCGCTTGGCCAGGCGCCGCGCGGCGGCGACGCGGGGGGAACGCGGGGAGATCAGCTCGGGGGTGCCCATGGTGCTCGGCGGCTCTTTCTGGCGGCGGGGCCGGGGAGGTGGCGGTACGGCGAACGCGCCGGACCCGCAGGCGCGCGGCCTGCGGGTCCGGTCGGAAGGATCGGCGGCCTGGGGATCAGGCGGCGGCCTTCGGGGCGTTGACGTCGCTCGGGAGGGCCTTCTGGGCGACCTCGACGAGGGCGGCGAACGCGTTCGCGTCGTTGACCGCGAGCTCGGCCAGGATCTTGCGGTCCACCTCGACGTTGGCGGCCTTCAGACCCTGGATGAAGCGGTTGTAGGTGATGCCGTTGGCGCGGGCGGCGGCGTTGATGCGCTGGATCCACAGCTGGCGGAAGTCACCCTTGCGCTTCTTGCGGTCGTTGTAGTTGTAGACCAGCGAGTGGGTGACCTGCTCCTTGGCCTTGCGGTACAGGCGCGAGCGCTGGCCGCGGTAGCCGCTGGCCTGCTCGAGGATCGCACGGCGCTTCTTGTGAGCGTTGACTGCGCGCTTGACGCGTGCCACTTGTTAACTCCTTGTAGCGGGGCCGCGGGGGTGCTCACACGGCCCGGAAACGATTGGGTCCCGGCTTTCGGGGGCTTCGGATCAGGCGATCGGGGTCAGATGCCCAGCATCTTCTTGATCTTGGCGCTGTCACCCGGGGCCATCTCGGCGTTGCCAGTGAGGCGGCGCGTCAGCTTGGACGACTTGTGCTCGAGCAGGTGGCGCTTGCCGGCGCGCTCGCGGAGCACCTTGCCCGAGCCGGTGATCTTGAAGCGCTTCTTGGCACCGCTGTGCGTCTTGTTCTTCGGCATAGCGCCGTTATCTCCTCGTCAGTGGCGCTCCCAGCCGGTCCGGGGACCGGCGCGCGGGAGCGTCAGATGGATCGATTTCGAGTCTCGGGCGGTGTTGCCCGGGACACGGCCTGGGGAGGCTACTGGGCGGACGGGTCCGCCTGGACGGGCTGCTCCGCCTGAGCGGGCTGGTCCGCCTGTGCGGGCTGGCCCTGGCGCTCCGCCTTGCGGGCGGCCTGCGCCTCGCGGGCCTCGGCCATGGCCTCGGTCTTCTTCTTGTGCGGACCGAGAACCATGATCATGTTGCGGCCGTCCTGCTTCGGGTTCGACTCGACGAAACCGAGGTCCTGGACGTCCTCCGCGAGCCGCTGCAGCAGCCGGTAGCCGAGCTCCGGCCGGGACTGCTCGCGACCACGGAACATGATCGTGATCTTGACCTTGTCACCCTGCTTGAGGAACCGGACGACGTGACCCTTCTTGGTGTCGTAGTCGTGCGGGTCGATCTTCGGCCGGAGCTTCATCTCCTTGATGACCGTGTGCGCCTGGTTCTTGCGCGCCTCACGGGCCTTCATGGCCGACTCGTACTTGAACTTGCCGTAGTCCATGAGCTTGCACACGGGCGGGCGGGCGTTCGCCGCGACCTCGACGAGGTCGAGGTCGTACTCCTGGGCAAGCTCCAGGGCCTTGGCAAGCGGAACGATTCCGACCTGCTCGCCGCTGGGACCGACAAGTCGCACCTCGGGAACGCGAATCCGGTCGTTGATGCGGGGCTCGGCGCTGATGGATCCTCCTCGGTAGCACCACGCGACCGCCTGGCGGACGGACGCGTAACGTCTGTTCTGTGAGACCAACCGCGCCGGCGCATAGAAAATGCCCCGGACGGGACACAGGCGGGGCTCCTGGTGATACCGGAGCACCGCCACGGCGAACCGCGGGGCGCTGTCATCGGGCGGGTCCATCGTCCGTACGGAACGATGGGCGCCGCCTGACCGGTGACCCGCCGTCCCGGAGGACGGCCAGGTGGGAGACGGAGCCTCCACTTGTGGGCCGGAGCTCACAGGCTCCAGCCGGTCGTCACACCAGGCTACCAGCCCGCGGCCGATGCGCCCAACCGGGCGGGCGGCGCGGGAGGGCTGCCGGGACCGCCTATCGTGTGGGGCATGAGTGACGCCACGTCCCCCGAGCCCGCGCCCGACTTCGACGCCATGACCCGCGACATCGCGGAGGTCCCCGCGGTCGAGGTGATCGTCACGGTCGCCGTGAACCTGATGAGCGCCGCGGCCGTGAAGCTCGGGCTGACCGAGGAGGGCGACGCCTACAAGGACCTGGACGAGGCCCGCAAGCTCGTGCACGCGCTGGCGGGACTGCTGGACGCCGGGGCGACGGAGATCAGCTCCTTCCACGCGGCGCCGCTGCGGGACGGCCTGAAGTCCCTGCAGCTCGCGTTCCGCGAGGCGTCGCTGGTGCCGGACGAGCCGGGCCAGGGCCCGGGCGAGAAGTACACGGGCCCGGTCTACGGCTGACCCGGCCCCTCCTTCCCGCTCCTCGTCCTCTTCGCCGTTCCCCTCGTTCTCACTCCCGTACGTGCTCCCGCACGTAGAAGGGCTCGCCCGGCGGGGCGGCCTCGGCCGGCAGCAGCGCCAGGTCGAGGCCCCGCACCAGGCGGGCCCTCAGCGTTTCGTCGGCCGCCATGGCCGTCGCCACCCGGCGGGCCGCCTCGGCGGGGGCCGTGTCCGGCGCGAGGACCAGGGCGAGGGTGCCGTCCGCGGTGGCGCTCCGGGCCAGGTGGGCGCGGAGCACCGCCGGTTCGGCGGCGACGGCCGCCCGGACGGCGCCGGTGACGGCGGGGTCCGCCAGGGGGTCGGTGCTGGTGCGGCCCTCGGCGAGGGCCAGCAGCGACCGGCCGGTCAGCTCGAACGGCACGGGGCCTGCCATGTCGAGGACGAGCGTGTCCGCCTTCTCGTGCGCCACCGCCTGGAGCGCCTGCCGGAGCGGTACGGCGACGGGGCGGGCCGCCGGGTCCCAGCGGGCGAGCGTCTCGGTGGACGTGAACGCGGGGAGCGCGCGGCGGTCCCCCGCGGTGAGGGTCGGGACGGCCATGTCGCTGGTCTTCTCGCGGCGCAGGCCGTTCTCGTCCTCCTCGACCTCGCCGAGCACGGCCACGACGGGGACGAGGAGGCGGGCCTCCGTGAGGGCCTCCAGCACGCGCGGCTCGGCGCCGCGGTCCTCGGCCCAGGCCGCGAGGGCCTCGGCGAGTCTCGGGTCGGCGGAGCCGTCGTCGTCGGAGAAGCCGGGGTCGGGGATGTTCTTGAGCGCCACGCACCCGAGCCTATCGGGGTGCCACACCGGCTCCGTACGGCGGCCTCGCTCCCGGCGGGGGTGGGGGTGGGCGGGCCGGCCGGGGCCGGTCAGGCGGGGCGGCGGGCGGTGCGCCAGAGGGCGGCGGCGGTGACGACGAGGAGGGCGCCGGCTCCCGCCGTGACCGGGGCCACGAGGCCGGCGGGGTCCTCCTCGTCGGGTTCGCGGCGCGGGCCCGGCCCGAAGAACTCGCGGACGTAGCCGGCCGTGGCCGCCTTGGGGTCCGCGGGGCGCAGGCGGGCGCCGGCATCGATCGCGGCGGCCGGGTCGACCGTACCGTGCCCCTTGTCGTCGTCGCGCCCTCCGTCGGGCGCGTCGCGGGCGGTGTCGACCAGCACCTGCTTGACCTGGGCCGGCGTGAGGCCGGGGTGGGCGGCGCGGACCAGGGCAGCGGAGCCGGAGACGAACGCCGCCGCGGCGCTGGTGCCCCAGCCCTCGTAGTACTTGCGGTCCGGGTCGGCGATGACCACGTCCACGCCGGGCGCGCTGACCGTGGCGTACCAGCGGCTGGTGGAGAAGGAGGCGTGGGTGCCGAACCGGTCGACGGCGGTCACGGCGATCACGCCGGGGTAGGCGGCGGGGTACGAGACGCGGTCGCCCTTCTCACCTCCGTTCCCGGCCGACGCGACGACCACCGCGCCCTTGGCGAGGGCGTACTGGACGGCCGCGTCCTCGGCGGCCTCCGGGTGGGCGGCCTCGCTGTCGTCGCCGAGGGACAGGTTGATCACGTCGGCGCCCTGGTCGGCGGCCCAGCGGATGCCCTGCGCGAGGGCGCTGCCGCGGGTGTTGCGGGCACGGGCGCGGGACTTGTCGGCGCCTTCGAGGATGACGCGTACGGGCAGGATCCTCGCCTCGGGGGCGACTCCGACGACCCCGTCGCCGTTGCCGGGGCCGTGTCCGTGGCCGGCGATGATGCCGGCCATCGCGGTGCCGTGGCGGGCCCACGCGCGGTCGCCGCGCCGGGCGCCGAAGCCGATGAAGTCCTTGCCGGGCAGGACGTTCCCGACCAGGTCGGGGTGGGTCTCGTCGACGCCCGTGTCGAGGACGGCGACCGTGACGCCGGCGCCCTTGGTGGTGTTCCAGGCACGGTCGGCGTTGATCGCCTCGTTGCCCCACTGCCGGGCGCGGATGCCGTCCGCGGCGGCGGGGGCGGCGGGCAGGAGGGCGAGCGCGGCGGCCAGCAGCCCGGCGAGGAGCACGCGTACGGCGGGGCGGGGGGCGGGGGTGGCCGCGGGGATCCGGGACGCGGTGCCGGCGGTGGTGCGGCGCGGGGCCGTGCGGTGGGGGGCGGTCGCCGCCGAGTCGGTGGGGGCGGCCGACGGGTGGGTGGGGGTGTGCTTCATCGGTTCCCCTTCCGCTCGGGGCCTTCGACCGCCCGCGTGACCGTCGTCCGCAGGCCCTTCTCGATCCGGTCGGCGACGCCCCGCGCCTCGTGGCCGAGCCCCGCCTGCGCGGGTGCGGTCGTCTGGCCCTTGGCCATCGCCTGCGCGGCGGGCTGCGGGTGGAGCACCGCCCGGCCGTCCGCGAAGCCGGACACCCCGTATACGACGACGGGCATCTCGGTGAGGACGTTCACGTGCCAGCTTCCGCGCTGCGCGTTGCCGAACCGGGCGGCGACGGTGCCGGGGGCGGCGAGCGCGGGCGGCATCAGGTCGGGGCTCCCGCCGAGGCCGCCGGTGGTGAAGCGGGTGCGGAGCGCGGCCATGTCGGCCGGGGCGGTGTCGAGGAAGACCAGGCCGACGGTGGTGACGCTGCTGGAGGTGGCGTCGGTGTACGTGGCGCGGAGCACGCGCCGGCAGCCGGCCGGCGCGAGGGTGGCGGCCAGCCGCGGCTGGAGGACGGCGGCGCAGGACGCGTCGGGTGCGACGGCGACCCGGGTCCAGACGCGGTCGGCCCCGCCGGGGCCGGCGCCGTCCCCCGCGAGGGTGCGCGGGAAGAGGGTGTCGACCGGGGTGCTGTGCCAGAGGGTCCCCGCCTCGGTGTACGCGGTGCGGCGCGGGGTGGCGTCGGGGTCCCGGAGCAGCCAGGCGCCGACGGCCGCGCCGCCGATGAGGCCCACTCCGAGGACCAGGCACGCGACGGCCGCCGTCAGCCGGCCGGTGCGCGGCGCCTCCGGGACGGGGCGCAGCCGTACGGTCGTCTCGGGTGCCGTCTCGGGCGGAGCCGCCCGGTAGGCGGGCGGGGTGGCGGGGCGGGCGTCCGGCAGGGGGCGGTGATGGGCCGGGGTGTGGTGGGCCGGGGTGTGGTGGGCCGGGGTGTGGTGGGCCGGGGTGTGGTGGGCCGGGGTGTGGTGGGCCGGGGTGTGGTGGCGGGGCTCTGCTGGGCGGTGGTTCTCCGGGGCGGCGTGGCGGTGGGGGGAGGCCGCGTGGCGGGGGGCGGGCTCGGTGTGGCGGTGCGGCTCGGCCGGACGAGGCGCGGGCGTGCCGGGTGTGCCGGGTGTGCCCGGAGCGGAGGCCGGTGCCGCACCGCGTCCCGGCGGTGCGGCGGGGGGTGGCGGTGCGGTCGGCCGGTGCGCGGGCGCACCGGCAGCCGTCGCTTCCCGCTGGGGGGCGGGGCGTGGTGGAGCCTGCCGGGGTACGCCCGGCGGGGCGGGGGCGGGACTCGGCGCGCACTGGCCGGCCTCGCCGGTCCGGCGGGAGGCGGCCGCTTCGTTGGGCGGTGCGGGCGGCGGGGTCCGGCGGGGGACCTCCGGCCGGCCGGGAGCCGTCGCTTCGTTCGGCGGGGCGGGACGCGGCGGCTGCCCGGATATGCCGGACCGGCCGGGGGCGGCTTGGCCCTTCGGCGGTACGGCCGGTGACGGGGCGGCACCCTGCGGGGGCGCGCCCTGCCGGCCGGTCGACGGGCGGGCGGGATCGGCGGGCGGGCGGCCCGCGTCGGGTGCCTGCCGGGTACGGCCTTCCGGGAGCCCGGTGGCGGCGGGGCGCGCGGGCTCGGCCGCGGGAGCGGTGTCGCTGTGGGGCGCCGGGGGCGGCGCCGGCGTGCCGGGGCGGTCGACGGGGCGCTGCGCGGGGGCGGACGTGGACGGGCGGGCCTCGGTGGGGCGACCAGCCGGTGCCTGAGCCGGGGTCGGCGTGGCGGGGCCTGCGGTGGTGGGGTGCGAGGAGGGGCCCCGGGGCGCCCGGTCCGGGGCGGCGGACGGGGCGGGGGCACCGGTCGGGGCGGGGGCACCGGTCGGGGCGGGCGTACGGCCCGGCTCCGGAGCCTCGGGCGGCGCGGGAGCCGCCGTACCCGCCGCCGGGGCGAGCGACCGCGCCGGGGTCTGCGCGGGGCGCGAGGGGGTGTCGGACGGCGGAGTCCGGTCCGGAGCGGGGGCCTGGGGCGGCGCGGAAGCCACGGGGTGCGCCGTGGTCCGGTGCCGCGTGGGGCTCTGGGCTCCGGCCGGGGTGGCGGGGGGCGCCGGGGCGTCGGAGCCGGTCGGGGCGAGCGACCGCGTCGGCGCTTCCGGCGGGGCGACGGGCTGTGCGGAGGACTCCGGACCGGTCCGGGTGGCGGGGGGCGCCGGGGCGTCGGAGCCGGTCGGGGCGGCGGACCGCGCCGGGGGCTCGGCCTCGGCCGGAGCGCCGGGTCGCGCGGGGGCCTTCGGGCCGGGCGAGGTCGTGGGGTGCGCGGGGGCGGCTCGGGTGGGGAGGTGCGGCTCCGGGGCCGGGGGCGCTTCGGGGCGGGCGGCGGGCGCCGGGGCCGGCTGCGGCGGGATGGGGCGCAGGCGGGTGGTGGTCTCCTGCGGGGCCTCGGGCCGGGGAGCCGGGCGCCGTGCCTCGGTGCTCATCCGCCCCCCTCGTACGCATGCCGTCGACGCCGTCGGGGCAGGCCCGCGCACCGGCGTGTAGCCGTCACTCTAAAGGCTGTGGGCGGGCCCGCGGGAACGCGGCCGCAGGTCGGGGCGGATCTGACCGGAACGTCCCGTCCACGGCCACTACCCCCTGGTAACGGGGTCTGGCACGCTCGGGCCCATGACTCCCCGTGCCGCTGACCGCGCCCGCTTCGACCGGGCGACCGCGCATCTCGACGCGCCCCTCGCCCTGGTGGATCTGGACGCCTTCGACGCGAACGCCGAGGACCTCCTCCGGCGTGCCGGGGGCAAGCCCGTGCGGGTCGCCAGCAAGTCGCTGCGCTGCCGGGCGCTGCTGGAACGAGCGCTGGCCCGGCCCGGTTTCGCGGGGGTGATGTCGTTCACGCTGGCCGAGTCGCTGTGGCTGGCGCGGGCCGGTTTCGGCGACGTGCTGCTGGCCTATCCGTCGGCGGACCGGGCCGGTTTCGCCGAGCTGGCCGCCGACGCGAAGCTCGCGCGGGCCGTCACGGTGACGGTGGACGACCCGGCGCAGCTCGACCTGGTGGACGCGGCACGCGGGGACGGCCGGGAGGAGGTGCGGGTCTGCCTGGAGCTGGACACGTCGCTGCGGCTGCTGGGCGGGCGGATACGGATCGGCGCGCGGCGCTCGCCGCTGCGGGATCCGGCCGAACTGGCGGAGCTGGCACGGTCGGTGGCGCGGCGGCCCGGGTTCCGGCTGGTGGGGGTCATGGCGTACGAGGGGCATGTCGCGGGGGTCGGTGACGCGGTGGTGGGGCGTCCGCTGCATTCGCGGGCGGTGCGGCTGATGCAGGCGGTGGCGCGGCGGGAGCTGGCGGAGCGGCGCGCGGCGGTGGTGGCGGCCGTACGGGAGGTCGCGCCGGACCTGGAGTTCGTGAACGGCGGCGGCACGGGCAGCGTCCAGCACACGGCGGCCGAGGAGGCGGTGACGGAGGTCGCGGCCGGGTCGGGGCTGTACGTGCCGAGGCTGTTCGACGACTACACGTCGTTCAGCGGCCGGCCCGCCGCCCTGTTCGCGCTGCCGGTGGTGCGGCGCCCGGGGGTGGGCGCCGTGACGGTGCTGGGCGGCGGTTACCCGGCTTCGGGCGCGCCCGGCCGGGACCGGCTGCCGGTGCCCTACCTGCCGGAGGGGCTGCGGTACGACCCGGTGGAGGGGGCCGGCGAGGTGCAGACGCCGCTGCTGGGGTCGGCCGCCGACGACCTGCTGATCGGCGACAAGGTGTGGTTCCGGCACGCGAAGGCGGGCGAGCTGTGCGAGCGGTTCGACCGGCTGCACCTGGTGGAGGGCGACCGGGTGACGGGCGCCGTGCCGACGTACCGGGGCGAGGGGCGGGCCTTCCTGTAGCGGAGCGGCCATCGCCTCCATGGCGCGGGTCGGGCCGCCGGGGCGGTCGGGCGCCGTGGCGGTCGGGCGCCGGGCGGGCCGGCCGTCGCCGCGCGCGGGGGCGCCGGGATGGTCGGCGGAGCGCCGGAGCGGGTCGGCGGGGCGCCGGGGGGCGGCGGGGCGCCGGGGTCAGCCGCCGGGGGCGATGCTGCTGCCCACGCCGCCGCCCGTGGGGCCGCCGACGGGCCGGATGCCCCGCGTGATCTCGTCCATCAGGGAGAGCGGCGGCCCGCCCGGCCCCGCGTCGAAGGCGAACCGCACGGCGACGGGCTGCTCCGTGCCGCTCGGCGACGGGAAGACCAGCGACTGGACATGGCCGCCGGGGCCCTCGCCGGTGGTGACCCGCCAGCGGACCAGGTAGCCGGTGCGGCCGGCCACGACGGTCTCGCGGGCGGCGACGACCTGGTGCGACCTCACCCCGCCGTACGGGCTGCCGCCGAGCACGTCCTCGCCGTACAGCTCCTCGGCGGCGTGCGCGACGTCCGCCTCTGCCATCGCCTTCGGGGTGGGCGCGGCGGAGGCGAGCGTGCGGGACACGACACGGCCGTACGGGCACGCGCGGGATCCGGCGGGGCAGGTGCGCTCGTCGGTGGTGGCCATGACCGCCCCCTGCCCGACGCCGTACTCGGGCCGCCGCCAGCCCGCCGGGACGGGCAGGGTGACGCCGTTGAGCTGGTCGACGAGGACGGAGCCGTCGTCCGCGGGGGCGGCGGACGGCGGGGCCGTGGCGGGTTCGGCGGACGGCTGCGGCGGGGCCGGTGCGGGGGGCGCGGGCCGGGCGGAGCCGGGGCCCGTGGCCGGTCCGGCGGCGGGTGGCCGCCGCGCTTCGGGGCCGCCGTCGCCGCCGGGGCGCAGGAGGAGGGCGCCCGCCACGACCGCCGCCACGGCGAGCGCCGCGACGGCCGCCTGGACCGCCCGGCCGCCGGACCGCCGGGGCGGGACCACGACCGCGGTGGGGTACGGGGCGGGCGGGACGGGCGGGGCCGCGGGGGTCGCGGGCGGGGGGACGACCGCCGCCCGGGGCTGCGCGGCGCCGTCCGCCGGGCGGGTGTGCCCGGTCCACGCCGTACCGTCCCACCAGCGCTCGGCGGCGGGCGCGGCCGGGTCCGGGTACCAGCCCGGCGGAGTCGTCATGCTCATGCTGCCAGGGTAGTCAGCGGTCAGAGCGGGGTGACGTAGGCGCCGGAGATTCCGCCGTCGACGAGGAAGTCGGTGGCGTTGACGAAGGAGGCGTCGTCGCTGGCGAGGAAGGCGACCGCGGCGGCGATCTCCTCGGCTTCGGCGAAGCGGCCGAGGGGGATGTGGACCAGGCGGCGCGCGGCCCGTTCGGGGTCCTTCGCGAACAGTTCGCGCAGCAGCGGGGTGTTGACCGGGCCGGGGCACAGGGCGTTGACGCGGATGCCCTCGCGGGCGAACTGCACGCCGAGCTCGCGGGAGAGGGCCAGGACGCCGCCCTTGGACGCGGTGTAGGAGATCTGCGAGGTGGCGGCGCCCATGCGGGCGACGAAGGAGGCGGTGTTGACGATGGAGCCCCGGCCCTGGCGGCGCATGTAGGGGATGGCGGCCTTGCAGCAGAGGTAGACGGAGGTGAGGTTGACCTCCTGGACGCGTTTCCACGCCTCCAGGCCGGTCTCCAGGATGGAGTCGTCGTCGGGCGGGGAGATCCCGGCGTTGTTGAAGGCGACGTCCACGCTGCCGTAGGTGTCGTAGGCGGCCCTGAACAGCGCCTCGACCTGGTCGGGGTCGGTGACGTCGACGTGGGCGAACAGGCCCCCGACCTCGTCGGCGGCGGCCTTGCCCGCGCTCTGGTCGATGTCGCCGCACACCACGTGGGCGCCCTCGGCGGCGAGCCGGCGGGCGGTGGCCAGCCCGATACCGCTGCCGGCACCGGTGACCACGGCGGTACGGCCTTCGAGCCGGCGGCAGACGGGACCCGCCCCGGTGGCCGCCGCCGGGTCGGGCGCCGGGGCAGCGGAAGCGGGGCCGGGCGCAGGGGTGCCGGAAGCGGGGCCGGGCGCCGGCTCGGGCGCCGCGGAGGTCTGTGCCGCGGGGGTCTGTGCCGCGGGGGTCTGTGCCGTGGAGGCCGGCGCCCCGGGGGCCGGCGCCCCGGGGGCGGTGGCCGGGCGGGAGGAGGGCGGCTCGGGGGCGGTACGGGTCATGGGTCAGCCTTCCGTGCTGATGAAGACGTTCTTGGTCTCGGTGAAGGCGGTGAGGGCGTCGGGGCCCAGCTCGCGGCCCACGCCGGACTGCTTGAAGCCGCCGAACGGGGTCCAGTAGCGGACGCTGGAGTGGGAGTTGACGGAGAGGTTGCCGGCCTGGACGGCGCGGGAGACGCGCAGGGCGCGGCCCACGTCCCGGGTCCAGACGGAGCCGGACAGGCCGTAGTCGGTGGCGTTGGCGAGGCGTACGGCGTCGTCCTCGTCGTCGAAGGGCAGGACGACGGCGACGGGGCCGAAGACCTCCTCGGTGGCGGCGGGCGCGTCGGGGGCGAGGCCGGTGAGGACGGTCGGCGGGTACCAGAAGCCGGGCCCGGGCGGGGCGCTGCCGCGCAGGGCCTCGGCGCCGTCGGGGACGTAGGACCGTACGCGCTCGAGCTGGGCGCGGGAGATGAGCGGGCCCATCTGGGTCCGCTCGTCGGCCGGGTCCCCGACGGCGACCTCCTCCAGGGCGGGGCCGAGGAGTTCGAGGAACCGGTCGTACGTGGTGCGCTGCACGAGGACGCGGGATCGGGCGCAGCAGTCCTGGCCGGCGTTGTCGAGGAACGACATGGGGGCGGCGAGGGCGGCGGCCTCGACGTCGGCGTCGGCGAAGACGATGTTGGGGCTCTTGCCGCCGAGTTCCAGGGTGACGCGCTTGACGCGGTCGGCGCACCGGGCCATGACGCCCTTGCCGACGCGTACGGACCCGGTGAAGACGATCTTGGCGACGCCGGGGTGGTCGACCAGGGCGGCGCCGGCGACGGCGCCCTCGCCGGGGAGGACCTGCAACAGGTGCTCGGGCAGGCCCGCTTCGAGGGCGAGTGCGGCCAGGCGCAGGGCGGTGAGCGGGGTGGTCTCGGCCGGTTTGAGGAGGACGGCGTTGCCCGCGGCGAGGGCGGGGGCGGCGCCCCAGGCGGCGATCGGCATGGGGAAGTTCCAGGGGGCGATGACGCCGACCACGCCGAGGGGTTCGAGGAAGGTGACGTCCACCCCGCCGGGCACGGGGATCTGGCGCCCCGTGAGGCGCTCCACTCCCCCGGCGGCGTAGTCGAGGAGGTCGCGGACGTTGCCGGCCTCCCAGCGGGCGTTGCCGATGGTGTGCCCGGCCTCACGGACCTCCAGGAGGGCCAGCTCCTCCAGGTGGGCGTCGACGGTGGCGGCGAAGCGGCGCAGGAGCCGGGCGCGGTCGGCGGGGGCGGCGGCGGCCCAGGCCCGCTGGGCTCGGGCGGCGCGGGTGACGGCGGCGTCGACGTCCTCGGGGGTGGTGGCGGGGACGGTGGCGATCCGCTCGCCGGTGGCGGGGTTCAGGACGTGGAGCTCGGTGGTCACGTCGGCCTCACATGCGTTCGAAGGAGCGGCGCAGTTCCCAGTCGGTGACGGCGGCGTCGAAGGCGGCCAGTTCGACGCGGGCCATGTTCAGGTAGTGGGCGACGACGTCCTCGCCGAAGGCGGCCTTGGCGAGGTCGCTGGTCTCCCACAGCTCGGCGGCCTCGCGCAGCGTGGTGGGGACGTGCGCGTGGTCGCCCGCGTAGGCGTTGCCGGTGCAGGGCGGGGGGAGTTCGAGGCGCTGCTCGATGCCGTGGAGACCGGCGGCGACGAGCCCGGCGACGGCGAGGTACGGGTTGACGTCGCCGCCGGGGAGGCGGTTCTCGAAGCGGGTGGAGGGGCCGCGGCCGACGACGCGCAGGGCGCAGGTGCGGTTGTCGTGGCCCCAGGCGACGGCGGTCGGGGCGAACGAGCCGGGCTGGAACCGCTTGTAGCTGTTGATGTGGGGGGCGTACAGCAGGGAGAACTCGCGCAGCGCGGCGAGCTGACCGGCGAGGAAGTGGCGCATCACGGGCGAGAGGGCGGCGGATGTGCCGGGCGGGCCGCCGCCGGCCATGGCGGCCCGCCCGTCGGCGTCCCGGAGGGAGAGGTGGATGTGGCAGGAGTTGCCCTCGCGCTCGTCGTACTTGGCCATGAAGGTGAGGGAGACGCCCTCCTGGGCGGCGATCTCCTTGGCGCCGGTCTTGTAGACGGCGTGGTGGTCGCAGGTGGTGAGCGCCTCGTCGTAGCGGAAGGCGATCTCGTGCTGGCCGGGGTTGCACTCGCCCTTGGCGGACTCGACGGTGAGCCCGGCGCCGGCCATCTCGTTGCGGATGCGGCGCAGGAGCGGTTCGACGCGGCCGGTGCCGAGGACGGAGTAGTCGACGTTGTACTGGTTGACGGGCGTCAGGCCCCGGTAGCGGGCGTCCCACGCCTGCTCGTAGGTGTCCTTGAAGACGATGAACTCCAGCTCCGTGCCGACGTGGGCGGTGTAGCCGTGGGCGGCGAGGCGGTCGAGCTGGCGGCGCAGGATCTGCCGGGGCGCCGCGGCCACGGGGGCGCCGTCGTGCCAGACGAGGTCGGCGAGGAGGAGCGCCGTACCGGGGTGCCAGGGGACGCGGCGGAGGGTGGCGGGGTCGGGGCGCAGGACGAAGTCGCCGTAGCCGGTGGACCAGGAGGCCATGGCGTAGCCGTCGACGGTGTTCATCTCGGCGTCGACGGCGAGCAGGTAGCCGCAGCCCTCCGTACCGTGCTCCAGCACCTCGTCGAGGAAGAAGGGGGCCGCGAACCGCTTGCCCTGGAGTCTGCCCTGCATGTCGGGGAAGGCCAGGACGACGGTGTCGATCTCGCCGCTCGCGACGAGGGCGCGCAGCCGGTCGGCGGGGAGCGGGGGTGTGCGGTCTGTCACGGGGTGGGCCTCCTCGGATCAGCCGGGAGCCATAAGGTATGCCTGAGGACCTTTGAGGGGAAGGGGGCGGTCAACATGGCGCGGGAGCCGGCATCCGATCGGCTGACACCGGTGCTGCGGCCGGTGCGGGCGGGCAACGGGTTCGAGGAGGCGCTGGAGCAGATCCTCCAGGTGGTGCGGCTCGGCCTGGTGCCGGCCGGCGGGCGGCTGCCCGCCGAGCGGGAGCTGGCCGAGCGGATGGGCATCAGCCGGGTCACCCTGCGCGAGGTGCTGAAGGTGCTCCAGGAGCAGGGGCTGGTGGAGAGCCGGCGCGGCCGGTACGGCGGGACGTTCGTGCTGCGCCCGGAGCGCGGGGCGGGCCCGGAGCGCGGGGCGGGCCCGGGGGGCGCGGCGGACGCGGCGGGCGCGGCGGGCAGGGCGGGCGCGGCGGAGGAGCTGCGGCGGCGCACGGCCTCGGTGGACCTGGAGGACGCGCTGCTCTTCCGGGAGGTCCTGGAGACCGGCGCGGCGGGCCTGTGCGCGGCGCGGGGGCTGACGGAAGCCGAGGCGGCGCGGCTGCGCGGGGCGCTGCGGGCCACGCACGACGCGCCGCTGGACGACTACCGGCGCCAGGACACGCTGCTGCACCTGACGCTCGCGGAGCTGTCCGGCTCGCCGAGCCTGGCGGCGCGGTACGCGGCGGTGCGGGCGACCGTGAACGCCCTGCTGGACTGCATCCCGCTGCTGGTGCGGAACCTGGAGCACGCCCAGCACCAGCACGACGCGCTGGTGGAGGCGGTGCTGGAGGGCGACGCGGAGGGGGCGCGGGAGGTGGCGCGCGAGCACTGCGCGGGGACGGCGGCGCTGCTGCGGGGGTTCCTGGCGTAGGCGGGGGTCTGGGGCGGGGGTGGCGGGGGCGAGGGCGCGGCACGGGCGGGGGTCCGGCGCGGGCGGGGGTCCGGCGCGGGCTTGGTGCCAGCGGCGGCTTGGTGCCGGCGGCGCGCGGGGTGTTTCGGGGAACGTGCCGTCGAGGGGGTTGCGCCCGGCGCGCCCGCGCGGCAAAGGTATGGGGCCATTCCATTGGGCCGCGCCCCTCGGGCTGCTGGGCCACCGGGCAGGACCCGACACGGGGAGCTGACGCCGCCATGACGCTGGAAGACACCTCGGGCACCTCACCGGGCGGGGCGGCATCCCGCCCCTCCGCCGTCCCCGACGACTACCTGAAGCGCCGCGCCCTCCGCCGGGGCAGCGCCGGGTGGCTGCTGCTCACCGGACTCGGCGTCGGCTACGTCGTCTCCGGCGACTACTCCGGCTGGAACATCGGCCTGGCGCAGGGCGGCTTCGGCGGGCTCGCCGTCGCCACGCTGCTCATGGGCACGATGTACGCCTGCCTGGTCCTCGCGCTCGCCGAGCTGTCCGCGATCCTGCCCGCCGCGGGCGGGGGCTACGGCTTCGCCCGGCGGGCGCTCGGCCCCTGGGGCGGCTTCCTCACCGGCACGGCGATCCTCATCGAGTACGTCCTCGCCCCCGCCGCCATCTCGATCTTCATCGGGGACTACGTCGGGTCCCTGGGCCTGTTCGGGCTGGAGTCCGGGTGGCCGGTCCACCTGGCGTGCTTCGTCGTCTTCATCGGCGTCCACCTGTGGGGCGTGGGCGAGGCGCTGCGCTTCAGCCTCGTCGTGACGGCGGTCGCGGTGGTGGCGCTGCTGGTCTTCGCGGCGGGCGCGTTCACCGACTTCCGGGTGGACCGGCTGGACGACATCCCGGTCGACGCCGCCGCGTTCGGCGCGAGCTCGTGGCTGCCGTACGGGCTGCTGGGCATCTGGGCGGCGTTCCCGTTCGGGATGTGGTTCTTCCTCGGCGTGGAGGGCGTGCCGCTCGCGGCGGAGGAGGCGAAGGACCCGGTCAGGTCCATGCCGAGGGCGCTGGCGCTGTCGATGGGCGTCCTGGCGGTGCTCGCGCTGCTGACCTTCCTGGCGGCGACCGGGGCGCGGGGCTCCGCCGCCCTGGCCGACGCCGGGAACCCGCTGGTCGTGGCGGCGGAGGGGGACGGCGGGCCGACCGGGCTGAGCCGGTTCGTGAACTACGCGGGGCTGGCGGGGCTGGTGGCCTCGTTCTTCTCGCTGGTCTACGCGGGCTCGCGGCAGCTCTTCGCCCTGTCGCGGGCCGGCTACCTGCCCCGGTTCCTGTCGCTGACGAACCGCCGCAAGGCCCCGTACCCGGGGCTGCTGGTGCCCGGCGTGATCGGCTTCTCGCTGGCGGCCGGGTCGGGGGACGGGGCGCGGATGCTGAACGTCGCCGTCTTCGGCGCGACCCTCTCGTACGCCCTGATGGCGCTGTCCCACATCGTGCTGAGGCGCCGCGAACCGGGCCTGGCGCGGCCCTACCGCACGCCCGGCGGGGCGCTGACCTCCTCGGTGGCGCTGGTGCTGGCGCTCGCCGCGCTGGTGGCGACGTTCCTGGTGGACGTGGTGGCGGCGGGGCTGGCCCTCGGGGTCTACGCGGTCGCCGCCGCGTACTTCGCGCTCTACAGTCGGCACCGGCTGGTGGCGAGCGCGCCCGAGGAGGAGTTCGCCGCGCTGGCCGCCGCCGAGGCCGAGCTCGACCGCCGATGAGAGGAGTCGCGGGCGTGAGAGGAGCCGCGGGAGGGAGCGGGACCGCAGGAGTGGGAGGAGCCGCGGGGACGGCGAGGCCGCTCATCGGAGTGACGACGTACCTCGACACCGCCCGGTGGGGCGTGTGGGAGCTGCCGGCCGCGCTGCTGCCCGCCGCCTACCCGCGGCTGGTCCAGGCGGCGGGCGGGCTCGCCGCGCTGCTCCCGCCCGACGCGCCCGGCGCCGCGGCCGCGACCGTCGCCCGGCTGGACGCCCTGGTCGTCGCGGGAGGCGCCGACGTGGACCCCGCGCGGTACGGGGCCGCGCGCGACCCGAGGACCGGGCGGCTGGCCCCGGAGCGCGACGCGTGGGAGCTGGCCCTGGTGGGCGCGGCCCTGGCGGCCGGCACCCCGCTGCTGGGGATCTGCCGGGGCATGCAGCTGCTGAACGTCGCCCTGGGCGGCACGCTCGTCCAGCACCTGGAGGGGCACACGGCGGGGGTCGGCGTGCCGGGGCTGCACACGGTGAAGCCGGTGCCGGGGACGCGGTACGGGGCGCTGGTGCCGGAGGCGGTGGAGGTCCCCACGTACCACCACCAGGCGGTGGAGCGGCTCGGCGCGGGACTGGTGCCGTCCGCGTACGCCGAGGACGGCACGGTGGAGGCGGTCGAGCTGCCGGGGGCCTGGGCGCTCGGTGTGCAGTGGCACCCCGAGCTGGGCGACGACCCGCGCGTCATGGCGGGGCTGGTCAGGGCGGCGGGAGGCTGACGAGCGGGCCGGGCGCCCGCCCGCCGCTCAGCGCGCCCGCGAAAGGGACAGCAGGTCCCGCGCCGGGCCCGTCGGGCGCGGCCCCGTGGGCCACACGGCGCGCAGCGCCCGGCGCAGGTCGGCGCCCTCGACCGGCACCTCCACCAGGCGGCGGGACGCCAGCTCCTCGCTGACCGCCAGTTCGCTGAGCACGGCCGGTCCGGCGCCGCTCACGGCCGCCGCCTTCACCGCCGTCGTCGAGGCCAGCTCCATGAGCGGCGCCGCGAGGCCCCCGTGCGCGACCAGCGCCGAGTCGAGGACCTGCCGCGTCCCGGAGCCGTACTCGCGCAGCACCAGCGGGGTCTCCGCCAGCTCGGCGGGGGTGACCGGGGCGCGGCGGCGGGCCCAGCGGTGCGACGGCGCGGCGACGACGACCAGCCGGTCGCGGGCGACGACCACGCCGTCCAGTCCGTCCGGGACGGCGAGGCCCTCCACGTACCCGAGGTCCGCCTCGCCCGCGAGCAGCAGGGCGGCGACCGCCGCGGAGTTCCCCGCCTGCAGGGACACCGCCGTGCCGGGCCGCTCGGCGCGCAGCGCGATCAGCCAGCCGGGCAGCAGGTACTCGGCGATGGTCATGGACGCGGCGACCCGCAGCCGCGAGTCCCGGCGGTCCCGCAGTGCCTGGGCGCCCGCGTCGAACGCCTCCGCGGCCTCCACGATCCGCCGCGCCCAGTCGGTGACGAGGGCCCCCGCGTCGGTGAGCCGGGAACCGCGCGGCGAGCGGTCCACGAGCGCGACGCCGAGCTGCCGCTCCATGGACCGGATCCGGCCGCTGGCGGCGGGCTGTGTGATGCCCACCTCGCGTGCCGCCCGGCCGAGGCTGCCGTGCCGCGCGACGGCGAGCAGCAGCTCCAGGGCTCCGAGGTCGGGCACACGATGCGTCAGGCTCATCAATCAAGCTTATGGGGCCATAGTGACAAGGTCCCTGGTCGGGGGTGGGTCCCCCGGCGAGGGTGGGGACATGGCCACCCTCGCCCAGCCGGCCCCGCCGCCCTCCGCCCCGGACCCGCGCCCCGCCCCGCATCCGCACACCCCCGACCCGCACGCCCCCGACCCGCCCTCCACCCCGCGCCCGCGCCCCGCCGACCACCCCCGCCCCGCCACCGCGCCCCCGCCCGCCCCCGAGACGCGGCTGCGGCGGCTGACCCCGCAGCTGCACGCCGCCGTGATGGGCACCGCGGTCCTCGGCACGGCGGGGGCCGGTCTGCCGCTCGCCGGCCTGCCGGGCGTGCGCACGGCCTGTACGGCGGTGTGGGCCCTGGCGCTGCTCGCGCTGGCCGTGCTGCTGCCCGCCCGCGCCGCGCACTGGGCCCGCCATCCGGACCGGGCGCGGGCCCATCTGCTGGACCCGGCGGTCGCCCCGTTCCACGGCTGCCTGTCCATGGCGCTGACCTCCGTCGGCGGCGGGGCGCTGGTGGTGGGCCGAAACTGGCTCGGCACCGGCCCGGCGGTGGGGCTGGCGGCCGTGCTGTGGGCGGCGGGCATGGTGGCCGGACTGGTGGTGACCGTCGTCATCCCGTATCTGATGGTGGTGCGCCACCCCATGGAGGCGCCGTCACCGGTGTGGCTGCTGCCCGTGGTCGCCCCGATGGTGTCCGCGGCCACGGGGCCGCTCCTCGCCCCGCACCTCCCGGCGGGCCAGGCGCGCGCGACGCTGCTCGCCGCATGCCTGGGCCTGTTCGGGGTGAGCCTGCTCGCGGCCCTGCTGATCCTGCCGCCCGTCTTCGCCCGGCTGGTCGCGGCCGGCCCGCCCCCGCTCCCGGCGACGCCCGCGCTGCTGCTGGTCCTGGGGCCGCTGGGCCAGTCGGCGACGGCGGCGGCCGCTCTGGCGGGGGCGGCGCCGGACCTGCCGTACGGGCGGGCGCTCGCCGTGGCCTACGGGCTGCCGGTGCTGGGCTTCGCGCTGCTGTGGCTGGCGCTGGCCGGGGCGCTGGTGGTGCGGGCGCGGCGGCGCGGGATGCGCTTCGGGCTGTCGTGGTGGGCGTTCACCTTCCCCGTCGGGACGTGCGTGACGGGGCTGGAGGGGATGGCGCGGCTGACGGGCCTGGTGGTGCTCGACGGGGCGGCGGTGGCGCTCTACGCCCTGCTGGTGGCGGGGTGGCTGGCCGCGGCGCCGGCGACGGTACGGGGCCTGCTCAGCGGGTCGCTGCCCGCAGGGCCCGCTCCAGCGCCTCGCGCGCCCGCGCCAGGGACGGCCCGTACCAGGTGAGGTACCGCCCGTCCACGAGGGCCGCGGGCAGGCCCTCGAACGCCTCGGGGCCGTCGTCGGCGGTGAACCGGTACGGCTCGTCGGGGAGCACGACCAGGTCGGCTTGCGCGGCGCGCAGCTCGCCGAGGGGGACGCGCGGGTACCGCTCGGCGTGGCCGGCGTACACGTTGGCCACGCCGAGCCGGGCGAGCAGGTCCCCGGCGAAGGTGTCACGCCCCAGCACCATCCAGGGCCGCCGCCACACGGGGACGACCGCCCGGCGGGGCGGACCCTCCGGGGCGGGCGCGGCCCACGCGGCCTCGGCCTCGTCGAGCCAGCGGGGCCGGGAGGCGACGCCGCAGGCGCGCAGCACCCGGTCCAGTTCGCCCAGCGCCTGCTCCAGCGAGCGCACCTCCGTGACGAGCACCTCCAGCCCGGCGGCGCGCAGGGCGGCGAGGTCGCCGGGGCGGTTCTCCTCCTCGTTGGCGACGACCAGGTCGGGGCGGAGCGCGGCGACGGCGGCCACGTCCGGGTTCTTCGTGCCGCCCAGGGCCGGCACGCCGAGGCCCGCCGGGTGGGTGCACCAGTCCGTGCGGCCCACGAGCGCGCCGGGCGCGCTCACGGCGACGGCCTCGGTGAGCGACGGCACGAGCGACACGACCCGGATCACTGCTCCGCCGCCTCCATGTGCGGCGCGACCGACACGACGAGCAGCCGCGTGCCGGGGTCGGAGGCGCGCCAGCGGTGGCGGACCCCACCGGAGAGGTACAGCGTGTCCCCCGCCTCCAGCCGGTAGGCACGGCCCTCGGCCTCCACCTCCACGGTGCCGTCGGCCACGTAGAGGAGGGCGTCGTTGCGCAGGACCAGCTCGCGGCCCGCGTCGTGCTCGCCGGTGAACTCCTCGGCGTGCATCTGGTGCTCGCCGCGCACCAGGGCGCGGACACCGGCCGGGGCGCCCGGGTCGTCGGCGTAGGCCGCGGCCCGTACGACGTCGACGGTGCGGGCCGCGTCGCCCGCGTCGAGCAGCTCGACCGCCGTGGTCTTGAGCGCGTCGGCGATGCACTCCAGGGAGCGCCTGCTGGGGCGGGCGCGCTCGTTCTCGATCTGGCTGAGAAAGGGCACGGACAGGCCGCTGCGCTCGGCGACGGCGGCGAGGGTCAGCGACAGCGCCCGGCGCCTTCTGCGCACGGCGGCGCCGACCCGCGGTGTCTCCTTGTCGTCCATGTCTTCCCTCCCTTCCCTCCCTCTCCCGACAACCTTACGCAGCGCGAGAACCGCCGAGTAGCGCAAACGGCGCAAGCACTTCGGGGCGTGGCCTGTCGGTGACGTACGGCATCATGCGGGGTGTGACGCGACGCCTGATGCTCCTCGACACCGCTTCCCTGTACTTCCGGGCCTACTTCGGGGTCCCCGACTCGGTGCGCGCCCCGGACGGCACACCGGTGAACGCCGTGCGCGGGCTGCTCGACTTCATCGCCCGGCTGGTGCAGGACCACCGCCCGGACGAGCTGGTGGCGTGCATGGACGCGGACTGGCGCCCGGCCTGGCGGGTGGAGCTGATCCCCTCGTACAAGGCCCACCGGGTCGCCGTGGAGACCGGGCCCGGAGCGCCGGACGAGGAGGAGGTGCCGGACACGCTGTCGCCGCAGGTCCCGGTGATCGAGGCGGTGCTGGACGCGGTGGGCGTCGCCCGCGTGGGCGTCGCGGGGTACGAGGCGGACGACGTGATCGGCACGCTGGCCGTGCGGGCGGCGGGCCCGGTGGACATCGTGACCGGCGACCGGGACCTGTTCCAGCTGGTGGACGACGCGCGCGGGGTGCGGGTGCTGTATCCGGTCAAGGGCGTCGGCACGCTGCAGGCGGTGGACGAGGAGTGGCTGCGCGGCCGGTACGGCGTGGGCGGGCGGGGGTACGCCGACCTGGCCGCGCTGCGGGGCGACCCGAGCGACGGGCTGCCGGGGGTGCCGGGCGTCGGCGAGAAGACGGCGGCGAAGCTGCTGGAGGCGTACGGGGACCTGGCGGGCGTGATGGCGGCGGTGGACGACCCGGCGTCGCGGCTGACCCCGGCGCAGCGGCGGAGGCTGGCCGAGGCGCGGGAGTACGTGGCGGTGGCGCCGAAGGTGGTGCGGGTCGCGCACGACGTACCGCTGCCGCCGTTCGACCCGGCGCTGCCGGCCGGTCCGAAGGACCCGGAGGCGCTGCGGACTTTGGCGGAAAGATGGGGGCTGGGCGGCTCCCTGGAGCGGCTGCTCGCCGTACTCGCCCGATGAGGTGTTAGCTTAGGCATGCCTAAGCAACCACTGACCGGGGAGCATGCCGTGGCGGACGAGTCGTCCCGCAGGACACCGAGGACCCATGAGGCACGGGTGGTGCGCACCGAGCGGATCGCACCGCACATGGTGCGTGTCGTGCTCGGCGGCGAGGGGCTCGGCTCCTTCGCCACGAGCGGCTTCACCGACCACTACATCAAGATCCTCTTCGCTCCGGAGGGCGTCGCCTACCCGGAGCCGTTCGACCTGGAGCGGATCCGCCAGGAGCTGCCGCGCGACCAGTGGCCGGCGCAGCGCACGTACACGGTGCGCGCCTGGGACCCGGCGCAGCGGGAGCTGACGGTCGACTTCGTGGTGCACGGCGACGAGGGGCTGGCCGGCCCCTGGGCGGCGCGGGCGCGGGCCGGGGAGACGGTCCGGTTCCTGGGCCCCGGCGGGGGGTACGCCCCGGACCCGGAGGCCGACTGGCATCTGCTGGTGGGCGACGAGAGCGCCCTTCCGGCCATCGCCGCGGCGCTGGAGGCGCTGGAGGAGGGCGCCGTCGCGCGGGTGCTCGTCGAGGTCGGCGACGCGGACGACGAACTGAAGATCGCCGCCCCGGCCGGCGCGGAGGTGCGCTGGCTGCCGCGGCGGGGGCGCCCGGTCGGCGAGGCCCTCGTCGAGGCCGTGCGGGATCTGGACTTCCCCGAGGGCAGCGTGCACGCGTTCGTCCACGGCGAGGCGGGCGCCGTGCGGCAGCTGCGCCGCCACCTGCGCACGGAGCGCGGGATCCCGCTGGAGCGGCTGTCCATCTCGGGGTACTGGCGGCTGGGCAAGACGGACGAGGCGTGGCGCGCGGTGAAGCGCGAGTGGAACGCCGAGGTGGAGCGCGAGGAGCGGTCGGCCTGAGCCGTCCGGGCTCCCCCGTCGGGGTCGGAGGAGAGGGCCGGCCCCCTTCACGGCGTACGTGACGCAGGGCCCGCGCGCCCCTCGCGCAGGCCCTCGCCGTCCCCCGCGGGCCCCGGTGCGCCCCTCCGTTCCCACGGGCTCCGGTGCGCGCTCCGTTCCCCCGCCCTTCCCTGCCCCCGGGCCCCGCGCGCGGGCCCTCGCTACTCCCCGCGGGCCCCGTCCCGCGCGCGGCCCCCGCCTCTCCCCCGCGGGGCCCGTCCCGTGCGCGGCCTCTCGCTCTTCCCCTGCCCTTCCCCGCGGGCCCCGCTCCCCTCGCGCGGGCCCTCGCTCCCCCTCGTGCGGCACGCCGCATCGGGCGGCGCGAGCCCTCGCCTTCCCCGTGCGGCGCGCCGCGATCAGGCGCACGGGCCCCCGCTCTCCCACCGAGGCCCCGGCACTCGCGCGAACCCTCGCCTCCGCCCCCGCGGCCCCGCCCCCAACGTTCCCCGAGCGGGCCCGCGGGTTCCCCCGTACGGGCCCGCCTGGTGGGGCCGCGGTAACCCGTCCGCCTTTCCCTGATGGCGCAATTGCCCGGTCTGTCTCTTACATGGAGCAGACCGCGCGCCAGGTCGGCGCACGACGACCGACACGGTGTGTGCCTCACCGGAGTCCGGCGAACGGAGCCACGCCATGACAACCGACGACCCCACGTTCCACGCCGCGGGCGCGGCCCCCGGCCCCGAGCAGTTCCCCGACGCGGCGGCCCCCATAGCAAGGCCCCTCGGCGCGCGGAGCGCCGCCGTACCCGTGGAGACCGTGCCGCTGGAGACGCCGTACCCGGCACCGGCGCGCCCGGCCGCAGTGGACGCGCCCGCGGCCGAGACCCGCAGGACCGGCGGGTTCACGCCCCTGCGCCCGGCCCCGCCCTCGTACCCGAGCAGCGCTCCGAGCAGCGCTCCGAGCGGCGCTCCGAGCCGCGCCCCGGACCGCGGGCCCGGCATGGACCGCCCCACCGGCGAACGCGCGGGCGGGCGCACCGGCGGACACCCGGACGGCGCGCACGCCGAGGCGCTGCCCCCCATGCCCGCACTCCCCCCGGGCCACGGCGCCGGGCCCCTCGACCTCGGCGGCGCGGACACCGCCTACGCCAGACCCCCGGGCATGGCGGTGACGCCCGGCGGCATCGTCTCGCGCGGCGACGAGGTGACCGCGCCCGGCCGGGACCCCCGGCCCGACGCTCCGTGGAGCACGGGCGGCACGGGCCGCCGCCCCGAGGAGCGCCCCGGAGGTACCGGTGCCGCCGACGGGATCACGCGCCCGGTCGGCCGCGACGCGCCGGCCCGCCCGGACCCCGACAGCGGCGCCGAGCATGCCGGCGGGGATGGCCCGGCAGGCCGCCCGGCGGCGGACGCCGCGCTCGTGGAGGCGGTGCTCGGCGAGACCTCGGGCACGGAGGCGGAGGACCCGGAGGGTGCCGCGGGCGCCGAGGGCGAGGACAGCGACGAGCGCATGCGGACCCTCATCTGGACGGCGGCCACCTACCGCCCCCTGGAGGAGGTCGTCGCACTGGTCACCCAGCTCAAGGAGGCCAGGGCGGTCGACAGCCCCGCCGACGAGGCGCTGCGCGCCGCCGCGGTGGCCCGGCCCCTCGAAGAGGTCCGGCAGCTCGTGGCGATGCTCAACGAGGCCGGCCACACGCTCGACGAGAACGACACGACGCTCCGTGCCGCCGCCGTCGGACGCCCCATCGAGGACGTCGTCCAGCTCGTCGCCATCCTGGGCACCGCCCAGGGCCGCCCACTCGCCCCGGGGGCGGCGGGGACGACGGCCGGGGGCCAGCCCGTACCGCAGGACCCCTGCCTCCGCCCGCCCCGCTCCGCCACGGCCACGGCATCGGCCGCTGGCGCGAGGACGGCCGACGGACCGGACGGCGGGGCGAACGGCGGGGCGAACGGCGCCGCCCAGCGGTCCGCGCTGCGCTGGTTCGCCGCGGCGGCGCTGTTCGCGTGCGGTGTGATCCACCTCCCCACGAACTTCGGCGCCCTGTGGTCCGGCGGGTACGCGGACGGTTTGGCACTCGCCGTGGCCCTGCTCTGCCTGGTGCTCGGCGAGTGGCTGATCGTGCGCGAGACCGCACGGGTCTGGGCCTCCGCGGCCGTCCTGTCCATCGGTGTGGTCGCCCTGCACGGCATGGCGGGCAGCAGCGGTGTCGCCCTCCTCGGCAACAGCCTGGGCAACGGCTGGGCCTGGGCCGGGGCGGCGGCCGTGGCCTCCGCCATGCTCACCGCGCTGTTCGCGGGCCTCGCCCTGCTGCGCCGGCACCGCAGACCGGCCGTCGGCACCGGAATCTGAGCACCGGGCTCTGGGCACCGGCATACGGCGGCCACGCCCCCGCCCGAGTACGGCGAGCGCCCCCACCGCGCGGTGGGGGCGCTCGCCGTGCCCGTGCGTGCCCGCCCGCGCCGCGGCCGCGGAAGACGCCGGGCACGCCCCGGAGCGAGGCGTCTTCCGCGCACGGGCCGCGGCGCCAGGCAGACGCCCAGGCGTTGTCGAGGTCTCCCCCGCGTCGGCCTGGGCGATCAGCGCGGTGAGCACCCGCTCCCGGGTGCCGTCGACGGCCCACATCCACAGCCGGTACGGGCCGAGGCGTCCACCTGGGCGAGGCGCCGCAGCGAGGTGAACAGCGCGTCGCCCAGGACCGTGCCGACCACGGCGTTCTCGACCGCGTCCTCGCGGGCCGCCTCCCGCGCCGCGTACGCCACGTCCGACGCGGCGACCCGCTCCGCCGCCTCCGCGTACAGGTCCAGCGACATCTCGGCGAACCGCGTGTGCCCGAGCCGGTGGAGCGCCGCCAGGGCGTCGGCCAGGGACCGGATCGCCGGAGCGTCACCGTGCACCTGCCAGCCACGGCGGGCGATCAGCGCGAGGACCTGCTCGTGGGCGGCCTCCCGCGCCGTGTCGTCGGGGCCGTCCTCCCTCGGGGCGAGGCGGTCGTGGGCGGCGCCGAGCACCTCGTGGACCGAGCGTCCCGGGTCCTCGACGGCTGCCAGGACGTCCCGGATCGCCGCCACGGACAGGCCGCCCACATCGATGAGCGCCCGCACGAGCCGCAGCCGGCGCACATGCGACTCGTCGTAGCGGGCCTGGTTGGGACTGCTCAGCTCACCGGCGTGCAGCAGCCCCTCCCGTACGTAGAACTTGATCGTCGGCACCGAGACCCCGGTCCTCCGGCTCAGCTCGCCCACGCGCACCCCGGCTCACCCCTTCCCCGCCGCTCCGGCCGGGGCGGCACCGCCACGGCACCACCAGGATAGATAGTGCGGCTATCCGACAGCGGCGGGCGCCACGGTCCCGGCGTCCATCGCACCACCGCCCGCCGGTCACCGTCCCCGCCACCGCCACCGCCACCGCCACCGCCACCGCCACGGTCGCCCGCCTGGACCGCGGGTCTCCAGGGCGCCCCGGCCCGCCGGCCGGACCCCTCCCGGCGAACGGCGCGGGGCCCGGCCGGAGCACGCCCGGCCGGGCCCCGCGCGCGTGCCCGCGCTCCGCGGGCCTCAGCCCACCGAGCTGTACGCGACGACGCCCCGCAGCAGCCCGTCGACCGCCTTGCGGGCGCTCTTCGCGACCGTGCCGTCCTCCCGCGGCGCCGCCGCCGCGATCTGGCCCAGCACGTCGATGACCTGCTTGCACCAGCGGACGAAGTCACCGGCCGGCATCTCGGCCTCCCGCAGCACCTCGTCGAGGCCCTTGCCGGACGCCCACTGGTGCGCCGCCCAGGCGAAGCCCAGGTCGGGCTCGCGCTGGCCCACGCCCTCGGCCTGCTTGACCCGGAAGTCCTCCTCCAGCGCGTCGAGGCGGCCCCAGATGCGGACCATCTCGCCCAGCGCGGCCTTCGACCGGCCGGTCGGCACCTTCGGGGCGACCGCGTCGTCGGACTGCCGGGCCTCGTACACCAGGGCCGACGCACAGGCGGCGAGCTCGGCCGGGTTCAGCCCCTCCCAGACACCCTCGCGCAGGCACTCGCTGGCCAGCAGGTCCAGCTCGCCGTAGAGGCGGGCCAGCCGCTTGCCGTGCTCGGTGACCTCGTCGCCGCGCAGGTAGTCCAGCTCCGTCAGCAGCGCCACGATCCGGTCGAACGTGCGGGCGATGGTGTTGGTGCGGCCCTCGATGCGCCGCTCCAGCTGCCGCGTGTCCCGCTGGAGCCGGTGGTACCGCTCGGCCCAGCGGGCGTGGTCCTCCCGCTCGTCGCAGCCGTGGCAGGGGTGCGCCCGCAGCTCGGTGCGCAGCCGGGCGATCTCCCGGTCGTCCACCGCGGCGGAGCGCTGTTTGCGGTGCCGCTCCGGCACGATGTGCCCCGCCTTCGTGCGCAGGGCGGACGCCAGGTCGCGGCGGGACTGCGGGGAGCGCGGGTTGAACGAGCGGGGGATGCGCATCCGCTCCAGCGGCTCCACCGGGACCGGGAAGTCCATCGACGCCAGCCGCTTGACCTGCCGCTCCGCCGTGAGCACCAGCGGACGGGGGCCGTCCTGGTGGTCGAAGCCGCGGTGCCCGTTGGACCGCCCGGCCGGCAGCCCGGGATCCAGCACCAGCGCCAGTCCGGCGAACTTGCCGGTCGGCACGTGGATGACGTCACCGGGCTTGAGCCGCTCCAGCGAGACGGCCGCCGCGGCCCGGCGCTGCGCGGCGCCCTGCTTGGCGAGCTCGTTCTCCCGGTCCTTCAGCTCGCGGCGGAGCCGCGCGTACTCCTCGAAGTCGCCGAGGTGGCAGGTCATGCCCTCGCGGTAGCCCTCCAGGCCCTCCTCGTTGCGCTGGACCTGCCGGGAGATGCCGACCACCGACCGGTCGGCCTGGAACTGGGCGAACGACGTCTCCAGCAGCTCCCGCGAGCGGTGCCGGCCGAACTGGTCGACCAGGTTGACCGCCATGTTGTACGACGGCTTGAAGCTGGAGCGCAGCGGATACGTGCGCGTACCGGCGAGGCCCGCCAGGTGCGCCGGGTCCATCCCGCGCTGCCAGAGCACCACGGCGTGGCCCTCGACGTCGATGCCGCGGCGGCCGGCGCGGCCGGTGAGCTGCGTGTACTCGCCGGGGGTGATGTCGGCGTGCTGCTCGCCGTTCCACTTGACGAGCTTCTCCAGGACGACGGACCGGGCGGGCATGTTGATGCCGAGCGCCAGCGTCTCCGTGGCGAAGACCGCCTTCACCAGGCCGCGGACGAACAGCTCCTCCACGACCTCCTTGAAGGTGGGCAGCATGCCCGCGTGGTGCGCGGCGATGCCCCGCTCCAGCGCCTCCAGCCACTCGTAGTAGCCGAGGACGTTCAGGTCCTCGCTGGGGATGGACGCCGTGCGCTCCTCGACTATCTCGCGGACCCGGGCGCGGGCGTCCTCGTCGTTGAGCCGCAGGCCCGCGTGGAGGCACTGCTGGACGGCGGCCTCGCAGCCGGCGCGGCTGAAGATGAAGGTGATGGCGGGCAGCAGCCCCTCGGCGTCGAGGCGGTCGATGACCTCGGGCCTGCCGGGCGTCCAGATCCGCGAGCGCTGGCGGCGCTCCCGCTCGCGGTCGGCCTCGCGGACCATCTTGCCGCGCCGCCGGTCGCGCGGGTTGTACGTGCGCGAGTTCTCCATGCGGGCGAGGCGGACCAGGTCGGGGTTGACCTCGCGGCGGGCGACGCCCCGGCCGCCGTGGTCGGTCTCCTCCTCGAAGAGGTCGTAGATCCGCCGCCCGGCCAGCACGTGCTGCCACAGCGGCACGGGCCGGCTCTCGGAGACGATCACCTCGGTGTCGCCCCGGACCGTGTCGAGCCAGTCGCCGAACTCCTCGGCGTTGGAGACCGTGGCGGAGAGCGACACGAGGGTGACCGACTCGGGGAGGTGGATGATCACCTCCTCCCAGACGGCGCCGCGGAAGCGGTCGGAGAGGTAGTGCACCTCGTCCATGACCACGTATCCCAGGCCGCGCAGGGACTGGGAGCCGGCGTAGAGCATGTTGCGCAGGACCTCGGTGGTCATGACCACCACGGGGGCGTCGGAGTTGACGCTGTTGTCCCCGGTGAGCAGGCCGACCTTGCCGGGGCCGTAGCGCTTGACGAGGTCGGTGTACTTCTGGTTCGACAGCGCCTTGATCGGCGTCGTGTAGAAGCACTTGCGGCCCTGCTCGAGGGCGAGGTGGACGGCGAACTCGCCGACGATGGTCTTGCCCGAGCCGGTCGGCGCGGCGACGAGCACGCCCTTCCCGGTCTCCAGGGCGCGGCATGCCTCGATCTGGAACGGGTCCAGCTCGAAGTCGTAGAGCGCGCGGAAGGCGTGGAGCGCCGTGGCCTCCTCGGCGGCCCGGCGCCGGGCCGCCGCGTACGCTTCCGCTGGTGTGAGGTCGTCTGTCATCTTGTCATCGAGACTACCCGGCGGCGCTGACAGTCAGCTCGGCGTTTATCCGACCTTCTCGGGCCGTTCGCCGTGGGCGCGGCGGGAGGGGGCGGGTGCGGGGCTCCGATCGGCGCCCCCCTCCCACCGCGGCGCCCTCCACCGGGAACGGCCGCACACGGCGAACGGCCGGTCGCGCTCCGTGCGCGGCCGGCCGTTCGTGCTCCGGGGACGGGATCAGGTGATGTCGTCGTAGCCGTTCACGCGCCGGGACGCGGCCGTGTCGGTCTCGCCGCCGGCCTGCTCGGGCAGGGTGGGCGCGGCGACCGGTTCGACGGGTGCGACCGGCTCGGGCGTGAGGTCCAGGGTGGACGCCTCGTCGTCGGCGAGCTCGGGACCCTCGGCGCGGCGCCTGCGGCGGTCGTTGAGGAGCGCGAAGCCGACGGCGGCGAAGTAGAGCGCCGTGAGCGGCACCTGGAGCGCGATCATGGAGAGCGGGTCGGTCGGCGTGACGACGGCCGAGAAGACGGCGATGCCCATGACCATGCCCCGCCACCAGCCGAGCATCTTCGCGCCGCTGACGACACCGCCCAGGTTGAGCAGGACGAGCAGCAGCGGCATCTGGAAGGCGAGGCCGAAGGCGAGGACCAGTTTGACGGTCATCCCGATCATGTCGTCGACGGTGATGTAGTTCACCGAACCGTCGACGCTGAAGCTGAGCAGCAGCGGCACCGCGTGCGGGAGGATCCAGTACGCCAGGTAGGCGCCGGCGAGGAAGAGCGGCGTGCCGATCACGACCGTGGAGATCGCGTACTTCTTCTCGCTCCTGTGCAGGCCGGGGGCGATGAACGCCCACAGCTGGTACAGCCAGACCGGAGCCGACGCGACGAGGCCCGCCATGATGCCGACCTTGACGTACGTGGTGAAGGGGGACGTGATGCCGATCTGCGAGAGCACGGCGCAGCGGCCCTCGCGCGCGGCGGCCTCCAGCTCGCTCATGCACCGGGGCACGGGGGCGCTCAGGAACTCGGCGATGTCCTTGGAGAAGAACAGCGCCACGATCATCAGCGGGATGAAAGCCAGCAGGGACTTGACCAGCCTGTCGCGGAGCTCGCGCAGATGGTCGACGAGGGGCATCCGCCCCTCGGGGTCCTTCGGCTTCTTGCGGGCGGACCTGAGCAACCCACGTCCTTCTCTCGAAGGGCGGCCGTCCGTCCGAACGGCCACCTCTGTGCCTGTGGTGAACCGTGAACCGCGTGCGGACCCGGGGTCAGCCCTGGGTGGTCCGCTTGGGCTCCTCCACCGGGCGGGCGGACGCGACGTCACCGGGGGCGGCCTGGATGGTCCTGGGGGCGGCGGGCTGGTCGGCCGTGCCGGGCTGCGCCTCGCCGTCCTTGGCGCCGTCGTTCTTCATGGCGGCGGCCTCGCTCTTGAGGATGCGGGCGGACTTGCCCAGCGAGCGGGCCACCTCGGGAAGCTTCTTGGCCCCGAAGAGGAGGATGACGATCCCTACGATGATGGCCAGCTGCCAGACACCGATCTGACCCATGACTGCCTACCTTCTGACCGAGGTCACCTGTACCGGAGCGGTGCGGACGCACGACTGGGGGCCCGCCCGCGCGGGAATTCATCGTAACCCTCGCCGGTGAACGCAGGGCAATGCCCCGGCGACCCCCCGGTGCCGGTGTCAGGCGCGCGGCGCACGGGAGGTGTCCGCGCGGTCGCCGGGTGTCCCGCGGCCCGGCAGGGTGGCCCCGGTCCGGGCGAGGCCCTCGGCCGCCCTCTCCAGCTCCTCCGCGGCGCTGTTGATCCGCTGTGTGGTGCGCGTCACTTGACGGCCGAGGCGCTGGGCCTCGATGAACACCCGGATCCCGAGGAGTCCGAGGACGGCGATCCCGAGGAAGCCGAGGGCGACGGCGAGCATGGGCCAGAACATGGGCAGAGCCTAGGGGGTGTCAGACGGTGGAGTGGAGCCGCAGCGTCCGCACTCCGCCGCCGGTGAGGAGTTCGACGATGCGCTCCCCCGCGGGCTTGCGGACGGCGGAGCCGCACTCGGGACAGGTGAAGGAGTAGAAGGTGGTGCGGCGGCTGGCGCCGATGGCCAGTCGCAGCGCGCCCGGGTCCAGCTCGAACCGGGCGCGGCACTCGGGGCAGGCGGCCTTGTAGAGGACCGGTCGGCGCTGCTGCGGGATGCCGGGCAGCAGCGCGGCCGTGTCCCGGGGGTCCCCCATGGCGGTTCTCCTCTCCTGCGGTGCGTGTCCCTCGGCGGCTTTCCCGGGCGGTTCCTCGCGGGTGCCCCTCGGCGGCTTCCCGGGCGGCTTCCCGGGCGGTCCCTCGTGGATGTCCCCCGGCGGGTGTTCGTCGGCGGTTCCCCCGGCGAGCGGCCCTCGGCGCATGGGCCCCGGGCGGTCCCCCGGGCGGACCCCCGCCCGGACCCCGGCGCGGCGGGCCCGGTGGCGGGTGCGGGGCCGCCACCGGGTCAGTCCTGGACGTCGTACGCGGCGAGCGCCTCCCGGGCGGCGCGGCGCGCGCTCTCGCCGAGCGCCTCCGGCGACACGATCCGCCCGTCGCGGCCGAGGCGCAGGGCCAGGCGGCGCAGCGAGGCCGGGTCGGGGGTGCGCAGCGTGATGCGCAGCCCGCCGTCCGCCAGCTCCTCGGCGCTGTCGTGCGGGTAGTACTCGGCGACCCAGCGTCCTCCGGGGCCGACCTCCACCACGACCTCGGGGTCGTCGGCGGACGGCTGGACGAGGTTCTCGGACAGGTCCCGCAGCTCGATCTCCGGGGGCGCCGACGGCTCGTCGAGGATGCGGATCTCGGCCACGCGGTCGAGCCGGAAGGTGCGCCGCGCCTCGGAGAGCCGGCACCACGCCTCCATGTACGTGTGGCCGACGGCGAACAGCCGGATCGGATCGACCTCACGTTCGGTCAGCTCGTCGCGCGCCGGGGAGTAGTAGCGGAGCCACAGCCTGCGGCGCTCCGAGATGGCCCGGTCGACCTCGGCGAAGACGCCGCCCTCGGACTCGAAGGTGACCGACAGCCGGGAGCTGGCGCCGGCCGCCTCGCCCGCCGCGGCCTCCAGCTTGGCGGTGGCGCGCAGCAGCGCCTCGCGGTCGCCCTCGCGCAGTCCGGGCAGGGTGGCGACGGCGCGGGCGGCGACGAGCAGGGCGGTGGCCTCGTCGGCGGCGATGCGCAGCGGCTCGGCCACGTCGTCGGCGTTGTGCCACCAGATCTGCTCGCCGTCGGTGTCGATGTCGAGGAGGTCGCCGCCGCGGAAGCTGGTGCCGCACATGGGCAGGACGTCGAGGTCCGCGATGAGTTCGGCCTCGGTGATGCCGAAGGCGCGGGCCACGTCGCCGACGTGGGCTCCGGGGCGCTCCCGCAGATAGGTCACCAGGGAGAGCATCCGCCTGGTCTGGTCGATCGCGTTGGTGGCCATCGCTCGCTCGTCCGTCCGTTTCCTCAAGTCCCGCCGGGTCCTCGCTACCCGCCGCTCAGCTGCCCTTGGCGACGGCGCGCAGCCGGTCCACCACGTCGGCGCGCAGGTCCGCCGGCTCCTGTACGACGACGTCCGGGCCGAATTCGGCCAGCCAGGCGTCGAGGCCGTGCCCGTACGGGATCTCCAGCTCGTCCCAGCCGTCGCCGCGGTCGCGCACGGTCAGCGCGCGGGCCCGCAGCGGGTAGCCGCAGTCGGCGCGCAGCCGGATCAGCGCCGTGCGGGTGGCGCTCTCGCCGGCCCAGCGCTCCACCGCCTCGCGGACGGTGGACACGTCCGGCACGGGCGCGGTGAACGCGCCGGCGCGGGAGCGGACCTTGCCGGTGATGCGGGAGAGCCGGAACACCCGCTGGGCGCCGCGGTCCCGGTCCCAGCCGGCCAGGTACCAGTGGCCGCGCCAGCACTCCAGGGTCCAGGGCTCGACGTGCCGGGTCTCGGCGCGGGCGGAGTTGGACTTGCGGTACTCGAAGACCACGGGGCGCCGGTCGCGGCAGGCCAGCATCAGCGGTTCGAACGCGGCCTCGCGGACGGGGATGCGCGGTTCGAGGGCGCCGGGCCGGTCCTCGTAGGGGCCGTCCGCCTCGGGCATGCCGGCGGCGCGCAGCTTCTGCAGGGCGCCGCTGGCGGCTCCGGCGAGGCGGGCCTGCTGCCACACCCGGGCGGCCAGGCCCAGCGCGGCGGCCTCCTCGGCGTCGAGCTGGACGGGCGGCAGGCGGTTGGAGTCGCGGCGGGCCAGGTATCCGGTCTCGCCGTCGAGGTTCTCGACGGTCTCGATGACGAGGCCCAGCTCGCGCAGGTCGTCCTTGTCGCGCTCGAACATGCGGTTGAAGGAGTCGTCGGCCGGTGAGGGGCCTCCGTCACCGGGCCCGAACGCCTCCACGTACGCCTCGATGGAGCCGCGCAGCTCGCGCTTGCTGAGCGGCCGGCGCGTACCCAGCAGGCACAGCGCGAGATTCATCAGCCGCTCGGCCTTGGCAATGGCCATCGACGCCCAGCACCTCTTCTTATGGAGTCACTATCGCCCGCTGACCGTACCGCCCCGGACCCGGCGTCACCAAAGTCACGCCGGCCGGGCGGCCCGCCCGCGCCTCCCGGGTGCCGCCCGCGGGCCCCGGAGCGAAGCACCGGCCGAAGCGGCGTGGGCCCGCACCGGCAGGTGCGGGCCCACGTGATCCGGTCCGGTCAGACCGCGACGAGGTCGCAGACGAAGATCAGCGTCTCGCCCGGCTTGATCTTGCCGCCGGCGCCGCGGTCGCCGTAGGCGAGGTGCGGCGGGATGACGAGCTGGCGGCGGCCGCCGACCTTCATTCCCTGGACGCCCTGGTCCCAGCCGGGAATGACCTGGCCGACACCGAGCTGGAACTGCAGCGGCGTGCCGCGGTTCCACGAGGCGTCGAACTCCTCGCCACTGGAGAAGGACACACCGACGTAGTGGACCTTCACCATGTCGCCGGCCTTGGCCTCCGGGCCGTCGCCGACCCAGATGTCCTTGATCTCCAGATCCGCCGGCGGCTCGCCGCCCGGAAAGTCGACCTCGGGCTTGTCGATGCTCACGTCAGTGCTCCTGTTGATCGTTTGTGCACAACCCGCACAGTCTTACATCTTCGCCAGGATGTCGAGCGTGAAGACCAGCGTGGAGTTGGCCGGGATCTCGCCGGAGGCCTGGTCGCCGTAGCCCAGGTCCGGGGGCACGACCAGCATGACGCGGCTGCCGACCTTCTTGCCGGCCAGGCCCTCCTGCCAGCCCTTGATCAGCTGCTGGAGCGGGAAGGCGGCGAGCTGCTTGCGGGAGTAGCTGGAGTCGAACTCCTTGCCGCCGTTCCACAGCACGCCCTTGTACTGGAGGAGCAGCTGGTCGGTCGGCGCGACCTCCTCGCCGTCGCCCTCCAGGACGTACTCGGCGACGAGCTTCTTCGGGGCGGCGCCCTTGGGCACGGTCACGGCGGGGGCCTTGCCGTCCGTGTTGGTGCCGACCTTGGGCAGGGCGGCGTCGTCCTGGGGGACCTCCTTGCCCTTGACGGACGACGAGCCGTTGAAGGTCTCCTCGATGTCGATCACGAAGACCATCGTGTCCGTGCCCTTGATGTCCCCGCGTCCCTCCGCGCCGTAGCCCAGCGCCGGCGGGACGGCCATCTCGACGCGGCTGCGGGTCTTCTTGCCGGCCAGGCCCAGCCGCCAGCCGTCGATGACGGAGCCCGGCTGGAGCTGGATGACCAGCGGCTGCTTGCGGTCGTAGGAGTTGTCGAAGACCTTCGCCGTGTCCCAGATCTGGCCCAGGTAGTGCGCCCGGACGTAGTCGCCCTCGGCGACCGGGGTGCCGGAGCCGGCGATGACCGTCTTCACCGCCAGGTCGGAGGAGGGCTTCCCGGTCCCCTTGGCGACGGTCGGCTTCTCGCCGAACTTCTGCCCGCCGGTGATGGCGGGCAGCGGACCGTCCACGATCTTGGCGGACGCGCCCGGCTCCGGCGCCGACGGGCTCTCGGCGACCTGGTCCTTGTCCTTGTCCTGGTCTGACTGGCCGTCGCCGCAGGCCGACAGGGTGAGCAGGCCGGCGGGCACGGCGAGGAGGAGGGAGCGACGACGCACGGGAAGCCTCGTATCTGGTCGGGGGTCGATCTTGCCTTGGGTGCGCGCCACTCTACGGCGTGCGGGAGGTGCCGCACGAGGAACGTGCGCCCCCTCCCCGGACGTTCCCCGGCCCGGTGCGGCCCGACGCCCCGGGCCCCGCACCGGCGGTCCGGTGCGGGGCCCGAGGCGTGGGGCGGTACGGGGTCACATCCCGGCGATGAGCTTCTCCACCCGGTCGTCGACCGACCGGAACGGGTCCTTGCACAGCACCGTGCGCTGCGCCTGGTCGTTGAGCTTCAGATGGACCCAGTCCACCGTGAAGTCCCTGCGCTGCTCCTGCGCGCGGCGGATGAAGTCGCCGCGCAGCCGCGCCCGGGTGGTCTGCGGCGGCACGGACTTCGCCTCGAAGATCTTCAGATCGTCGCAGACGCGGGCCGCCTGGCCCTTCTTCTCCAGCAGGTAGTACAGGCCGCGGCGGCGGTGGATGTCGTGGTAGGCGAGGTCTATCTGCGCGACCCTCGGGTGCGACATGGTCATGTTGTGCTTGGCCCGGTACCGCTCCAGCAGCTTGTACTTGATGACCCAGTCGATCTCCGTGCCGATCCGGTCCAGGTCCTCCGTCTCGATCGCGTCGAGCGTGCGGCCCCACAGCTCCAGGACCTGCGCGACCGTGCCCGTGCGGATGCCGCGCCGGTCCACGAAGTCCACGGCCTTCTCGTAGTACTCGCGCTGCACCTCCAGCGCGGACGCCTCCCGGCCGCTGGCGAGGCGGACCTTGCGGCGGCCGGTGATGTCGTGGCTGACCTCGCGGATGGCCCGGATCGGGTTCTCCAGGGTGAGGTCGCGCATGACCGTGCCGGCCTCGATCATCCGCAGCACCAGGTCGGTGGCGCCGACCTTCAGCAGCATCGTCGTCTCCGACATGTTGGAGTCGCCGACGATGACGTGCAGCCGCCGGTACCGCTCGGCGTCGGCGTGCGGCTCGTCGCGGGTGTTGATGATCGGGCGGGAGCGGGTCGTCGCCGAGCTGACGCCCTCCCAGATGTGCTCCGCCCGCTGGCTCACGCAGTACACGGCGCCGCGGGGGGTCTGCAGCACCTTCCCCGCGCCGCACAGCAGCTGGCGGGTGACGAGGAACGGGATGAGGATGTCCGCCAGCCGCGAGAACTCGCCGTGCCGCGCCACGAGGTAGTTCTCGTGGCAGCCGTAGGAGTTCCCCGCCGAGTCGGTGTTGTTCTTGAAGAGGTAGACGTCGCCCGCGATTCCCTCCTCGTGCAGGCGGCGTTCGGCGTCCACGAGCAGACCCTCGAGAATGCGCTCGCCCGCCTTGTCGTGCGTGACCAGCTCGGTCACGTTGTCGCATTCCGGCGTCGCGTATTCCGGATGCGAACCCACGTCGAGGTAGAGGCGGGCGCCGTTGCGCAGGAAGACATTGCTGCTGCGGCCCCATGACACGACACGGCGGAAGAGGTAGCGCGCCACTTCGTCAGGAGACAGTCGGCGCTGTCCCCTGAACGTGCACGTGACGCCGTACTCGTTCTCCAGCCCGAAAATGCGGCGGTCCATGACAGAACATTACGCCTGACGGCCCTCGCTGAAACCGGGTTCGACCGTGCCGTTTCGATCATTTTCCGATACACGCACCGGTTTCGCCGTTTCCGCCCGGCCCGCGGCGGCGGGGGCGGCCAGCACACGGCGCGTCGCCACCAGCACCAGCAGCGCCGCCGCTCCCCCCGCCCCGGCGACGGCGAAGCTCCAGGCGACGCCCGCCAGCTCGATCGCCGGGCCGGCCACCGCCGCGCCCGCCGCGGCGCCCACCCCGAAGGTGGTCACCAGCCACGAGAACGCCTCCGTCACCGTGCCGCGCAGCGCGTGCCGGTCCACGACGACGAAGGCGCAGGCGATGGCCGGCGCCAGGAAGACGCCCGCGAGAGCGGACAGCGCGGTCATGGCGGCCACGCCGGGCGCCAGCACCAGCGGCAGGTAGCCGAGCGCCAGCAGCGCCACCAGCACCCGCAGCCGCGCCTCCGGCTCCCCGGACCAAGACCGCGCGCCGTACCCGAGGCCGCCCACCAGCGCGCCCAGCCCCAGGGCCGCCATGAGCGCCCCGTACACGGCGTCGCCGCCGTGCAGGTCGGCGTAGGCGAGCGCGGCCACCGTGATCGAGCCCATCGCCAGGCCGACGAAGAAGAAGGCGCCCAGCAGGGCGAGCAGGCCCGGCGAGCGCAGCGCGCCCAGCCAGTGCGCCTCGCGCGGCTCGGAGCGCCAGGCCCGCGAGGGGGCCGACGCGACCACCGACAGGGCGCCGAGCACCCCGGCGGCGTTGATCAGCAGCAGCGCCGCCGCCGGCGACCACAGCCACACCAGGACGGTCACCAGCAGCGGACCGACCGTGAACATGACCTCCTGCGCCACGGCGTCCAGGGCGTACGCGCGGTGCACCCGGTCGCCGCCGCCCAGCACGCTCGGCCACAGCGCCCGCAGGCCGCCCTCCAGCGGCGGGGTGAAGAACCCGGCGACGACCACCGCGGCGAAGGCGACCGGCAGCGAGCCGATCCCCGCGGCGGCCAGCCACGCCATGCCCAGCGCCGAGACGAGCGCGGCCGGCAGCTGCACCCGGGGCTGGCCGTGCAGGTCGACGGCGCGGCCGAGCAGCGGCTGCCCCGCCGCCGTCGCCAGTCCGTACACGGCGGCGAGGGCGCCCGCGAGGCTGTAGCTGCCGCCCTCGGCGCGGGTGAACAGCGCGATCGCGATGTGCGCCGTGCCGTTGGGCAGCCGGCCGACCAGCGTGCCGACCAGCAGCCGCAGCGCGTGCGGAGCCCTGAGTATGTCGGCGTACCCGCCGCCCGCCGCCGCCATCGCCCGCGCCTCCTCCTCCGGACCATGCCGGGGTTTTACGTATAACCAAGGACGTCATACGTACCATGTCGGCAGCCGCGGGTCCACCCGCGCACCCCTGGACGACCGCCCCGCACCGGTGCGGCGGCCCCGGACCACCCGTGGAGGCGTACGCGCGTGAAGGCCCCGGACCCCCTCGGCGGCACCCGTCCCACCAGCCGGGACGTCGCCGGCGCCGCAGGCGTCTCGCAGGCCACCGTCTCCCTCGTCATGGGCGGCAAGTGGCGCGGCCGGGTCTCCGAGCGCACCGCCGACCGGGTCCGCGACACGGCCCTGCGGCTCGGCTACCGCCCCAACCTCGCCGCCCGCAGCCTCCGCCTCGGCCGGACCCGCACCGCCCTGCTGGTCGTGCCCGCGCTCACCAACGAGTTCTTCGCCCGCGTCCACACCGGGGCCTCGGCGCTCGCGGCCCGCCACGGCTTCGGCGTCGTCCTCTACCCCTCGCCCGAGGGCGTCGGCCCGGCCAGGGACCCCTTCGCCTCCGCCGGCGCCGCCCTCGACGGGATCATCGCCTCGTCGATGGCGGCCGGAGCCCTGCACGCCTTCCGGGACACCGGCCTGCCGCTCGTCATGCTCGACAGCGACCCCGCCGACCCCGGCTCCGCCGCCCGGGTCAACCTCGCCATCGAGGACGGCATGCGCCAGGTGACGGACCATCTCCTGGCCCTCGGCCACCGCCGGTTCGCCCACCTCGCGTCGGCGGTGCCGTCCTGGACGTTCGACGTGCGCGCCCACGCGTTCGCCGCCGCCCTGGACGGCCGCCCCGGCGTCACCGCCCGCACCGTGCCCACGCCGCTCGACGTGGCCGGCGGCCGGGAGGCGGCGGCCCGCGCACTGACCGGGCCCGGCCCGCGCCCCACCGCCCTGGTCTGCGACGACGACCTCATCGCGGCCGGCGCCTGCAAGGCGGTGCGGCGCCTGGGGCTGCGCGTCCCGGAGGACGTCTCCGTGACCGGCTTCGACGACCTGACCCTCGCCACCGCCGTGGAACCGGAGCTCACCACCGTCTCCCTCCCCGCCGAGCGGGTCGGCGAGCGCGGCATGGAGGCCCTGCTCGCGGTCCTCGACGGACGCCTCCCGCCCCGCGGCGACCTGCCGGTGACCCTGCGCGTACGGGCCTCCACCGCCCCGCCGCCCGTCGGCTGACCCCGCGCACGCGAAAGGGCCCCGGCCCGCCCCCGAAGGGAGCGGACCGGGGCCCACCACACCTGCCCGAAGCCGGCCGCCCGGCCCGCGAGGCCCGGCCCCGCCCGTGCGCCGGCCCGGCGGGCCGGGCGGCCGGCAGAGGGCCTGACGGGCGGACCGGGAGGACCGGCCGGGCGCGGACTCAGTCGGCGGCGCCCTCCGGGCCCTCGGCCTCGTCGTCCGCCGCGTCCGTCGGGGCCGTCGCCGGCTCCGCGGCCGCGAGCAGCCGCGCGAGCTGCCGGCCCACGATCCGCTTGAACTTCCGTGACTGCGGACGCGTGCGGTCCAGCACGGCCACCTCCAGGCGCTCGGCGGGGATCTCCCGCTCACTGCCGCTGGTGTCCCGCGACAGGGCCTGCACCGCCAGCTTCAGCGCCTCCGCCAGGGACATCCCGTCGCGGTGGCGCTGGTCCAGGAAGCTGCCGATCTGCTCGGCGTTGCCGCCGACCGCGACCGAGCCGTGCTCGTCCACGATCGAGCCGTCGTGCGGCAGCCGGTAGATCTGGTCGCCCTCCGGCGACGCGCCGACCTCCGCGACGACCAGCTCCACCTCGTACGGCTTCTCGCCGGCGCTGGAGAAGATCGTGCCGAGCGTCTGCGCGTAGACGTTGGCGAGGCCCCGCGCGGTCACGTCGTCGCGGTCGTACGTGTAGCCGCGCAGGTCCGCGTAGCGCACACCGCCGATCCGCAGGTTCTCGTACTCGTTGTACTTGCCCGCGGCGGCGAAGCCGATCCGGTCGTAGATCTCGCTGAACTTGTGCAGCGCGCGGGACGGGTTCTCCCCGACGAAGACGATGCCGTCGGCGTACTGCATCACGACGAGGCTCCGGCCCCGCGCGATGCCCTTGCGGGCGTATTCCGCCCGGTCGGCCATGGCCTGCTGGGGTGAGACGTAGAACGGAGTCGACACCGGCTATCCGTCCCTTTCTGTCAGTGGCGGGAACATCGTCAGCATCATCAGAGCAGCTCGGCGCGGGGGCCGTCCGGCTGGTCCAGGCGGCGCTCCAGCACGGAGCGCGACACGTCCGACGCCTCGGTCTCGGTCAGGCGGCGGTAGCCGTCCTCCGTGATCACCGTGACGATCGGGTAGATCCGGCGCGCCACGTCCGGGCCGCCCGTCGCCGAGTCGTCGTCCGCCGCGTCGTACAGCGCCTGCACCACCAGCGTCACGGCCTGCCGCTCGGACAGGTCCTCGCGGTAGAGCTTCTTCATCGAGCCGCGCGCGAACAGGGACCCCGAGCCGGTCGCCGCGTACCCGTGCTCCTCGGAGCGGCCGCCGGTGACGTCGTACGAGAAGATGCGGCCCTTCTGGCGGTCCACGTCCCAGCCGGCGAAGAGCGGCACCACGGCGAGGCCCTGCATGGCCATGCCCAGATTGCCGCGGATCATGGTGGAGAGCCGGTTCGCCTTGCCCTCCAGGGACAGCTGCGTCCCCTCGACCTTCTCGAAGTGCTCCAGCTCCAGCTGGAACAGCCTGACCATCTCCACCGCCAGGCCGGCCGTGCCGGCGATGCCGACGGCCGAGTACTCGTCGGCCGGGAAGACCTTCTCGATGTCGCGCTGCGCGATCATGTTGCCCATGGTGGCCCGCCGGTCGCCGGCGAGGACCACGCCCCCCGGGAACGAGGCGGCGACGATCGTCGTGCCGTGCGGCACCTCGATCGCCCCCTGCACGGGGGGCAGCGTCCGGCGCCCGGGGAGCAGCTCCGGCGAGTGCTCGGCGAGGAAGTCCATGAAGGAAGAGGACCCGGGCGTCAGGAAGGCAGCTGGTAGACGCCCGGTGCTACGAGTGTTGGCTTCCACGAGTTTCCTTCCACGTAATCGGCCGCCCGCCTCATGGCGGCCGGTCGGTCCTTGAGCTGCCCCAGCGCCGCGTAGCAGCTGAAGCACAGCACGCCACGGACCCTACCTGTCTCGTGGCAATGATCTACATGCTCGGGTCGAGGGGACAAGCAGATCACGCAGACTCCGCCCTGCGCCTCGATCATCGCGTCCCGCTCGGCCTCGGTGATGCCGCACTTGCGCTGGAAGCAGCTTTCGCGGTGCCTGCGGGCACGGCAGTCACGGCAGTGGCTCGCCCATCCGTCGGAGGAGCCTTTGTCGTGCACCCACTCCGAGTGCGGCTTCACCTCGGCACACTTCGGGCAGCGCTCGCTCCCCCGGGGAACGGGAACCCTTGCCCGAACGGTCAGCCCCCCGGCTTCCTGGCGCCGCCGGTAGTGCTCGGCCTGGCAGGCGCGGCAGTGCTCCTGAAGTCCGTCGCGCATGGACCTGTTGTCCGCGAAGGCCGCCCGCGGCTTCGATGCACCGCACCGCGAGCAGCGCTTCGCTTCCTCCGCCTGCTCTGCCACCGTCCCCCCGAGTCAGCTCACCTTCGCTTCAAAGAAGGCTGAGCCATCAAGCCTTTACTCTCCACCCTTTTGCACGAATGACCGCACGAAATCCTCGGCATTCTCCTCAAGGACGTCGTCGATCTCGTCCAGGACGGAGTCCACGTCGTCGCTCAGCTTCTCGTGGCGCTCCTTGAGGTCCTCCGAGGCCTGCGCCTCGGGCGCCTGGTCCTCGACCTCCTCGGTGGAACGCGTGGCCTTCTGCTGGCCGCCGCCGGTGTCCTTGGTCGCCATGTCCCTCACCCCGCTCGGAATTGCCCGCTTGGTCAGGTGTCTCAAGATCTGACCCTACAAGCCCGGTCTGACATCGGCCCTGTCTTTCTCGACGTCCGGGGGCCACTTCCATGATTCCCCGAGGCGGCCCCCCTTAGCCCTGATCAGCCACCCGAAAGCACCCGGACCAGCTCCTCGGCCGTGCGGCACCGGTCCAGCAGGTCCTTGACGTGGGCGCGGGTGCCCCGCAGCGGCTCCAGCGTGGGGACCCGCTGGAGGGAGTCGCGGCCCGGCAGGTCGAAGATCACGCTGTCCCAGGAGGCCGCGGCGACGTCGTCCGCGTACTGCTCCAGGCAGCGGCCCCGGAAGTAGGCCCTGGTGTCCTCGGGAGGCTGCTTCTCGGCCCTGACGACCTCCTCCTCGTCCAGCAGCCGCCGCATCCGCCCGCGGGCCGCCAGACGGTTGTACAGGCCCTTGTCGGGGCGTACGTCGGCGTACTGGAGGTCCACGAGGTGGAGCCGCGCGGAGTCCCAGTCGAGGCCGTCGCGGCGCCGGTAGCCCTCCATGACCTCCAGCTTCGCCACCCAGTCCAGCTCGCCGGCGAGGCTCATCGGGTCGTTCTCCAGCCGCCCCAGGGTGTCCTCCCAACGGGTGAGGACGTCCGCGGTCTGCTCGTCCGCGTCGGCGCCGAAGCGGTTCTCCACGTACTTGCGGGCCAGCTCGCAGTACTCCATCTGGAGCTGCACCGCGGTGAGCGTCCGGCCGCTGCGCAGGGTGATCAGGCGCTGGAGCGTCGGGTCGTGGGAGACCTGGTGGAGGGTGCGGACCGGCTGGTCGACGGCGAGGTCGACGGTGATGAAGCCGTCCTCGATCATCGACAGGACCAGCGCGGTCGTCCCGAGCTTGAGGTAGGTGGAGATCTCGGAGAGGTTGGCGTCGCCGATGATCACATGGAGGCGGCGGTACTTCTCGGCGTCGGCGTGCGGCTCGTCCCGTGTGTTGATGATGGGCCGTTTGAGTGTCGTCTCCAGTCCGACCTCGACCTCGAAGTAGTCCGCGCGCTGGCTGATCTGGAAGCCGTGCTCCTGGCCGTCCTGGCCGATGCCGACGCGTCCGGCGCCGGTGACGACCTGGCGGGAGACGAAGAAGGGCGTCAGGTGGCGCACGATGTCCGAGAAGGGGGTCTCCCGCTTCATCAGGTAGTTCTCGTGCGTGCCGTAGGAGGCGCCCTTGTTGTCGGTGTTGTTCTTGTAGAGGTGGATCGGCTGGGCGCCGGGGAGCTGGGCGGCCCGTTCGGCGGCCTCCGCCATGATCCGCTCGCCGGCCTTGTCCCAGAGGACGGCGTCGCGGGGGTTGGTGACCTCGGGGGCGCTGTACTCGGGGTGGGCGTGGTCCACGTAGAGCCGGGCGCCGTTGGTCAGGATGACGTTGGCGAGGCCGATGTCCTCGTCGGTGAGCTGGCTGGAGTCCGCGACCTCGCGGGCGAGGTCGAAGCCGCGGGCGTCCCGCAGCGGGTTCTCCTCCTCGAAGTCCCAGCGGGCGCGGCGCGCCCGGTGCATCGCCGCCGCGTACGCGTTGACGATCTGGGACGAGGTGAGCATGGCATTGGCGTTCGGGTGGCCGGGGACGGAGATCCCGTACTCCGTCTCGATGCCCATTACTCGCCGTACGGTCATGCGGCCCTCCTTGCCCGGCGGCGCCCCCGCGCGGGAGCGGCGCCCGAGTACCGGTTCTCCGATGCGTGTGCGGTGCCCGACCCCGCACTGCGCGAATCGGCGGTACGGATGAGCCTAGAGCGCCTTCGCGCCCGGGGGGAGATCAATTGCGTCATTGCTCGCGTGTGGTCCGTGTCCGGTCCGCCCCGTGGAACGCGTCCGGCTGCGGACGCCCTCCCCCTTTCGGGCCCTCGCCCTTTCGGGGGTCCGGGGGCGTCCGCAGCCGGTTCCGCGCACCGCTACAGGTACTGGCCGGTATTCGCGACGGTGTCGATGGAGCGGCCGGTGTCCGCGCCCTGCTTTCCGGTGACGAGGGTGCGGATGAAGACGATCCGCTCGCCCTTCTTTCCGGAGATGCGGGCCCAGTCGTCCGGGTTGGTGGTGTTGGGCAGGTCCTCGTTCTCCTTGAACTCGTCCACGCACGCCTGGAGGAGGTGGGAGACGCGGATGCCCTTCTGGTTCTGGTCGAGATAGGCCTTGATGGCCATCTTCTTCGCCCGGTCGACGATGTTCTGGATCATCGCGCCGGAATTGAAGTCCTTGAAGTACAGGACTTCCTTGTCGCCGTTGGCGTAGGTGACCTCGAGGAACCGGTTCTCCTCGGATTCCGCGTACATCTGCTCCACGACCGACTGGATCATGGCCTGTGCCGCGGCGTCCTTGGAGTGGCTGTGCTCGGCGAGGTCGTCCGCGTGGAGCGGCAGGGACGGCGTGAGGTACTTGGCGAAGATGTCCTTGGCGGCCTCGGCGTCCGGGCGCTCGATCTTGATCTTCACATCGAGGCGGCCGGGGCGCAGGATCGCCGGGTCGATCATGTCCTCGCGGTTGGAGGCGCCGATCACGATGACGTTCTCGAGGCCCTCGACGCCGTCGATCTCGGCGAGGAGCTGCGGGACGATCGTGTTCTCGACGTCCGAGCTGACGCCGGAGCCGCGGGTGCGGAAGAGGGACTCCATCTCGTCGAAGAAGACGATGACGGGCGTGCCCTCCGAGGCCTTCTCGCGGGCCCGCTGGAAGACCAGGCGGATGTGCCGCTCGGTCTCGCCGACGTACTTGTTGAGCAGCTCGGGGCCCTTGATGTTGAGGAAGTAGCTCTTGCCGGCGGGCTGCCCCGTGACCTCGGCGACCTTCTTCGCGAGGGAGTTCGCGACCGCCTTGGCGATGAGCGTCTTGCCGCAGCCGGGCGGGCCGTACAGCAGGATGCCCTTCGGGGGCCGGAGCTCGTGCTCCTTGAAGAGGTCCGGGTACAGGTACGGGAGCTCGACCGCGTCGCGGATCAGCTCGATCTGGTTGCCCAGGCCGCCGATCTTGTCGTAGTCGACGTCCGGGACCTCCTCGAGGACGAGCTCCTCGACCTCGCTCTTGGGGATGACCTCGTACACGTAGCCCGAGCGGGGTTCGAGCAGGAGGGCGTCGCCGGGCCGGATGGTGACGTCCAGCAGGGGCTCGGCGAGCCGTACGACCCGTTCCTCGTCGGTGTGGCCGATGACCAGGGCGCGCTCGCCGTCCTCGAGGATCTCCTTGAGGGTGACGATGTCCCCGGCGCGCTCGAACTCCATGGCCTCGACCACGTTGAGCGCTTCGTTGAGCATGACCTCCTGGCCCCGCCGGAGCTCGTCGGGCTCCACGCTGGGGCTCACGTTCACCCGGAGCTTGCGGCCCCCGGTGAAGATGTCGCACGTGCCGTCCTCGTTGGCCTGCAGGAACACTCCGAAGCCGGCCGGCGGCTGCGCCAGGCGGTCGACCTCCTCCTTGAGTGCCACGATCTGGTCGCGGGCCTCACGGAGCGTGTTGGCGAGCCGCTCGTTCTGCGCGGACACGCCGGCCAGGTTGGTCTGCAGCTCGACGATCCGCTCCTCGAGAATCCTCGTGTGGCGCGGAGAGTCGGCGAGCTTGCGTCGCAGGACGGCGATTTCCTGCTCGAGATAGGCAACCTGGCCGGCGGGGTCCTCAGACCCCCGCCCCGGCCGGATGCCGCGGTTGATGTCGTCGTCGTGGGCTGCCACGGTCCTCACCTCCTCCAAGGGGAGCTGGACGCTTCCTGACCCTACCTGCGTGGGTGGTGATTGAAACCCCTAGATCACAAAGACTCTCGGGAGGTGTCCGATCTTCACCCTTGCGCTCTCCCCCACGGGAAGGGAATACCCACCCTTCAACATCGGAAAGCGGCCGGTTGTATCGTCGTCAGTGGCCAACACCCGGCAGGGCGGGCCGGACTTACTTCTCGACGCTTCACCCGACGCAGGAACGGCAGGGCATATGACCGCGCAGCACGAGGCTCCCACCACGGCCGCCGGAGAGGCTCTGGAGGTCTGGATCGACCAGGACCTCTGCACCGGGGACGGCATCTGCGCCCAATACGCGCCCGAGGTGTTCGAGCTCGACATCGACGGACTCGCCTACGTCAAGAGCGCCGACGACGAACTGCTCCAGGACCCGGGCGCGACGACTCCGGTGCCGCTGCCGCTCCTTCAGGACGTGGTGGATTCGGCCAAGGAGTGCCCGGGGGACTGCATTCACGTACGACGGGTTTCGGACAGGGTCGAGGTGTACGGGCCCGACGCCGAGTAGCCGCCGGTCAGCGGTCGGTGGCCGGGGTGCGCAGGAACCTGCCGCCGGTCCACCGCCATTCGACGGTCTCGTGGGTGTCGGGGCAGCACCGGGGCACGTCGGGGGAGGTGTAGCCGAGCACGGTCGCCGTGACGACGCCGTCACGGATGGCGAGGTCGCCGATGGAGAGGGCGTCCGCGGGGTCGACGAGGGTCGCCACGACGCGGGCGCCCTTCGTCGTGTCCGCGCCGCCGTCGGCGTCGCTCCGGGCGCCGGTGAGGACGTAGAGGCCGTAGGGCGGGGTGCCGGAGCCGGCGCGGCAGTGCGCGGCGGCGACGGTCTCGGGGCGGCCGTCGCCGTCGAGGTCGCCGCTGGCGGTCCTGGGGACGGCGGTGGGCACTCCGGCGCAGTCCAGCGGGTACGCGGCGGTGGCGGCGTCGGGGGCGGGGGCGCCGGGGGCGGGGGCCTGGCGGACCCCGGCGGCGGGGTTCGTGGCGGTGGCCGATCCGGGCTGGAGGAGGCCGGCGAGGGCGATGACCCCGGCCATGGCGGCGGCGGTCGCGAGCCAGTGCGTGGGGCGGGCGTGGGTGTGCGCGAGGTCCGGGAGGTCGGAGGGCTGCACGCGGGCTGTCTCCTGTGGTCGTGCGGTGGCGGTGGGCTGCCGCCGGGGAGGGTGGCCAGCATCGTGCCACACGTCACAGGGGTGCGGTACCGGGGGGCTCTCATCGGGGCCGGGGGGTACGGGTGTCGGGCGCCGCGGGGGGCGAACGCGGCCGCGCCGCCGCGGAGTTTCCCGCGAGCCGGGGGAACTCCGCGGCGGCGGCGCCGCGTTGCGGTGGGTGTCAGCCCTTGTTGGGGCCCTCGTAGTCCTCGCCGTAGGCGCCCTTGGCGGGGCGGCGGCGGCGCATGGGCGGCTCGACGCCGTCCGCGAGGCGCCGGGCGGTGACGAGGAAGCCGGTGTGGCCGATCATGCGGTGGTCGGGGCGGACGGCGAGGCCCTCCACGTGCCAGTTGCGGATCATCGACTCCCAGGGCTGCGGCTCGGCATAGCAGCCGATCTCGCGGATGGACTCCACGGTCCGGGCGAGCTGGGTCGTCGTGGCGACGTAGCAGCAGAGGATGCCGCCGGGGACGAGGGCCTTGGAGACGGCCTCCAGGCACTCCCACGGGGCGAGCATGTCGAGGATGACGCGGTCGACGTCGGTGTCCGACAGGTTGTCCTGGAGGTCGCCGACGGTGAGCTGCCAGGCGGGGTGGGGGCCGCCGAAGTAGCGCTCCACGTTGGCCTGGGCGATCTCCGCGAAGTCCGCGCGGCGCTCGTAGGAGTGGAGCATGCCGCTGTCGCCGATGGCGCGGAGCAGGAAGCTGCTCAGCGAGCCCGAGCCGACGCCGGCCTCCACGACGCGGGCGCCGGGGAAGATGTCGGCGAAGGCGAGGATCTGGCCCGCGTCCTTCGGGTAGACGACTGCGGCCCCGCGGGGCATGGACAGGACGTAGTCGGGGAGCAGGGGGCGCAGCGCGAGGTAGGCGACGTTTCCCGTGGTTCGGACAACACTGCCCTCGGGGGCGCCGATCAGCTCGTCGTGCGGGAAGGAACCCTTGTGGGTGTGGAAGTTCTTCCCGGCTTCGAGCGTGAACGTGTAGTGGCGTCCCTTGGGGTCGGTGAGCTGGACCTGGTCCCCGACCTTGAAGGGCCCGCGACGGCGGGCGGCACCGGTCGGTTCGGACATGTGACCAGGGTACCCGGCGGTGGCGCGGACCCCGACCACGGTGCCCCGGCGGGGGTGGGGCGCGCGGGGTGGTGGGACGGGGTCAGGGGCGGGTGGTGCCGGGGCGGGCCATGGCCTGGACGAAGGCCCGCTCGACGTCGGCCGTGGACAGCACCCCGTACACCTCGCCGGTGTCCTCGACGACGAGGTACTCGGTGGCGGGGGTCTCGCGGAGCCGTTCCAGGAGGTCCTCTCCGGTGAGGTCGGCCGGGACGCGCATGCCGTCGGTGAGGTCCTGGGCGAGGCCGCCGACCGCGACCCAGGGGCGGCGGTGCTGGGGGACGCCCACGATGGCGGTCTCGCGGACCAGGGCGGTGGGCTCGCCCTGGCCGTCGACCACGACGAGGGCGCGGGCGCCCGCCTCGTTGGCCCGGCGCAGCGCCTCGGACAGGGGCGTCTCGGGTGGTACGGGGACGGCGCGGCGGGTGAGCGCGCGGGCTCCCAGCTCGGGCAGGCGCTCGCGGAGGCGGGCCATGCGCAGGCTGTTGCCCGCGCCGGTCCAGATGATCGCGGCGAGGATGGCGGCGAGCAGCGCGTCCATGAGCGTGTCCATGCCGCTCAGGTCCGAGGAGTCGCCGAGGGCGCGGGTGTGGGTGAGCAGCGGCAGGCCGACCAGGACGATCACGGCGAGGGCGCGGCCCGCCCAGGCGGCGGCGACGGTGCCGCTCATCGGGTTGCCGGTGATCTTCCAGACGACGGCGCGGAGCATGCGGCCGCCGTCCAGGGGGAGGCCGGGGAGGAAGTTGAAGACGGCGACGATCAGGTTGGAGATCGTCAGGCCCGCCAGGAGGACCGCGGGGACCGTGCCCGGCTCGACGGCGTACAGGGCGGCGTAGAAGACGCCGGCGAGCACGAGGGACAGGAGCGGGCCGACGAAGGCGAGGACGAACTCGCGGCCGGGGGTCTCGGACTCCTTCTCGATCTCGGAGACGCCGCCGAAGAACTGGAGCTGGATGCGGCGGACCGGGAGCTTGAAGCGGAGCGCGGCGACCGTGTGGGCCAGCTCGTGGACGAGGACCGAGGCGTAGAACGCGACGGCGAAGAAGAGGGAGACCAGGTAGCGGGCGGTGCCCAGCTCCGGCAGGACGCGGTCGAGCTGGCCGCCGAAGACCCAGGTGATCAGGGCGGCGACCAGGAACCAGCTCGGGGCGACGTAGACGGGCACGCCGAAGATCCGGCCCATCAGCAGACCGCCGCCGGGCTCGCCTGGGCGGCGGCCGGGTCCCTCGCCCTTCCCGGCGGGCGCGGACCGCGGGCGCGTGCTCTCGCCGCTCTCGTCGTCCTGGTTCACGGGTTCCCTTCGGCGCGGGGGTGGGGCTGGGGTGTTCCCGCTCGATCATGCGGTGTGTGGTGGTCTGCCGTCGATGGTATGCCGACGGCTGTCGGTGGCGGGCCGTAGGGTCTGGGACATGACTTCGAGCCCCCAGCCGCCCGTCTCGCTGTCGCCGTCGCGCGCCGGCGACTTCATGCAGTGTCCCCTGCTGTACCGGTTCCGGGTGATCGACAGGTTGCCGGAGAAGCCGAGTCCCGCGGCGACGCGGGGCACGCTGGTGCACGCGGTGCTGGAGCGGCTCTTCGACGATCCGGCGGCGGAGCGGACGGCGCCCAAGGCCAGGGCGATGGTGCCGGGGCAGTGGGCGAGGCTGCTGGAGGCGCGCCCGGAGCTGGCGGCGCTGTTCGAGGACGACGCGGACGGGGAGCGCCTGGCGCGCTGGCTGCGGGAGGCCGAGGAGCTGGTCGAGCGGTGGTTCACGCTGGAGGACCCGACGCTGCTGGAGCCGGCGGAGCGTGAGCTGTTCGTGGAGGCGGAGCTGGACTCGGGGCTGCGGCTGCGCGGGGTGATCGACCGGGTGGACGTGGCGCCGACGGGCGACGTGCGGATCGTCGACTACAAGACCGGCAAGGCGCCGCGGCCGGAGTACGGGGACTCCGCGCTGTTCCAGATGACGTTCTACGCGCTGGTGGTGTGGCGGCTGAAGGGGGTGCTGCCGCGCCGGCTGCAGCTGGTCTACCTGGGCAGCGGGGACGTGGTGACGTACGACCCGGTGATGGCGGATCTGCGGCGGGTGGAGCGGAAGCTGCTGGCGCTGTGGGACGCGATCCGGCGGGCGACGGAGACGGGCGACTGGCGGCCCCGGCCGACGAAGCTGTGCGGCTGGTGCGACCACCAGGCGTTCTGTCCCGAGTTCGGTGGGACTCCCCCGGTCTACCCGCTGCCGGTGCAGTCGACCGGGCCGGGGCAGAATGGGCCGGGTCCGGCGATGTCTTGAGGAGTGCCCGTGGCCATCCGTGTCCTACTGGTCGACGACCAGCCGCTGCTGCGTACCGGTTTCCGGATGATTCTGGAGGCGGAGCAGGACCTGGCGGTGGTGGGTGAGGCCGGGGACGGCCTGCAGGCGCTGGAGCAGGTGCGCGCGCTCCAGCCGGACGTGGTGCTGATGGACATCCGGATGCCCCGCATGGACGGGGTGGAGGCGACGCGGCAGATCACCGGGCCCGGCCGGGACGGCCCGGCGAAGGTGCTGGTGCTGACGACGTTCGACCTGGACGAGTACGTGGTGGAGGCGCTGCGGGCGGGGGCGAGCGGCTTCCTGCTGAAGGACGCCCCGGCCAACGAGCTGGTGCAGGCGATCCGGGTGGTCGCGGCGGGCGAGGCCATGCTGGCGCCGAGCATCACGCGGCGGCTGCTGGACAAGTACGCCGACCACCTGCCGTCGGGGGACGAGCCGGTGCCGGACGCGCTGAACACGCTGACGGACCGGGAGCTGGAGGTGCTGAAGCTGGTGGCGCGGGGCCTGTCGAACGCGGAGATCGCGGCGGACCTGTTCGTGTCCGAGACGACGGTGAAGACGCATGTGGGCCACGTGCTGACCAAGCTGGGCCTGCGGGACCGGGTGCAGGCGGCGGTGTACGCGTACGAGAGCGGTCTGGTCCGGCCCGGCGCGCAGTAGCGGGGCCAGGTGCGCGGGCGCCCCCGCGGTCGGTGACCGCGGGGGCGCCGGCGTTTCGCGGGCCGGTCCGCCGGGCGGGCGGCGCCGGGGTCGGGCATGGCGCCGGACCGGACCGGGGCCGGGGCGGGGCGGAGTGGCCGGGTCAGCCCTTCTTGAGCTCCCAGAAGCGGAAGACGGTGGACGCGTCGAGGGTCCACTCCAGGCCGGTGACCGTGTTGTAGGCGACGGCGAACTGCTTGGCCTGCCAGAGCGGGAGGAGCGGGATGTCGTCGGCCACGAGGTTCTGCAGCCGGTCGAAGTCGTCCTGGGCGGAGCTGCGGTCGGCCGCCGCGGCGGTGTCCGGGATGATCTTTCCGGTGATCTTGGTGTTCTCGTAGTGGTTGCCGAGGACGTTGCCCTCGCCGAAGAACGGCTGCGTGAAGTTGTCCGGGTCCGGGTAGTCGGGGACCCAGCCCCTGATGTACACGCCGTACTTGCCGGCCTGGATGTCCTTCTCGTACTGCTCGTACTCGACGGACTTCACGTCGGCCTGGAACAGCCCGCTGTCGTTCAGCTGCTTGGCGATCACGTCGAGCTGGTCGTTCGTGCCGGGGCCGTAGCGGTTCGGCGTGGAGTACAGGGTGATCCTGACCTTGCCCTCGATGCCCTCGTCGCGCAGGGCCTTCCTGGCGAGGTCGGGCTGCGGCTGGTCGCCGTACCGGTCGAAGAAGGCCGTGTTGTGGCCGAGGATGCCGGCCGGGACGATCGAGTACAGGGGGGTCGCCGTCGACTGGTAGACGTCCTGGACGAGCGCCTGGCGGTCCACGAGGTGGGCGATGGCCTTGCGCACGCCGAGCTTGCCGACGACCGGGTCCTTCATGTTGAAGACCAGGTGCTGGACCTCGGCGCTGGACCCCTCGACGACCTCGATGCCCTTCTGGCCGGCCGTCGGGGAGCCGTTGAACTTCTGGATGTCCTCGGCGGCGAGGCCGCGGTAGGCGACGTGGACGTCGCCCGCGCTCAGGCCGTCGGCGAGGGCCTTGCGGTCGCCCTTGTAGAACTTCAGGGTGACGCCCTGGTTCTTGGCCTTGGCGGTGCCCTGGTAGTCCTCGTTGACGGAGAAGACGGCCTTGTCGTCGCCGAAGGACTCCAGCTTGTACGGGCCGGAGCCGACGGCCTTGCCGTCCGTGCGCAGGCCGTCGGCCCGGTACTCGCGGTGGTCGACGATGGAGCCGGCGCCGGAGGCGATCTTGCTGGGGAAGGTGGCGTCCGGCACCTTGAGGGTGAAGACGACCGTCTTCGGGTCCGGGGTCTCGATCTTGTCGATCGTGGCGAGGAGCGGGCCGGGCCCGTTCTCGTCGTCGATCCGCAGGGTGCGCTCGAAGGAGAACTTGACGTCCTCGGAGGTGAGCGGGTTGCCGTTGCTGAACTTCAGGCCGTCGCGGAGCGTGCAGCGGTAGACCGTGCTGGCACCCTTGTCGAACGCGCACGACTCGGCGGCTTCCGGCTGGGGCGTGGTGGCGCCCTTGGGGAAGCTCAGCAGGGACTGGAAGACGTTGTTGAACAGCACCCAGGAGCCGGGGTCGTACCCGGCGGCGGGGTCGGTGGACAGGACCTCGTCGGACATGCCGACGACGATCGTCCCGGCCCCGTCACCGGCGCCCGCGTCCTTGTCGGTGCCGCAGCCGCTGAGCGTGGCGGCCGCGAGCCCCGCGGCGAGCGGGGCCGTCAGCCACTTGTTGTGTGCCTTCACTGGAACCTTGCCTCTGGATCTCTTCGGTACAGCGGGGGTCAGGCGGTGCCTCGGCCGAGCTCCCAGAGCTGCAGGTCCGAGGAGGTGTTGAGGGCCCATTCGACGCCGGTGAGGGTGTCGCGGGAGGCGACGAACTGCTTGCCCTGCCACATCGGGAGGAACGGGACGTCCTCGGCGATGGCGTCCTGGAGCCGCTGGAAGGGGGCCGCCGCGGCGGCGCGGTCGGTCTCCCGGCGCGAGGCCGGGATGAGCCGCTCGCGGGCCTCCTTGTTGACGTAGGGCGTGTTGAGGAAGTTGCCGGCGTCGAGGAACGGCGCGATGAAGTTGTCGGGGTCCGGGAAGTCGGGGAACCAGCCGAGCCCGTAGACGGCGTACTCGCCGCGCTTCTGCGCGGGGCGGAAGGTGGACCACTCGGTGCCCACGGCGGTCGCCTCGAACAGGCCGCTCTTGTTGAGCTGGTCGCACAGGGCGGCGAACTCCTGGGCGGTGGCGGCGCCGTAGTGGTCGGTCGTGTAGTGGAGGGTCAGCTTGACCGGGGTGTCGACGTTCGCCTCGCGCAGGAGGGCCGCGGCCCGGTCGCGGCTGGGCTCGCCGTACTTGTTGAAGAACGAGTTGCTGTGGGTGGCGATGGTGGACGGGACCATCGAGTAGAGCGGCGTCGCCGTGGGGCCGTACACGCTCCGCGTGATCGCGTGGCGGTCGACGAGCGCGGCCACGGCCTGCCGCACGGCCTTCTCCCGGACCGCGGGGGCCTCGGTGTCGAAGACGAGGTAGCGGATCTCCAGGCCGGGGACCTCGGTCAGCTTGACGCCCTCGCGCGGGTCGCCGTCGAGCTTCTCGATCTGGTCCGGGTCGAGGGTGCGGGTCATCATGTGGATGTCGCCGGACTCGAGCGCCTCGCCCATGGCCTCGGCGTCGTCGAAGGAGCGCAGCTCCACGCCCTCGTTGCGGACCTTGACATCGCCCTTGTAGCGCGGGTTCCTGGTGAAGGTGACGCCGACGAGGCGTCCGTCGCGCACGTGCGGCCGCATCGTGTACGGGCCGGAGCCGTCGACCTGGAAGCCCGTGCGCAGCTCGTCGGCGCCGTACTTGTCGCTGCTGACGATGCCGGCGACGGGCGTGGCGAGCTTGTACGGGAAGGTGGCGTCGGGCGTCTTCAGGTGGAAGACCACCTCGTGGTAGCCCTTGGCCTCGATCGTGTCGATGGTGGACAGCAGTCCGGCGGCGCCGTTGTCGGAGTCGATGGCGAGCACGCGCTCGATGGAGTACTTGACGTCGCCGGCGGTGACCGGCCTGCCGTCGGAGAAGACCAGGTCCTCGCGGAGGACGCAGCGGTAGCTCTGGCCGGCGCTGTCGGTGAAGCGGCACTCCCGCGCGGCGTCCGGGACGGGCCGGCCGCCGCCGCGCGGGATGCGCGTCAGCGTCTGGACGGTCTGGCGCAGCACGTTCCAGACCCCGCTGTCGTACGCGTACGCCGGGTCGAAGGGGGCCGGGGACTCCTCGGAGGCCGTGAACCGGTCGGTGGTCCCGACGACGATGTCGCTGCCGGAGGCGGCGCCGCTCGTGTCGCTGCCGCAGGCGGCGAGCAGAGGGGCCAGCAGTCCGGCGATCGCCGGCAGCGCCAGGGTCTTGCGGTTCATGCGGGTCGTACTCCTGGTCCAACACGGGGGTGGTGCGTGTGCGGAGCCTCCGCCGCGGGCGCCCGGTGGGGCGGGGCGATCGGGCCGGGGTACGAGCGATCGGCCCCCGTGGCGCGCGGCCGGCTTTGTGGCGGTCGCGCCCCGGGGAAAGAGCGGCGGGGTGCTCGGCGAGAAGATTAGTGGCACCGCCACTAATCCTTGACCGGGGTGGAGTTGAGGGGGCGTCAGAAAGTGATCTCCGACCGTGACCGTACCCCTCGGTAACGGCGGAATGTTTCGTACACGACCTGAAGAATCCGGACACATGACCACGCCCGAAGCGCCCCGATCCGGGCATGTGTGCGGTTGCGGACGGCCCTTCGGCACCACGCTGCGTGAGCAAGGTCACGTGAAGAAGGGCGCGGAGAGGTCACGGAATAGAAACGCCGCGGCGCCCTGAGTTTCTCCGGAATTCAACGGGCCACGCTGGGTGCGCGCCTCACTCCATTCCGGTGATCAGAGAACGCAGAAAACGAAGATCGACGTCTTCCAGTGAACCGACCACCGCCCGGCCGTCCGCCGGTGCGATGGGCGCCAGGGAGGGGACGGCGACCACCCGGCACCCGGCCGCCTCGGCGGCGGCCACACCGGTGGCGGTGTCCTCCACGACCGCGCACCGGGCCGGGTCGGCGCCGACCCGCCGGGCGGCGAGCAGGTACGGGTCGGGGTGCGGCTTGGTGCGGGGCACCTCGTCGCCGGCGACCGTGAGGGTGAAGTGGTCGGCGCCCAGGGAGTGCAGGACCCGGTCGATGATGCGGCGGTGGGAGGCGGAGACCAGCGCCGTGGGCACGGCGTGCTCGGCCAGCTCGGCCAGGAGGCGGGCGGCGCCGGGCATGAGGGGGACGCCGTCGCCGATGCGCTCCTCGAAGCGGTCGTTGAGGAGGGTGGTCAGCTCGGGGAGGGTGACGCGGGCGCCCGTGGCCTCGATGAGGTAGCCGGCGCTGCGGGTCATGGGCCCGCCGACGACGATGTCCCGCCAGGCCTCGTCCAGCTCGTGCCCGAGGTCCCGGAAGACCGCGACCTCCACGTCCCACCAGAAGCCCTCCGTGTCGACGAGGGTGCCGTCCATGTCGAGGAACACGGCCTGCAGGGCCGACCCGTCGGCCGTACGGGTCAGGGACGCGGGGACCGTACTGGTCATCCGGCACACCTCCATGAGGGACGAGAAGGCCGGCCGCTCTCCCCCGCCGGGCTCCCCCGGCGGGGGCCACGCGGCCGGCCCGTACTGGACCGACCAGTGTACGACCGGGCGCCCGCCGCCACGCCCCTCGCGCACCGGGACGCGCCGGGAGGCCACCGGAGCGGCGGGGCGGCGGGGCGGCGGGGGGGGCGGGGCGGCGGGGGGCGCCTTCCCGGTGGCGGTGCCGGCGGGGCCCGCACCGGTGGCGGTGCCGGGACTTCGTCCGGTGCCCGGACGGGCACCGTACGGGCGCCGTACGGGCGCCGTACGGACGCCGGGCGGGCGCGGTGGGCGGTCGGTCGTGCGGGGCCGCTGCGCGAGGGCAGGTGGCGGGTGGGCGTGGCACGGCTCCGCGCTGCGGTCGGCTCCCCGCCCCCTGCGGGGCGGCGGACCCGCGGGGCGGGCACGGGGGGGCCGGCGGGAAGGCGCGGGACGGACGCGAAGGAAGGCGCGGCCCGGACGGGTCCGGCCGCCCGCCCCGGCGGGCGGGGCGGGCGGCCGGGAGGGGCGCCGTGGCTGGGGCGAGCGGGCGGGTCAGCGGGCGTTGAAGTACTTGGCCTCGGGGTGGTGGATCACGATGGCGTCCGTGGACTGCTCCGGGTGGAGCTGGAACTCCTCGGAGAGGTGGACGCCGATGCGCTCCGGCCGCAGCAGGTCGGCGATCTTGGCCCGGTCCTCCAGGTCGGGGCAGGCCCCGTAGCCCAGCGAGAAGCGCGCGCCCCGGTACTTCAGCGCGAACATGTCCTCCACGTCCGCCGGGTCCTCGCCGCCGAAGCCGAGCTCGGCGCGGACGCGGGCGTGCCAGTACTCGGCCAGGGCCTCGGCGAGCTGGACGGAGAGGCCGTGCAGCTCCAGGTAGTCGCGGTAGGCGTCGGCGGCGAACAGCCGCGCGGTCTCCTCGCCGATGCGGGAGCCGACGGTGACGACCTGGAGGCCGACCACGTCGGTCTCGCCGGACTCCTCCGGGCGGAAGAAGTCCGCCAGGCAGAGGCGGCGGCCGCGGCGCTGGCGCGGGAAGGTGAAGCGGGTCCGCTCGTTGCCCTCCTCGTCCAGGATGATCAGGTCGTCGCCCTTGGACACGCAGGGGAAGTAGCCGTACACCACGGCCGCTTCGAGCAGGTTGTCCGTGTGGAGGCGGTCCAGCCAGCCCCGCAGCCGGGGGCGGCCCTCGGTCTCGACCAGCTCCTCGTACGAGGGGCCCTCGCCGGTCCGGTTCTGCCGGAGGCCCCACTGGCCCTTGAACAGCGCGCCCTCGTCGAGCCAGCCCGCGTACTCCTTGAGCTGGATGCCCTTGACGACGCGGGTGCCCCGGAACGGCGGCTCGGGTACCGGGTTGTCGGTGGCCACGTCGGAGCGGACCCCGCTCTCGGGCTCGCGCTCCTCGACGGCGAGGTCGGGGGTGGCCTTGACGCGGCGCTGGCGCAGCTCCGGGAGGGCGGCGCCGGGCACGCCGCGCTTGACGGCGATGAGGGCGTCCATGAGCCGCAGGCCCTCGAAGGCGTCGCGGGCGTAGCGGACCTCGCCCTGGTAGATCTCGTGGAGGTCCTGCTCGACGTAGGCGCGGGTGAGGGCGGCGCCGCCCAGGATGACCGGGTACTTGGCGGCCAGGTCGCGCTGGTTGAGCTCCTCCAGGTTCTCCTTCATGATCACGGTTGACTTGACGAGCAGTCCGGACATGCCGATGACGTCGGCCCTGTGCTCCTCGGCGGCTTCGAGGATGGCGGAGACGGGCTGCTTGATGCCGAGGTTGACGACGTTGTAGCCGTTGTTCGACAGGATGATGTCGACGAGGTTCTTGCCGATGTCGTGGACGTCGCCGCGGACGGTGGCGAGCACGATGGTGCCCTTGCCGTCGTCGTCCGTCTTCTCCATGTGCGGTTCGAGGTGGGCGACGGCCGTCTTCATGACCTCGGCGGACTGGAGGACGAACGGGAGCTGCATCTGGCCGGAGCCGAACAGCTCGCCGACGACCTTCATGCCGTCCAGGAGGGTGTCGTTGACGATGTCGAGGGCCTTGCGGGTGCGCAGCGCCTCGTCGAGGTCGGCTTCGAGCCCGTTCTTCTCGCCGTCGATGATGCGCCGCTTGAGGCGCTCCTCCAGCGGCAGGGCGGCCAGCTCCTCGGCCTTGCCGGCCTTGAGGGACTTGGCGGTGGCGCCCTCGAAGAGCTGCATGAGCCGCTGCAGCGGGTCGTACCCCTCGCGGCGGCGGTCGTGGATGAGGTCGAGGGCGGTGGTGACCTGCTCCTCGTCGAAGCGGGCGATCGGCAGGATCTTGGAGGCGTGGACGATGGCGGAGTCGAGGCCCGCCTTGACGCACTCGTCCAGGAAGACGGAGTTGAGCAGGATGCGGGCGGCCGGGTTGAGGCCGAAGGAGATGTTCGACAGGCCGAGCGTGGTCTGCACGGCGGGGTGGCGGCGCTTCAGCTCGCGGATGGCCTCGATGGTGGCGACGCCGTCCTTGCGGGACTCCTCCTGGCCGGTGCAGATGGTGAAGGTGAGGCAGTCGACGAGGATGTCCTCCTCGCGGATGCCCCAGTTGCCGGTGAGGTCGGCGATGAGCCGCTCGGCGATCTCCACCTTCTTCTCGGCGGTGCGGGCCTGGCCCTCCTCGTCGATGGTGAGCGCGATGAGCGCGGCGCCGTGCTCGCGGGCGAGGGCGGTGACCTTGGCGAAGCGGGAGTCGGGGCCGTCGCCGTCCTCGTAGTTGACGGAGTTGAGGACGGCGCGCCCGCCGAGCTTCTCCAGGCCGGCGCGGAGCACCTCGACCTCGGTGGAGTCGAGGACGATGGGCAGGGTGGAGGCGGTGGCGAAGCGGCCGGCCAGCTCCTCCATGTCGGCGACGCCGTCGCGGCCCACGTAGTCGACGCAGAGGTCGAGCATGTGGGCGCCCTCGCGGATCTGGTCGCGGGCCATCTCCACGCAGTCGTCCCAGCGGCCTTCGAGCATGGCCTCGCGGAACTTCTTGGAGCCGTTGGCGTTGGTCCGCTCGCCGATCGCGAGGTACGAAGTGTCCTGGCGGAACGGCACGCTCTGGTACAGGGAGGCGGCGCCCGGCTCGGGGCGCGGGTCGCGGGTCGCGGGGGTGAGGCCCCGGACGCGCTCGACGACCTGGCGCAGGTGCTCCGGGGTCGTACCGCAGCAGCCGCCGACGAGCGACAGCCCGTAGTCGCGGACGAACGCCTCCTGGGCGTCGGCCAGCTCGGGCGCGGTCAGCGGGTAGTGGGCGCCGTCCTTGCCGAGGACGGGCAGGCCGGCGTTGGGCATGCAGGACAGGGGGACGCGCGCGTGGCGGGCGAGGTAGCGCAGGTGCTCGCTCATCTCGGCGGGGCCGGTGGCGCAGTTCAGGCCGATCATGTCGATGCCGAGCGGTTCCAGCGCGGTGAGCGCGGCGCCGATCTCGGAGCCGAGGAGCATGGTCCCGGTGGTCTCGACGGTGACGGAGACGATGACCGGCACGTCGGCGCCGAGGGCCGTCAGGCCGCGGCGGGCGCCGAGGACGGCGGCCTTGGTCTGGAGGAGGTCCTGGGTGGTCTCGATGATGAGCGCGTCGGCGCCGCCGGTGACGAGGCCCTCGGCGTTGCTCTGGTAGGCGTCGCGCAGGGTGGTGTAGGGGGCGTGGCCGAGCGTGGGCAGCTTGGTGCCGGGGCCGATCGAGCCGAGGACCCAGCGCTGCCGGCCGTCGGCGGCGGTGTGGGCGTCGGCGGACTCGCGGGCGATGCGGGCGCCGGCCTCGGACAGCTCGTGGACGCGGTGCGCGATGTCGTACTCGGCCGCCGCGGAGTGGTTGGCGCCGAAGGTGTTGGTCTCCACGCAGTCGACACCGACGGAGAAGTAGGCGTCGTGGACCGCGCGGACGATGTCGGGCCGGGTGACGCTGAGGATCTCGTTGCAGCCCTCGAGGTTCTGGAAGTCGGCGAGGGTGGGGTCCTGTGCCTGGAGCATCGTGCCCATGGCTCCGTCGGCGACGACGACCCGCGTGGCGAGTGCGTCGCGCAGGGCGGCCGCTCGGGCGGCGGCGCTGTCGGCGGGCGCGGGGGACGGGGTCGGCAACGAGGCCATGGAGGTGCTCCCTGGGGTGCGACGGCTGTCGGCTTTGCGTCTCCGGGGGGAGGCGCACGTCGTCAGCCTAGCCGCCCTCCTCACGGGGCGGGCACGTCGTCCCACGTGGCGGACGGCATGCTTGGCGGGGGCCGAAGTCCGGCCACATGGCGCGTACGGCGCTCCACGATGTGGCCGGAGGTCGGCAACGACCGATAGTGTTCAGCATTGTCGAACCGCGGAGTGAAGGAGCAGGCCGGGGATGGCGAAGAACATCCAGTCGCTTGAACGGGCGGCGGCGATGCTGCGACTGCTCGCCGGCGGAGAGCGCCGGCTGGGTCTCTCCGACATCGCGTCGTCGCTCGGCCTCGCGAAGGGGACGGCGCACGGCATCCTCCGCACACTGCAGGCGGAGGGGTTCGTCGAGCAGGACGCCGCCTCGGGCAGGTACCAGCTGGGGGCGGAGCTGCTCCGGCTCGGCAACAGCTATCTGGACGTGCACGAGCTGCGCGCGCGGGCCCTCGTCTGGACCGACGACCTGGCCAGGTCGAGCGGCGAGAGCGTGCACCTGGGCGTGCTGCACCAGCACGGGGTGCTCGTCATCCACCACGTCTTCCGGCCCGACGACAGCCGCCAGGTGCTGGAGGTCGGCGCGATGCAGCCGCTGCACTCCACCGCGCTGGGCAAGGTGCTGTCCGCGTACGACCCGGTGGCGCACAGCGAGGCCGTGGAGGTGGAGCGCAAGGCGTTCACCGCGCGGACGGTCACGGCGCTGGAGGACTTCGAGGAGCTGCTGGACCTGACGCGGGCGCGCGGCTGGGCGGCCGACGTGGAGGAGACCTGGGAGGGCGTGGCCTCGGTGGCGGCGCCCATCCACGACCGGCGGCGGATGCCGGTGGGCGCGGTGGCGATCACCGGCGCCGTGGAGCGGGTCTGCGACCGGGGCGAGCTGCGGTCCGAGCTGGTCGCGGCGGTACGGGAGTGCGCGCGGGCCGTCTCGCGGGACCTGGGCGCGGGGCGCTTCTGACGCCTGGGCGCCGCTTGCCGCCCACCGGGCCCCGCGCCGCGCGCGCGGGGCCCTTCCTGCGCCTGGGCGCGGGGCCTCTCCTGCGCCTGGGTGCGGCCGCGCCCGGCCCTGTCGCACACCGCCCCGGGGCCCCGCCTCGGCGCACCCTGAGCCCGGCCGGCGCTTGGCCGCGGACCCGACCCGGCCCCCGCCTCGGACCCCGCCGGGGCGCCACCGCCGCCGCCACCGCGGGACCGCCGCCGGGACACACGGTCGGGCGCGCCACGGCTTCCGCCGCCGCTGCCGAGGACGCCGCCCGGCCCGCGGCCGCGGGCGCCGCCCCGGGCGCGCCGGGGGCACCCGCGGCCCCGCCGCGGGCCGGGCCCGCGGTAACGATCGGGTCTCGCGCCCACCAACCCTTGACTCGCTGTTCACCCGAGGGCAAAACTGCCGTCCATCGGTCGGCATTGTCGAACACCTACCGGAATGACGCGCTAGAGTGTGACAACGCCAGGAGGCCGGCACCGCCCTCATCCCGAGGGCACGGACCACCGGAGGGACCCGGGGTTCGCCTTTCCCCTGGACGAAGGACAAAGGAGTCGCGGGTGTCCAGCTCCGACATCTTCATCGGCGAGACCATCGGTACCGCCGTACTCATCCTCCTCGGCGGAGGCGTCGTCGCCGCCGTCGTGCTCAAGCGCTCGAAGGCGCGGGACGCCGGCTGGCTGGCCATCACCTTCGGGTGGGGCTTCGCGGTCATGACCGCCGTCTACATGACCGGTGCCCTCTCCGGCGCCCATCTGAACCCCGCGGTCACCGTGGGCATCGCCCTGAAGGACGGCGCCTGGGGCGACGTCCCCGTCTACTTCGCCGGCCAGTTCCTCGGCGCCATGATCGGCGCGGTCCTGGTGTGGGTGGCCTACTACGGGCAGTTCCAGGCCCACCTCCGCGACCCCGAGGCGGCGGCGAAGCCCGCGGTGGAGGGCCCCGGCCCGGTCCTGGGCGTGTTCGCCACCGGCCCCGAGATCCGCAACGTCTGGCAGAACCTGGCCACCGAGATCATCGGCACCTTCGTGCTGGTCCTGGCCGTGCTCACGCAGGGCCTCAACGACGACGGCAAGGGCCTGAACGTCCTCGGCGGTCTGATCGTCGCCCTCGTCGTCGTCGGCATCGGCCTGTCGCTGGGCGGACCGACCGGCTACGCGATCAACCCGGCCCGCGACCTCGGCCCCCGCATCGTGCACGCCCTGCTCCCCCTGCCGAACAAGGGGGGCTCCGACTGGGGGTACGCCTGGATCCCGGTCGTGGGCCCGCTGGTCGGCGCCGCCGCGGCCGCGGGTATCTACTCCCTCGCGTTCGCCGGCTGAGCCGAGCCGACCCGACCCGTCCACCGACCTGACGAGGAGCACACCCCATGACCGCCACGATCTCCCACGGCACCGGCCCCTTCATCGCCGCCATCGACCAGGGCACCACCTCCAGCCGCTGCATCGTCTTCGACCGCGACGGCCGCATCGTCTCCGTCGACCAGAAGGAGCACGAGCAGATCTTCCCCAAGCCCGGCTGGGTCGAGCACGACGCCGCCGAGATCTGGACGAACGTCCAGGAAGTCGTCGCCGGCGCCATCGAGAAGGCCGGCATCACCGCCGCCGACGTCAAGGCCATCGGCATCACCAACCAGCGCGAGACGACGCTGCTCTGGGACCGGCACACCGGTGAGCCCGTCCACAACGCGATCGTGTGGCAGGACACCCGCACCGACGCCCTGTGCCGGGAGCTGGGCCGCAACGTCGGCCAGGACCGATTCCGCCGCGAGACCGGCCTCCCCCTCGCCTCCTACTTCGCGGGCCCCAAGGTCCGCTGGCTGCTCGACAACGTCGAGGGGCTGCGCGAGCGCGCCGAGCGCGGCGACATCCTCTTCGGCACGATGGACTCCTGGGTCATCTGGAACCTGACCGGCGGCGCCGACGGCGGCCGGCACGTGACCGACGTCACCAACGCCTCCCGCACCATGCTGATGAACCTGCACACCATGCAGTGGGACGAGAAGATCCTCCACTCCATGGAGGTGCCCGCCGCGCTCCTCCCCGAGATCCGCTCCTCCGCCGAGGTGTACGGGCAGGTCAAGGGCGGCGTCCTGGACGGTGTCCCGGTCGCCTCCGCGCTCGGCGACCAGCAGGCCGCCCTGTTCGGCCAGACCTGCTTCGCCGAGGGCGAGGCGAAGTCCACGTACGGCACCGGCACCTTCATGCTGATGAACACCGGCGACAAGGTGATCAACTCCTACAGCGGGCTGCTCACCACCGTGGGCTACCGGATCGGCGACGAGAAGCCGGTCTACGCCCTGGAGGGCTCCATCGCCGTCACCGGCTCGCTCGTCCAGTGGATGCGCGACCAGATGGGCCTCATCAGCACCGCGGCCGAGATCGAGACGCTGGCCCTGTCCGTCGAGGACAACGGCGGCGCCTACTTCGTGCCGGCCTTCTCCGGCCTGTTCGCCCCGTACTGGCGCTCCGACGCCCGCGGCGTGATCACCGGCCTCACCCGGTACGTCACCAAGGCGCACATCGCCCGCGCCGTGCTGGAGGCGACCGCCTGGCAGACCCGCGAGATCACCGACGCCATGACCAAGGACTCCGGCGTCGAGCTGGCCGCCCTGAAGGTGGACGGCGGCATGACCTCCAACAACCTGCTGATGCAGACCCTCTCGGACGTCCTGGACGCGCCCGTCGTGCGCCCCATGGTCGCCGAGACCACCTGCCTCGGCGCGGCCTACGCCGCCGGCCTGGCCGTCGGCTTCTGGCCCGACACCGACGCGCTGCGGGCCAACTGGCGGCGCGCCGCCGAGTGGACGCCGCGCATGGACGCGGAGACCCGCGACCGCGAGTACAAGAACTGGCTCAAGGCCGTCGAGCGCTCCATGGGCTGGGTCGAAGAAGAGAACTGACGAGGAGAGAACGACATGACCACCCTGCACAGCGTCCCCGCCCTCGGGACGCGCCCGGCTGCCGGCTCCCTGCCGAGCCGCGCCGAGACCCGGGAGCTGCTGTCCAAGGCGACGTACGACCTGCTCGTCGTCGGCGGCGGCATCCTCGGCATCTCCACCGCGTGGCACGCCGCCCAGTCCGGGCTGCGGGTGGCCCTGGTGGACGCCGGCGACTTCGCCGGCGCCACCTCCTCCGCCTCCTCCAAGCTCCTCCACGGCGGTCTGCGCTACCTGCAGACCGGCGCGGTGAAGCTGGTGGCGGAGAACCACTTCGAGCGCCGTGCGGTCTCCCGGCAGGTCGCCCCCCACCTGGCGAACCCGCTCACCTTCTACCTCCCGGTGTACAAGGGCGGGCCGCACGGCGCGGCGAAGCTCGGCGCGGGCGTCTTCGCCTACTCGGCGCTCTCCGCCTTCGGCGACGGCGTCGGCCACCTGCTCAGCCCCGCGAAGGCCGCGCAGGACGTGCCGGAGCTGCGCACCGACAACCTGAAGGCCGTCGCCGTCTACGGCGACGACCAGATGAACGACGCCCGGATGGCGCTGATGACGGTCCGCGCGGCCGTCGACGCCGGCGCCACCGTCCTCAACCACGCCGCCGTCACCGGCCTGCGCTTCACCCGGGGCCGGGTCACCGGCGCCGACCTCGTCGACCGGCTCGACGGCACCGAGTTCGGCGTCGACGCCCGGCTCGTGCTCAACGCGACCGGCCCGTGGGTGGACCACCTGCGCCGGATGGAGGACCCCAACGCGGCCCCCTCCATCCGCCTGTCGAAGGGCGCCCACCTCGTCCTGAAGCGGACCTCCCCGTGGAAGGCCGCCCTCGCCACGCCGATCGACAAGTACCGCATCACCTTCGCCCTCCCCTGGGAGGACATGCTGCTCCTCGGCACCACCGACGAGGAGTACGAGGGCGACCCGGCGGACGTGGCGGTCAACGAGAAGGACACCGCCCAGATCCTGGACGAGGCCGCCTTCTCCATCCGCGACCAGCAGCTCGACCGCGACCTCATCACCTACGCGTTCGCCGGTCTGCGGGTGCTGCCCGGCGGTCCGGGCGACACGGCGAAGGCCAAGCGCGAGACGGTCGTCACGGAGGGCCGGGGCGGCATGCTCTCCGTCGCCGGCGGCAAGTGGACGACCTTCCGCCACATCGGCCGCACCGTCATGGACAAGCTGGCCGCCCTCCCCGGACGGCCGCTCAGCGACGACATGGAGCCGATGGCCCGGCTGCCGAGGAAGCTGCCGCTGCCCGGCATCGCCAACCCCGACGCGGTCGCGCACCGGCTCCTCGTCGACGGCGGCACGCCCGGCCCGCGCATGGCCGCCGACACCGCCCGCCACCTCGCCACGCACTACGGCTCGCTCTCCTTCGACATCGCGCGGATGGCGTACGAGAACCCGGAGCTGGCCGAGCGCATACACCCGGACGCCCCGGAGATCTGGGCGCAGGTGGCCTACGCCCGCGACCTCGAGTGGGCCGAGACGGCGGACGACGTGCTGCGCCGCCGTACGACGCTGACCATCCGCGGCCTGGCCACGGACGAGATCCGCGGCAGGGTCGAGGCCATGCTGGCCGAGCGCTCCTGACCCGCGCGGCGCTCACGAGGGCGGCTCCCCGGGGGGCCGCCCTCCGCGCGTGCCCGGGGTGGGGGCCGCGCGCCCGCCGGGGCGCCGACCGGGTGGCACGGGGGTCGCCCCGCGGGGGCGGGGTGGCGGGTGGCGCCAGGGGGACGCGGGGTGTTCAAGAGGCGCGGCTCGGGTAGTCGTGTGGGGGCCGCGAGGAGCATGCGGACGTCGACAAGTGGCTGCGGGCGGGGGGCTCGAACGCCGTAAGGTTGGTCCGTACGCACGGAACTTCGGAAGGAGGCCTGGGTGATCGAGCTCGAGGGGGTTCCCGAGCTGATCGACCCGGTCATGGTGGCCGCGTTCGAGGGCTGGAACGACGCCGGCGACGCCGCCTCCACCGCGGTCGCGCACCTGGAACGGGAGTGGAAGGGCGAGGTGTTCGCGGCGCTCGACGCCGAGGACTACTACGACTTCCAGGTCAACCGCCCCACGGTGTGGCTCGACGGCGGGGTGCGCCGGATCACCTGGCCCACCACCCGGCTGTCCGTGGTCCGCGTCGGCGGGGAGAAGCCGCGCGACCTGGTGCTGGTGCGGGGCATAGAGCCGTCGATGCGCTGGCGCTCGTTCTGCAACGAGCTGCTGGGCTTCGCCCACGAGTTGGGCGTGGAGATGGTGGTGATCCTGGGCGCCCTGCTCGGCGACACGCCGCACACGCGGCCCGTCCCGGTCAGCGGGGTGACGTCCGACCCGGACCTGGCGCGGCGGATGGAGCTGGAGGAGACCCGGTACGAGGGCCCCACGGGCATCGTCGGCATCCTCCAGGAGGCGTGCACGCACGCCGGTGTCCCGGCGGTCAGCCTGTGGGCGGCGGTGCCGCACTACGTGTCGCAGCCGCCGAACCCCAAGGCGACGCTGGCGCTGCTGAACCGCCTGGAGGACCTGATCGACCTGCGCATCCCGCTCGGCGAACTGGCCGAGGACGCCCGTGCCTGGCAGCTCGGCGTGGACCAACTGGCGTCCGAGGACAGCGAGGTGGCGGAGTACGTGCAGACGCTGGAGGAGGCGCGGGACACGGCCGAGCTGCCCGAGGCGTCGGGGGAGGCCATCGCCCGCGAGTTCGAGCGGTACCTGCGGCGCCGGGACGGCGGCCCGGCCGGGGGCCCGGCGACGGGCCACGCCACGGAGAGCGGCGACGCGTCGTATCTGCGCGACCCCTCGGGCGGGCGGACGCGCCCGCCGAAGCCCCCGGCGCGCGGCACCGACGACCGGGCGGGCGAGGGCGCCGGCCGGGACCGCGACGAGCGGGACGACCGGGACGGCGCGCGGGGCGACGACCGGCGGGAGGCGGGCGCGGACGGAGACCGGGACGGCTCCCCGGGCACCGGTACGGGCGCCGCCGGCGCGGACACCGGTACGGGTGTGGACACCGGTACGGACACCGGTACGGACACCGGTACGGGCAGGGGCCCGGAGAGCGGTGCCGACGGCGGTGCGGAGGGCGGGTCGGGTGACGGCGCCGGGGACGGCCGCCGCGAGGACCCGGGCGAGTAGGAGCGGGCGACCCCCGGGGTCACCGGGTGCCCTGCGGGGCGGCACCGTCACGGCGGAGCCGCCCCGCCGCCGTCTGCGCGGGCCGCGGCCGCGCGGTCGCCTGCGAAGGCCGCCTCGCGCACGACCGGCCGCCCGCGACCTCGTGCGGCACCGGCGTGCGTACGCCCGCCGCGTGCGGCCGCGGCTCGGCGTACGGCCGCGCGAGGCGAAGGGCCGCGCGAGGGGCGCCGCGCGGGCGGGGCGGGGCGGGGCGGGGCGGGGGGCAAACATGCGGCGGCCGCCGCGGGGAGTGGTCCCCTCGGCGGCCGCCGTGATCCGGTCTAGAGCGCCACGCCCATCAGGGCGTCGACGGCGCGCGACACGAGGCCGGGCGCGCTCTCGTCCGTGCCGCCCCCGGCGGCCTGGAGGCCGGCCCAGCGGTCGACGGCGGCGAGCGCCGCGGGGGCGTCCAGGTCGTCGGCGAGCGCCTCGCGGACCTCCTCGACCAACGCGTCCGCGGGGGGACCGTCGGGGCGGGAGACGGCGGCGCGCCAGCGGCCGAGCCGCTCCACGGCGTCGGCGAGGACCTGGTCGGTCCACTCCCAGTCGGCCCGGTAGTGGTGGGAGAGCAGGGCGAGCCGGATCGCGGCCGGGTCGACGCCCTGGCGGCGCAGCGCGGAGACGAAGACCAGGTTCCCCTTGGACTTCGACATCTTCTCGCCGTGCAGGCCGACCATCCCGGCGTGCACGTACGCCTTGGCGAAGGGGTGCTCGCCGGTCAGCGCGTGGGCGTGGGAGGCGCCCATCTCGTGGTGCGGGAAGATCAGGTCGGAGCCGCCGCCCTGGACGTCGAAGCCCATGCCGAGGTGGTCGAGGGCGATGGCGACGCACTCGATGTGCCAGCCGGGGCGGCCGGGGCCGAGGGTGCCGCCGTCCCAGCTCGGCTCGCCCTCGCGGGCGGCCATCCACAGCATCGGGTCGAGCGGGTTCTTCTTGCCCGGCCGGTCGGGGTCGCCGCCCCGCTCGGCGGACAGGGCCCGCATCACCCCGGCGTCGTAGTGGGACACCTCGCCGAAGTGGCGGTCGGCCTCGACGGAGAAGTACACGTCCCCGTCGAGCTCGTAGGCGGCGCCCATGTCGCGCAGCCGCTCGACCAGCGGGACGATGCCGGGTATCGCCTCGACGGCGCCGATGTAGTGCTGGGGCGGCAGCATCCGCAGGGCCGTCATGTCCTCGCGAAAGAGGGACGTCTCCCGCTCGGCCAGGCCGGTCCAGTCGACGCCGTCGCGCGCGGCCCGCTCCAGGAGGGGGTCGTCGACGTCGGTCACGTTCTGCACGTAGTGCACCTGCCGCTTGGTGTCGAGCCACACGCGCTGAACGAGGTCGAACGCGTTGTAGGTCGCCGCGTGACCCAGGTGGGTCGCGTCGTACGGCGTGATGCCGCAGACGTAGATACGGGCGACGGGGCCGGGGTCGAGGGTCACTCGTCCACCGGTCGCGGTGTCGTGGATCCGGAGGTCGCGGCCCTTGCCGGGCAGGGCGGGGACCTCAGAAGCGGGCCAGGCATGCATGCATCGAGCGTAACCGGACGGGTGTTCCGGATACGAACCGGATACGGGTTCATGACCGGTTGCGCACTCTTGCGCGCGGCGCCGCGATGTGCAGGCGGGCGGTCCCGGACGGGCCCGGCCCGCCGGGCGTCACACCGGCGGCCAGGGGATGGGCGGCCAGGTGCCGGACGGCTCGGGGTGGCGGCCCGTGGTGCGCAGGGCGGTGACACGGGCCCGCAGGGCGTCCAGCTCGGCCGGGGTGACCAGCTCCGCCACACGGGTGGCGAGCGGGGCGCCGGGCGCCAGCTCCGCGTCGAGCCGGGCCAGCGCCTCCAGCGCCTCGTCGGGCAGCGGCTCCCCCGCCCAGCCCCAGAAGAGGGTGCGCAGCTTGTCGTCCACGTGGAAGGTGACCCCGTGGTCGATGGCCTGGAGTCGACCGTCCGGGGCGGGCAGCAGGTGGCCGCCCTTGCGGTCGCCGTTGTTGATCACCGCGTCGAGCACGGCGAGCCGCCGCAGCCGCGGGTCGTCGGCGTGCACCAGCAGCGCCGTACGGCCGCCTCCCACGTCGGCGAGGCCCACCGGGCGCCAGCCGTCGCCTGCCTCCTCGCCGTCGACGAGGGTCAGCAGCGGCGGCGCCGCGGGGTCGGCGTCGACCCACAGCTGGACCATGCCGGGGCCGTAGGGGCCCTCCCGCAGGACGGTCGGCGGGACGAGGCCCCAGCCGGTCGCCTCGGACACGGCGTACGCGGCGGCCTCCCGCTGGGCGAGCGTCCCGTCGGGGAAGTCCCACAGGGGCCGCTCCCCCGCGACGGGCTTGTACACGCACCGCGCCTCGGCGCCCTCGTGGGCGACCGAGCAGAGCAGCACCGCGTTGGACGCCTCGGCCACCCGGCCGCGCACGGTGAGCTCGCCCTCGGTGAGCAGCTCCAGCACGTCGGCGGTGGCCGTCAGGCCCCGCGGCGGTATCCGTTCTGGCGCGGACATACGTGTCCTTCCGGGTCGAGCGGCAGGCTGCACAGGGGGCACGGCGGGCGGCCGGCGTTGACGACGTCGAGGGCGCGCTTGGCGAAGGCCCGCGCCTGGGCGCCGGTCAGCCGGACGCGGAGCATCGGCGGGCCGTTCTCCTCGTCCTGGAGGAGACGTTCCTCCGCCTCGGCGAGGTCCTCCTCGGAGTCCGCGTCCAGCTCGACGAGCGCCTGCGCCTCGACCACGAGCCGCTGCTCGTCGCCGTCCCAGGCCAGGGCCATGGTGCCGACGCGGAACTCCTCCTCGACGGGGGTGTCGAGCGGCGCGGTGTCGCTGACGTCGGCGGGGGCGACGGCCGGGACCGGGGCGTTGCCCCCGGTGCGGCGCACGACCTCGTCCAGCAGCTCGTCCATCCGCTCGGCGAGCGCGGCGACCTGGGTCTTCTCCAGGGCGACGCTGGTGACGCGGCCGCCGCCGGACGCCTGGAGGAAGAACGTCCGGCGGCCAGGCAGCCCGACCGTGCCGGCCACGAAGCGCTCCGGCGGGTCATAGAGGAACACCTGACGGGACACGTTCCCTCTCCCTTGGTCTTCTCGATCGTGAGTCCGGCGCTGCGGCCGCCTCGGCGGCCCGTCCAACCCTACTGTGCGCGGCGATCACGGTGCGCCCGCGCCGCCCCCGACCTGCGCCGCGCCCCCGTCCGCGTAGCCGGCCGTGCCGCCGGCCCCGTCGCGCGGGGCGAGCGCGCCGAAGTCGCCGGTGTCGCCGAGCCGGACGAGGAACGGCCGGGTGCGGGTGTAGCGGATGGCCGTCACGGAGCACGGGTCGACGTGGAGGCGCTGGAACAGGTCCAGGTGGAGGCCGAGGGCGTCGGCGACGAGCGCCTTGATGATGTCGCCGTGCGAGCACATCACGTACGCGGCGTCGTCGCCGTGCTCGGCGGCGACGCGGGCGTTCCAGTCCCGTACGGCGTCCACGGCGCGGGACTGCATGGCGCGCATGGACTCGCCGCCGGGGAAGGCGGCGGCGGACGGGTGGTGCTGCACGACGTCCATGAGCGGCTCGTCGGCCAGCTCGGCCAGCTTGCGGCCGGACCAGTCCCCGTAGTCGCACTCGCTGATCCGCTCCTCGGTGTGGAGGGCCAGGCCGGGGCGGGCGGTCAGGAGCGGGGCGAGCGTCTCGCGGCACCGCTGGAGCGGGCTGGTGACGGCGAGGGCGAGCGGCACCCCGGCGAGCCGGCCGGGGAGCGCGGCGGCCTGGCCGGCGCCGCGGTCGTCCAGGGTGACGCCGGGGGTGCGGCCGGCGAGGACGCCGGCGGTGTTCGCGGTGGACCGGCCGTGCCGGACGAGGATCAACGTCGCCATGCCCGCAAGGGTAGGCGGCGGGCCTCGGGAGTGGGGCGGCCGGGCCGGGGAAGAATACGCGCCGTGATCGTGGACTGTGCCATCTACCGGGGCGGGGCCCGCCTCCAGGGCCCCGCCGACGTCGCCGCCGCCCTCGGGGAGGCGCGGGACGCGGTCGACGCGTTCGTGTGGATCGGGCTGCACGAGCCGACCGCCGAGGAGTTCGACCGGGTGTCGGAGGAGTTCGGGCTGCACGCGCTGGCCGTGGAGGACGCGCTCAAGGCCCACCAGCGGCCGAAGCTGGAGGTGTACGACGACTCGCTCTTCCTGGTCCTGAAGCCGGTGGTGTACGAGCCGGAGGGCGACACGGTCACCACGGGCGAGCTGATGGTGTTCATGGGCGACTCGTTCGTGGTGACGGTCCGGCACGGCGAGGGCTCGCCGCTGACGGCGGTGCGGCGGCGGCTGGAGGCGGAGCCCGAGGTGCTGCGGCACGGCCCGACGGCGGTGCTGTACGCGGTGGCCGACGCCGTGGTGGACCGCTACCTGGAGGTGGCGGGCGAGCTGCACCTCGACCTGGAGGAGCTGGAGGCGGAGGTCTTCCAGCCGGCCGGGGGCGACGCCAAGGACACGGCGTCGCGGATCTACCGGTTCAAGCGGCAGGTGCTGGAGTTCCGGCGGGCGACGGTCCCGCTGGTGGCGCCGGTGGAGCGGCTCACGGCGGCCGGGGTGCCGTACGTGGACGAGGGGGCCAGGCCGTTCTTCCGGGACGTCGGCGACCACCTCACGCGGGCGGTCGAGCAGGTGGAGGGCCTGGACCGGCTGGTGACGGACATCCTGGCCGCGCACCTCGCCCAGGTGGGCGTGCGGCAGAACGACGACATGCGCAAGATCTCCGCGTGGGCGGCGATGGCGGCCGTCCCGACCCTGGTCGCGGGCCTGTACGGGATGAACTTCAGCCACATGCCGGAGCTGGGCTACGCGTGGGGCTACCCGGCGGTGGTGCTCCTCATGGCCGCCGTGGTGGCAGGCCTGTACGTGCTGTTCAAGCGCCGCGGCTGGCTGTGAGGCGGCCCCTCGGGGCGCGGGGGCGCCGCGGGTCCTGCCGAGGGGGACGGCGGATCGGCCGGGCCCGTGGGTACGGCGGGGTCCGGTGGCGCACCGGCCGGGGGCCGGTGGGTACGGCGGGGTCCGGGTCCGCCACCGGCCGGGGGCCGGTGGCGGACCCGTGCGCGACGGGCAGGGCCCGCCCTCCGGGTCGTGCCGACGGGCGGGCGGACGCTGTGCGCCCGCCCCTCGGCGCCGGTCAGAGGACGGGCGCGGTCTCGGCGGGGCCGCCGAGGGCGCCCAGCCGCTCCGGCACGGCCAGCCGGACCATGCGCCGCCAGCCGACCGCCCGCTCGTACGCGTAGACCGCGTGGGCGCCGGCCGCGAGGACGGCCGACTTGGCACGGGACCACCCCAGGAGGCGGCCCATGTGGTCCAGGACGGCGAGGCTCACGTCCCGGTGGACGGCGATCTCGGCGAGGGCGCACTCGCGCAGGGTGCGCTGGATGGTGCGGCCGTGTCCGGCGCGGGCGAGGCGCAGCAGCTCCTCGTGGCAGTACGCGAGGTGGTTGTCCTCGTCCTCGCTGATCTGCCGGACCGCCTTGCCGATCTCCGGGTGGCCGCCGAAGTGCCGGACGAGCAGGTCCATCTGCTCGGCGGCGCGCTGCTCGGTGACGCGGCTGTGCGCGAGGTAGACGACGATGTCGTGCTCGGTGAGGGGCTCGTCCCGGCGCAGCTTGTCGTGGGCGAGGCCGATGCCGGCGCGCTCCAGGAGCATCGTGTAGTCGGTCTCCGGCGGGACGGGCACGGGGGTGAGCCCGCGCTTCCTGAGCAGCCCGGTGAAGATCCGGCCGTGCTTGTCCTCGTCGGCGCCGTGCCGGGTGATCTTGGGGGCGAGGTCGCTCAGGGAGGGCGGGACGAGCGCGGCGATGCGGCCGTTCTCCCAGCCTCCCTGGGCCTCGCCGCTGGCCGCGATCGAACAGAACAGCTGGTAGGCCTCGTCGCTGTCGACGATCTCCTGGAACAGGCTGCGGGCCGAGAGCATGGCTGTCACCTCCACGTGTCGGGACGAGTCAACGTCCCGGCGCGGCGGGCGGCAACAGCTGAGAGCCGCCGCTGCGCCGAACGGGGGCGCCGGCGGCCCCGGGCGGGCGGCGGCTCCCGGCAGGGCGGGTGACGGGCCCCCGGCAGCTGCGGTCGGGGTGGGCCGGGTGGGCCCGGTGGGCCCGGTGGGCCGGGCCTCCGCGGGCCGGGCGGGCGGCAGCCGCGGGGTGGTGCGCGGGAACATCGGCGGAGGGCGTAACCGTCGGGCGGGTGGCGCGTTGTGCTGCGTGACGGCCGTGGCGGGGATGACCCCGAGCCCCCACCACGGCCGCAGACCTGTCCGGAGGACCGCCGCGCGGGCACCAGCCCCGCGCGGCGGGGACCCGACCGCCCCGCGCGGGGCGGTCAGTCGGCCAGGCCGGCGCGCTCCAGCGCCTCCGTGCCGGCGCGCAGCGCGGTGATCCGCTCCTCCAGGGTGAAACCGGCGGGGGCCAGCGTGAGCGTGGTGACCCCGGCCTCCGCGTACGCCCGCATCCGGTCCGCGATCCGCTCGACGGAGCCGAGCAGCGTCGTGTCGTCGATCAGCCGGTGCGGCACGGCGGCGGCGGCGCCCGCCTTGTCGCCGGAGAGGTACCGGTCCTGGATCTCGGCGGCCTCCTTCTCGTACCCCATGCGCCGGGCGAGCCGGTTGTAGAAGTTCTGCTCGCGGCTGCCCATGCCTCCGACGTACAGCGCGGTGTACGGGCGGAAGGTGTCCGCGAGGGCGTTCACGTCCTCGCCGACGGCGAGCGGGACGGTGGGGCACACGTCGAAGCCGTCCATGGTCAGCCCGGCCTTCTCGCGCCCGGCGCGCAGGTGCCTCAGGGCGGTCTCCTCCAGGTGGGCGGCGGACGGGAAGATCAGCAGGGCGCCGTCGGCGATCTCGCCGGTCTGCTCCAGGTTCTTCGGGCCGATGGCCGCGATGTAGAGCGGGATGTGCTCGCGCCGCGGGTGGACGGTCAGCTTGAGCGGCTTGCCGGGGCCGCCGGGCAGCGGCAGCGTCCAGTGCGCGCCCTCGTGGGTGAGGCGCTCGCGGGACATGGCCCGGCGGACGATCTCCACGTACTCGCGGGTCCGGGCGAGCGGCTTGTCGAACCTGACGCCGTACCAGCCCTCGGAGACCTGCGGGCCCGACACGCCGAGGCCGAGGCGGAACCGGCCGCCGGAGAGGGTGTCGAGGGTGGCGGCCGTCATGGCGGTCATGGCCGGCTGGCGCGCCGGGATCTGCATGATCGCGGAGCCGACGTCGATGCTCTCGGTCTGGGCGGCGACCCAGGCGAGGACGGTGGGCGCGTCCGAGCCGTACGCCTCGGCGGCCCAGCACACGTCGTAGCCGAGGCGGTCCGCCTCCTGGGCGACGGCGAGGTTGTCGCCGTCCATGCCCGCCCCCCAGTAGCCGAGGTTGATGCCGAGCCGCATGCCGATCCCCTTTTACTGATCAGTAACGTGTGTGGTGTGCGGACTCTAGCGCGCGGGCGGGCGCGGTGGCAGGGGGCCCGCGGGGCGCGTCGTCCACAGGGTGACCGGGCCGCCGGGCGCGGCCAGTAGTGTCGCGGCCATGGAGCAGAGGCATCTCGGCCGCACCGGCCTGCGCGTGTCCCGGATCGGGCTGGGCACCCTGACCTGGGGGCGGGACACGGACGAGCACGAGGCGGCCGAGCAGTTGAAGATGTTCTGGGAGGCGGGCGGGACCCTCGTCGACACGGCCGACGTGTACGGCGGCGGGGAGGCCGAATACCTCCTGGGGCAGCTGACGGAGCGGCTGGTCCCGCGCCGGGACCTGGTCGTGTCCACCAAGGCGGGGAGCGTGCCGGACCCGGACCCGGAGCGCCGCTTCGACGGTTCGCGCGGGCATCTGCTGGCGGCGCTGGACGCGTCGCTCGCGCGCCTCGGCACCGACTACGTGGACCTGTGGCAGGTGCACGCCTACGACCCGTGGACACCGCTGGAGGAGACGCTCCAGGCGCTGGACATCGCCGTGACCAGCGGGCGGGCCCGGTACGTGGGCGTGGCGAACTTCTGCGGCTGGCAGCTCGCCAAGGCGGCCACGTGGCAGCTCGCCGCGCCGGGCACACGGGCACGCCTCGCGGCCACGCAGATGGAGTACTCGCTCCTCCAGCGCGGCGTGGAGCGCGAGGTGCTGCCCGCCGCGCGGGACCTCGGTGTGGGCCTGCTGCCGTCCTCGCCGCTGGGCCGGGGCGTGCTGACCGGCAAGTACCGCGGCGGGGTCCCGTCCGGTTCGCGGGGGGCGACGGACCACATGGCGCCCTTCGTGGAGCCGTACCTGGACGAGTCGGCGCGCCGCGTCGTGGACGCCGTGACGACGGCGGCGGACGGCCTGGCGGTGACGCCGCTGCAGGTCGCGCTCGCCTGGGTGCGGGACCGGCCCGGCGTGACGGCGCCGGTGGTGGGCGCGCGCACGGCGCGCCAGCTCACGGCGGCGCTGTCAGTGGAGGGCCTTAGTCTTCCTGACGAGATCCGCAGGGCGCTGGACGACGTGTCGGCGCCCGTGCACCGCTACCCCGACCAGGACTGGAGCACGCTGTGACCGCGCACCCCCGGGGGGAGCACCCCGACTCCCCGGCCGCCGCCGACGACCCGACCGCCCCGCAGCCGCCCGGCCCCGCGGCCGGGGCCCCGGCGGACGGCGGGGCCGGCGCGGCCCCGGCCGGCGCGGACGAGGCGGGCGAGACCGCGGCGGTGCCGGAGACCGGGCCGGGCACCGACGGCGAGGGTCCCGCGCCGGACGGGTCGGCGGACCGGGCCCGGACCGGGTCCGCGGACGCGCCGGGGGCCGGCGGTCCGGCGACCGGGACGGGCCCGGCGGCGGCAGGCGAGGCGGTGACGACCGGGACAGGACCCGCGACCGCCGACGGGGCGGCGCCGGACGGTGGCGTGACCGGGGAGACGTCCTCCCCGGACGCGGCCCCCGGCGGGACCGGCGCCGGGGAGGCGGACGCGGGCGGCGCCCGCACCGACGCGGACGGCGGCGGCCCGGGGGAGGCCGACGGCGGCCGGGGTGCCGTCCGTGAGGAAGGCGGAGAAGGCTCTGCCGGTGGGGAGGCGGGCGGAGGCGCCGCCGGGGTGTCCGAGGCGGAGGCCGAGCTGGCCGCCCAGCGGGAGCTGCGGGAGCGGATCGAGCGGCGCAAGGCCGAGCGGGCGGAGCCCATCGCGGCCGGCACCAAGCTGAGCGGCCGGGCCGCCGACCTGCTGGCGGCCGTCCGCGCCGTGGAGAGCGGCCGGACGCCGGACGTGGCCTTCGAGGACTCCCCCGCACCGGCCGCCCCTCCCCGCCGGGTCGCTCCCCCGCCGGCGCCGCCGACGCGGACCCCGGTGGCGCCCGCCCCCTCGGGGCCCCGCGCTGCGGCGCCCGAGACGGTGGCGGCCGTACGGACCGTGCTCGGCCGGGGCGGCGCCCCCGAGGCGCTGGCGGTGCGGGTCGCCGGGACGCTCGGCGACACGGCCGCCGAGCGGCTGCGGGAGGACCCGTGGCTGCTCCTCTCGGTGCCGGGCGTACGGCCGGAGCAGGCGGACGCGTTCGCCCGCGCCCTGCTGGGCGCCGACTGCGGTCCGGGCGACGCCCGGCGTACGGACGCCCTGGTCGGCTGGCTGCTGGAGCAGGCCGCGCTGCGCGGGCACACGGCGCTGGACGCGCCGGCCGTGCGCGCGGGCCTGGCGGAGCGTGCCGTGCCCGATCCCGCGGAGGCCGTGCGGCACGCCGTCGCCGAGGGCGCCGTGCTGGTCTTCCACGACGAGGACGACGGGGACGACGCGGACGAGGAGCCCGGCGAGGACGGGGACGGCGCCGCCCCGGAGGCCGAGGGCGGCACCTCGCCGGTGCTGCTGGGGCTCGACCGGTACGCGCTGGCCGAGGAGAGCCTCGCGGACGGCCTGGCCCGGCTGGCCCGCTCGGGGCCCGAGCCGCGCTGGGCGGAGGCGGCGGGGCCGCCGGAGCTGGTCCGGGCGGTCGCCGCGCAGGGCCTGGTGGTCCACACGGGCGGTGAGGCGGCGCGCGCCGAGCCGGTGGCGCTGGCCGGGGCCGCCCGCGCGCTGGGGCTGCGCGCGGCCGTGGCGGTGCACAGCGAGAACGGGCGGCGCAGGCTCGGCCCCGAGGCGGACGCCGTCACGGTGGCGGCGCTGCTGTCGGGCGCCGCCGGGCCGGGGCGGGACGAGGACGGGATGCTCGCCCTCGACCTGCTGGTGGTGCTGGACGCCCCGCAGCTGGACGTGGAGGCCGCCGCGATGCTGGTGGAGTCCGTGCCGGACGGCTGCCGGCTCGTGCTGAGCGGCGATCCGTACGTGCTGCCGTCGGCGGGCGCGGGCCGGGTCTTCGGGGACCTGCTGGCGGCGCGGGTGTGCCCGCAGGTGGCGTCCCGGGTGCCGGACGCGGGCCCGATCGGCGAGCTGGTGTCCGGGATCGGCGCGGGCGAGCTGTCGCAGGTGGACGCGCCGGGCCGGGAGGTCGTGATCGTCCCGGTGCGGGACGCGGGCGAGGCCGTGCACCGGACGGTCCAGCTCGTCGCGGACTCGGTGCCGAGGGCGCTGGGCGTGCCGGTGGAGCAGACGCAGGTGATCACGGTCGGCCACGGCGGCTCGGCCGGTACGCGGGCGCTGAACGCCGCGCTGAAGCAGCGGCTGAATCCGGGGCCGGGACGGTTCGGGGGCTTCGACCCGGGCGACCGGGTGGCGTACGCGCGTACGCCGGGGCGCACGGTCCAGGGCCGGGTCGTGTCGGCGGACGCGGAGGGCCTGCACCTCGACTGCGAGGGGAGGCCGGAGCGGGTGGTCGTCCCCCGGGACCGGGTGGAGTCGGCGGTGCGCCACGGCTGGGCGCTGACCGCGCACCAGGCGGCCGGGATGCGCTGGCCGGCGGCGGTCGTGGTGCTGCCGGGCGACGCGGCGGGCGGACTGAGCCGCGCGTGGGTGTACACGGCGTTCGGCCGGGGCGAGCGGCACCTCTCGGTCGTGCACGGGGTGGACCAGGCCCTGGCGCGGGCGGTCGCCGGTCCGGCGGCCCCGGAGCGGGTGACGCGGCTGCGCGCCCTGCTGGAGGCCGTACCGGCGGCGGAGGAGGAGTAGGGGCGCCGCGGTCCCGCGGATGGGGGCGTTCCCGGCGCCGGAGGGGCGCCGGGGGGCGCTCCGTGCCGGGTGCGGGGCGCGGATTCCCCGGTACCGGCGGGGCGGGCGCGCGCAGGGAGCCCGGGGCGGGTGAGCGGCGGCGGAAGGGCGGGGCGCCGGCAGGCGGCTCCGTACCGGACGCGAGGCGTCGGCTCCCCGGTCCCGGCGGGCGCGCACGGGGTCCGGTGCCGGCGGACGGGACGCGGCGGGCGGGGCCGCCCGCGTCCGGGTCGGGCGGGGCGTCGGCGGGCGGGGGCGGGCGCGGGCGCGGGACGGCCCCGGCCGGAGGGGCCGGGGCCGTCGCGGTCGGGGGTCAGGGGTGCTCGTGGGAGCGGCCCGTGGAGTCCTCCTCGTACAGCTCGTCCTCGTCGAAGACGGCGCTGACGTCGAAGCGGCAGATGACGCGGCTCGGGTCCGCCTGGTCGAAGGGGGTGGCGAGCCACTCCCCCGCCTCGGGCAGTTCGTCCGCGGCGGCGACCCAGAGGGTGGAGTCGCCCTCCTCCAGGCCGAACTCCTTGTGGCGGGAGGCGATCTCGTCCGGCTCGTACTCGCCGAACAGCACCCCGATCGCCGCGTGGACGCTGGAGCCGACCGCGGCGGACGCGCCGGCCTCGCCCTCGTCGTCGCGTTCGGCGTCGGCGATGTGCTGGGCCTGGGCGAGCAGCCGCTGGGCGTCGGCCACCGCGTAGTCGC